>PSRJ01000004.1 GCA_003175985.1 Terriglobia bacterium
GTGGTCTCCCTATTCAGCGTTGCGGCGCCCACTCCCTGAATGCTGTAGGATCCGAGAGCCGTTACACTGTTGCCTCCTACGGTGACTGGCTGGCCGGAAGTAAAGCTGGTGATACCGGAGATCTGCCAGTTGTTTAGTATCACCCGGCCGGCAACATTATCCAGAGCACTTCCTTTCCGCGCGCCGCCCGGCACGTTGTAGACGTAGTTGAAGACCATGGTCTGGGTGCGGTCGTAGGTGAGGGGTCCGTAGTCCGCCTTGCGGTGGTCAATTGGGTTCCCCAGAAACGAATAGTCGGTATCCGTGCCGAGAACCTTCGACCAGGTGTACGCTACTCCAAGTGTCAAATCCCTCGCCAGGCGGCGCGTCGCCGAGACCTGGAGCGCGTTATAGTTGGCGCTGGCGCCGAACGTGGCGATGAATCCCCCGGAGCCCAGGCCCGACTGAGCCACCGAAGCGCCGGTGCCCACGTAGCCGACGTAAGGACGCAGAAAATCCACCGGCAGAGCGTTGTCTCCCGGCTTTCCGGCGGCGGTCCGGGTGGGATCCTGGTTTTGCGCCAGCCGGGCGCTTCCGAACGGCGCTTCATTGAAGGGAGCCCGCGCCAGTTCGTGGCGGTTCAACATACCGACGTAGCCTACATCCAGCATTACTTTCCAGGGCAACTCCCGTTGCACGCTCACGTTGAAGTTGTAAACCGTGGGAGTCTTACCTTCGGGCGAGAGACCGCCCGCGGTGAGAGGGAACAGAGTCCCGGACGACGAGGCGATCGTGCTGAGGTTTCCGTAGTAGATTTTGGGGGTCAGGAGCCCGGGGGGAAAATTGATCTGGTTGAAAATCATGTTCCCCTGAATCCTCTCGTAGAATACACCGCCTCCCAACCGAACCACGGTCTTGCTGCCGGCTCCCGCCGGGGTCCAGGCCAATCCGAACCGAGGCCCGTAGAGTACGCCTTGACCGTTAATCAGACCGCGGGGGGCGCCCGTGGTGGCGGGCGTGACGATCCCGTTGTAGGGATTGCCCAAGCCGGGCACGATGGCTCCGATGAGCGCCGCGGGACCGGTCTGTCCGGTCAGCGGATTCAAGGAGGAACGCACACCGTTGGCCAGTGTGGGTTGATACAGGATCACCTTTTGCTTCGGATCGTAGGCCGCCGTTTGGAAGCTGGAGATCTGGTCTTTCTGGTCGTACCAGGGCTGGAGGATCGAGAAGCGCATGCCGTAGTCCAGCGTCAGGTTGGACCGCACCTTCCAGTTGTCCTGCAGATACCATTCGAAGCTGCGGTAGTAGTAGTAGCCTTTGCGGTAGACGTTGGACTGATCGAAGCTGGTGTAGTTGCCGAGCAGCATATTCGAGTAGTCCCAGCCGGTGTCGCCCGGGTTGGAGGAGTCGCGCGTGAAGTACAACCTGCCATTATTCACTTCGGTGGCGGTCTGTCGTTTCGTGCTGGTCTCGATGAAAATCCCAGCCTTCAGCGTATGTCTGGAGAAGGACTTGGCGAGGTTGTCGGTAATGTTCTGCGTGGGGTTCTCATTGTCATACGGCATTCCGCTGATATAGATGTTGGGGGAATTCGGAACGTCAAAGAACATGTTGGGAATCAGCCCGAGCGAATCCGCGCCGGGGTAGAGCAGGGGGAGGCTTACTCCCGAATTGGCTCGAAGATACTTGCTGTCGGGCGCGGGCTCGTTGGGCAGCCAGTTCCGGGAGTTTCCATAGCTGAATTCGTTGGTCAGAGTGGGGCTGATGATGGTAGTCAGATTTCCCGATCCGGAAAGTGCGCCCGACGCCGCATGGAAGGCTCCGATGCCGATCGTGTTGTTGGTATTCAGCCCGCCCGATTGCAGCAGGTCCCGGCTGTTTTGGATCAACCGGAAATAGAACTTCCACCGGTCGCTAATGTTGTAATCGATGCGGATGGTGTGGTCGTTCCTCTTATCCGATCCCGAGAACTGATACTGATAGTTATAGCCGGGGTCCACTCCCAGCCGGTTGGGCATGGGGAAAACGTTCATCAGTTGCAGGCCGTACTGGCTAAAGCGTTGGGATGGGATTTTGTTGTTGGCGAAAGGGGCGCCGCCGTTGGCGGGATCCTTGATGATCACCGGCCTACCGTTTTCCTGCGTCGCCGAGAAGTCCCCCTGCCGCTCGGCTGCGGTGGGCACGGTCAGAGAGACGAGGTTATCGAAAACGCGGGGCCGCTGAAATTCCCAATTGGTGAAAAAGAAGAGCTTCTCTTTGGAGCTGTTGAATTTCTTGGGGATGTAGATGGGACCGCCGACGTTGAAGCCGAACGTACTGTTGCGGTTGCGGGGTCGCGACAGCCCGTTGTAGTTATTCGTCCACGTATTGGCGTTCAGCCATTCATTGCGATAGAACTCGTAGCCGACTCCGTGGAATGCGTTGCTTCCCGACTTGGTGACCACCGTGATGTTCGAGCCCGAAGCGCGCCCGAATTCGGCCTGCTGGCCATTGGTCAGCACTTTGAATTCGGCAATGATATCGGAGTTCATACGCCAGCCGCCGGCGCTATTGTTGCCGACATCCATCACCGAAACGCCGTCTACCGCGATGGCATTCTGATCGGTTCGCAGGCCGTTGGCATTACTCGTATCGGCGTTAAACCCGGGGATGGTCTTCACGAAGTCCATGAAGTTCCGGGTGTTGGAGGCCAAATCGACCATCTGGCGGCTGGTGAGAACGCCGGAGCGTTCGGCGCTCACGGTCTGCAGCGTAACCGCGCCCGCTTCCACCGTTACGGTTTCCCCGACCGTGCCCAGTTCCAGAATGATCGGGGGCAGCCCGATGCGGTCCTGTGCAAACAGCTTGATCTCGCGCTGGATGTATTTCTTGAAACCAGCCGCTTCTACGTTGAGGGTGTAGGTGGCCGGCGGCAGAGGCGTAATGGCGAAAGTTCCATCGGCATTGGTCGGAAGATCGCGCACCACCGCGCCCTGCTCCTGATTGATCAGTTGCACCTGCGCATTGGGCACTATCCCGCCCTGGCTGTCTTGCACGACACCACTGATCGATCCGGATGATTGTTGGCCGGCAAGACGCAGCCCGCTCCACAGCAGCAGACAAACGCCGCCGGCGACTACTCCAATTCCTGAAGGTTTCACCATCAGCCTCCTTTGCGAACCTGGCAAGTCCTCGGCTTAGTCCGTTAACCCCGGAGGGTGCGGCGAGCTTCGCCGTCGGGATCGTTCTTCAGCTCGCAGGTCTTGTCAAAGACCATCGTGGGAACCTTTTCGGCCGAGAACGCCGGCCACTTGGGTAGCCCGCTATGATTGGGATCGCCCTTTCGCGCAAAGTTGATCCAGGCGTCGGATACCTTGCCTCCCAACTCACGGGCCTCCGCGGTACCGCCCGTCATCGCGGCGCAGCGGTCCGTGTTGTTAAAAACGAACGGCAGTTCGGCGCAATGGAAAGCGCGCGGACGGCCGTCCAGCACCGGCGTCTGCCACGTGAACCAGTAGAGGTATACTGGCGGGGTGCCCAAGGCGGTTTTCCGCTCCGCCTGCGTTACCGCGTTCTGCCGGCTGGGGCCGGCCAGGATCACCGAAAGCACGTCGAACGGCTTGGCTTTCGGGAAGGCGCGCCGGTAAGCCTCGATGATGCTCGCGCTCTTTTCTCCGTAACGATCCGTGATTCGCTTCTTTACTTCCTCGGCGCTCATGGACTCATACTCGGGATGACCGATTCCGTGAGTCTGCTCGTTCAGCACCGTGCCCACCAGCAGCGGCACGCTCGCGGATATTGCGGGCGCGACAGGGTCGAACGGCTGGGCCGGAAGGAGTTTGCCATCCGCCGTGGGCCGCCACCCTCCGCCGCCGCCGGCCCCGGCAGCCTGCGGGTTCGCGCTTCGCAGCGCCTTTTCCTGCGCTTCCATTAAGGCGGCGGCCGGGATCGTCTGCAACTGGTCCACCTGCGCTGCACTTATTCCCAACTCGTTCAAGAGCGCTGCGGCCAATCGCCCCGACTCCTCCGCGGTATTTTGGCGAAGCGCCGAACCGCTTTGGATCGCCGCTTTATGAAACAGGCCTTTGGCAGCCGGCATGGCCATCAGAGTGCTGACTTTGCTGCCCCCGCCCGATTGCCCGAAAATCATGACATTGCCGGGGTCGCCTCCAAAATTGGCGATGTTGTCTCGTACCCATTCGAGCGCCAGAACCAGATCCAGCATGCCCACATTGGCCGAACTTTCATACCGCTCCCCGTACGCCGCCAGGTTGAGATAACCGAGCGCGTTGAGCCGGTGATTTAGGCTCACCATGACCACGTCACCGCGTCGCGCCAGGCTCTCGCCGTCATAGGACTTCAGTTCCTGTCCCGACCCGGCTGAGAACCCGCCGCCGTGTAGCCACACCATGACGGGCCGCTTCCGGTTGTCGAGTCCCGGCGTCCAGACGTTCACCCGCAACATGTCTTCCCCCGGCTGGCCGTCATCCCACTCGAACATGAAGGCATTCTCGTCGACTAACCAGCCAGCGCGGGGACCCCTGCGGACTGACCGGTCCGTAGTACAGAGAACTCCGCACACCAGCCCAGGGTTGTGCCTTAACCGGCGGCATAAATCGACTGCTGCCGCCCGTCTGGCCTCCGTAGGGAATTCCTTTGAAGGTGACCACACCGTTTCGGAAGTATCCGCGAACCTTGCCGTAGACGGTCTCCGTCACAGCCTTGCCATCCGATGCCACGACAATGGCCGGTCCCGGCTCGGAAGCGCTGCGGCCGGCGGCTTGCACCGGTTCGCCTTCCGCCAGCAGCGCATAACCCGCGCCTCCCGTCCAGGCAACCCGTTTCAACCACGAGCGCCTTCCCAGACCCCGCTCGGCGGGAATTCCAGTTTGGTTGTGCTTTTCAGATGTCATAAGACTCTCTTCGCAAATACGGCGAAAACTCCTGATTGAAATCGTTCTGATCCGATTCAGCCTACGGCTGGGAATGGAATTCTACAAGACCATTACGGTATCTGACCGGCGAAGAGAGCCTAATTATCTAGTAGTTAATTGGATACGTGGATTTGTCCTGAGCGGCGCGGACGGACGTATCATACCTGCCCGGCGGCTAGATTCCGCTCGCCCGCACCCAGAAGCTTTCCGTCCACCGGGCCTGCGAAGGGACCATCGGCAGGTCCGGGTACTTGCCCTCGTGGTTCAGGTTCACCGCATTAGTAATCGCAGTCATCGGCTCGAAGCAAACGAAATCCCTGGTCTGCCCCGGAGGCGCCGCCGGTTCCCAGACCACGGCGACCGGATACTTCGGTCCGAAAAGGATTTCCACTTTCTTGCCGCCGGATTCAATCCAGAAGTGCGCGCGCCCCTCCCCGTCCCGCTCCAGATCGAGGAAGCCGTCGTCGAGCGTTAGACCCTGAAGCGTAATCGGATTCTTGAGGTCCATGGGCAAATACTCGCCGGTCGGAATCAACCGTTTGTCGGCCACCACCCGCCGGCCCGCGGGAATGTGCGCCAACCATTGATCCCGAGGGACGTCCGGAATTCGGAAGTAAGGGTGAAACCCAATCACCAGCGGCATCGCGTCCGCACTCAGGTTGGTGATGGTGGTCCGCACTTCCAGCACGCCCCCGGACAATCGGTAAGTTATTTCGTATTCATGAGCAAACGGCCACTGCACCATGAGTTCCGGATGCTTCCAGAACTCCAGGCGGCCAGTTACGTGCGCGGATTGCGAGTCCGCGGCCGCCTCCGTCACCTCCCAGAGTGCGGAATTGGAAAGCAGGCCATGAATCGGCAAAGTGCCGCGAACGTTGCCCAGGTCCATGTTGAATGGATACTTTTTCCCGTTTGCCCAAAATCCCTGCTCACTGAGCCGGTTCGCCCAGGGAGCCAGAAACGGAATACCATTCAATCCCGGGTTGCGTTCCAACTCGGCAATATCGGCGAACGGGAAGAACAAAATGTTCTTCCCATGCACCTTCATCTCATACGCCCGGTTCCCAATCGACGGTACGATTGACACCTCGATCCCACGTGCGGCATCGGTCAAACGAATCACCGCGATTCCGTGGTCCGAGGCGCGGCTAGCCGTGTAGTTTTGGGCAAACGCCGACAGTGCCGCTGCCAGCATCACTACCAGATGTTTCATTGAGGCATCCCGTCAGGGGCTGTCGCGGCCCGCACTTACCAGAAATAGGTCGCAACTACCCGGGGAGGGCCCGAATTGCCGCTAATCACTTTCGTTCCCACGACCACCTGCAGGTTCTTGTGCTCCCAATTCTTGGGACCCGTTTTGGCAATGGCCGCAAGATAGTCCGGGTTCGTCAAAAATTCGCCAGCAGCCATGGTGCCGTAGCCGAACAGGCCCGCCGCCACCACCACCATCCGATCGGTTGTCGGGTCCAATACACGGGAGATCAGCGCGTAGTCTTCGGTAAGCTTCAAATAGGGCGTCGTTAAGCTTACGGCCCAGTCTTTCCGCGTTGGGTTCTGGTGATCCTTAATCCAACGAACGTCACCGGATTGCTCAAAACTGAACCGTTGGGGGCCGGTCAAGCGGATCGTCCAATCATTATTAAAAGCGCCGATGAGCACCACCGGACCGTCCCGAAGGTCCGAGAGGCTGGTGATGCTCTCGCCGCGGATGCGATAGGATTTACCTCGAGCCTGCAGAACTCCCGCGATCCGCGCGAGCGTCGTGACATCGGGCAGCGTCAGGTTTTGACTCCCTTGCAGATATAACTCCTCAGCGGTGAGCGCGGAATCTGAATTGTCTACCGGCTTCTCGTTGGCGGCCAGGAACAAGTTGCCGGCGGAGGAGTCGGACTGCGAAAACCGAGCGTTCGGACGCTGGCCCACGCACAATAAGACCGGGTTGGACACCTCCACGACGGGAGTCCAGAATCTGTCCAGAGTGCTCTTCGTGACCCACGGCTTGGACCAGAGCAGGATCATTAGAAGAGCGGGAAGGATACTCGCGAGTAACCAGTAGCCAGTCGGGGATCGCCGCGCTGGAACAATCGCAAGATCGGGCACGGCAACGGGCGCCGGTACGGGTTCAACCGAAGGCACGCGAAACTCGGGAATATAGGACCCCGGGGGGAGGTCGATCCGGATCTCGTCTTCATGACCCGGCTCATGATAATACTGCGCAATTCGCTTGCGGATCTCTCCGGCCGTGGTTCGTACGACGGGATCGAGGTTGGTGTCGTAATCGGGCTCTCGTGCGAACACCTCCACGCCGAGAGTACGCTCCTTGAGTTCCCCAGTCTGGCCTTGCAAAGCATGTTCCACGACGTATCGCAGAAGATTCGGATAGCGTCGGCTATTGCGGAACAACGGGTTCGCCAGCATCCGCCCCAACTGTTCCTGAATGGCTTTACGCTCGGCCTCCGGGCGTACCGGTCGTGCACGGGGCGGATCCGAAGCGTGTTCCACGGTTTTCCCTGGCATCCCCATGCGGACCTTAATGTATCACAATTCTCCGCGTGCCATCACCACGCGGAAACCTCCGTATTATACGTCCGTTACCGGGCGCGCGGAAGCCCTGTTTCCAACACCGAATTCACTGAAAATACAAAGCTAAAATTCCGTTCCTCAGTCCCTACCGTAGGAACCTTGCAAATCGGAGGCGCCTCGCCGCAAGCTAGGTGGCGGACCGATGAGCCTTCTGATTTGGCGCTATGAGCCGTTCTTTCGCCGGGTCGCGGTCCGCCAAAGGAGAAGGAAATGGCCAGTGTCGTTTCCAGCGTGAGTCCGAGGCAAGCGAGCGAAAGATTCATTTATCTAGTCGCAGTCATCGCCGCCCTTTGCGGCCTGCTGTTCGGTTATGACACGGGTGTCATTTCCGGAGCGCTGCTCTTTGTCAAAAGAGATTTTAGTCTGTCACCCTGGCTCCAGAGCGTCGTCACGGGCGCAGTTTTGGGCGGCGCGACCTTGGGCGCCGGCTTCAGTGGGCGTCTGGCGGACCGGTTCGGCCGCCGCAGAATGGTGATCGCCGTCGCGATCCTGTTCTTTGTCGCCAGTCTCCTGACTGGCCTGGCTCCCAACGTCGCCTGGTTGGCAGTGGGCCGCATCTTCGTCGGGCTCGCCATTGGTGTCTGCTCGTATACGGCGCCCCTGTACATCTCCGAAATTTCCCCCGCACGGAATCGAGGCGCCCTGGTTTCCATGAATCAGCTCCTCATTACCGTGGGGATTCTGGTTTCCTACCTCACGGATTACGCACTGGCGGAGGGAGAGCATTGGCGCTGGATGTTCGCCTTGGCGGCGGTCCCCGCCGTAGTGTTGGGAATCGGCATGGTGTTTCTGCCCGAAAGTCCCCGCTGGCTGGTGAGCGTCGGGAAACGGGGACTGGCGCGCCAGGTCCTGGCGAAAGTTCGTTCCCACAAAGACGCCGACGAGGAACTGGAACTTATCGAATCGCATAACGAGGGCCAGGAGGTTCGCTGGACCGAACTTTTCCGCCCCGAATACCGCCCGGCGCTCATAGTGGGTATCGGTCTGGCGATATTTCAGCAGATTACGGGGATCAACACGATCATCTACTACGCCCCCACCATCTTTCAACTCGCCGGGTTCAGTTCGGCCGCGCAGTCCATTCTGGCCACTGCTGGCGTGGGACTGGTGAACGTCCTGTTGACGATTCTTTCGGTGCGCTTGCTGGACAGGACTGGGCGGCGGCCTTTGCTCCTGATCGGCATAGCCGGCATGATCGCCAGTTTGACGCTGTTGGGCCTGGTGTTCCTTCTTGGGTCGCATTCCCCCGCTCTGGGTTGGCTCGCAGTTGGGAGCGTCATGCTTTACGTCGCGTCTTTTGCGATCAGCCTCGGACCCATCTTCTGGCTCCTCATTTCGGAGATCTATGCGCTCCGCATCCGAGGTGTGGCAATGGGGGTGGCGACCATGGCTAACTGGGGCTTCAACCTTTTCGTCGCACTGACGTTCCTGTTGCTCATCGAGAGCTTCGGAGCGGCCTATACCTTCTGGATTTACGCCGTGGTCAGCGTGGGCTCATGGATATTCTCGTATCGGCTGGTCCCCGAAACCAAAGGACGGACCCTGGAGGAGATCAATGCGGAATGGTCCCATTGAAAACTGCGCGCGACGTTTAGAAGTGCGGCTCGTCCGACGGAGATGGATGGCCGCATTCGCTCTGCTGGCCTTCCCCTGCTTCTTGGGGGCGCAGCACACGGACGACTCCAAGCCCGCCGTCACCAACGTGCGCGCCGCCGAATATCCACGTGTCCATGCCGATGGCCGTGTGACTTTTCGTGTGAAGGCGCCTACCGCACAGAAGGTCCAGGTTCAACCGGGTCCCGCCGCAGGTGAACCCAGTGGCCTCGGCGCCGGTCGCTTCGACATGGTGCGCGACAAGGATGGCGTCTGGACCGTCACCACGCCTCCGGCCGTGCCTGGCTTCCATTACTACTGGCTGCTGGTGGACGGCGTGGAGGTCAACGACCCTTCAAGCGAGACCTTCTTTGGGTACAACAAGGAAACCAGCGCCGTCGAAGTGCCCGAGCCCGGCGTGGAGTTCTACCTGCCCAAGGCCGTGCCGCACGGAGAGATCCACGAACACTGGTACCACTCCGGAATTACCGGGGAATGGCGCCGCGCGGCGGTCTATACGCCGCCCGGCTACGACGCCAATCCGCGGACGCGCTATCCGGTTTTGTACTTGCAGCATGGCGGCGGGGAGAACGTCACCGGCTGGCCGCGTCAGGGCCGCATGAATTTCATCCTGGATAACCTGATCGCGGAACGTAAGGCCCAACCCATGATCGTGGTGATGGAGACCGGCTATGCCTTTAGGCCAGGTGAGAAACCGCCCGCCGCGGGAGCCCCGCAGGTGGCCCATTCCACGCTCGAAGATGTCATTGTTACCGAGTTGATCCCCAACATCGACGCCAGTTACCGTACCCTCGCGGACCGCGACCATCGTGCCATGGCCGGACTTTCGATGGGCAGCCGCCAGACCCTCCAGATCACCCTGACCAACCTCGACAAGTTCTCTTACATTGGCGCCTTCAGCCGCCCGCCGGCTGCCGATTTCGATGCCACATCGGCCTACAATGGTGTGTTCCACGATGCAGCGGCATTCAACAAAAAAGTCCACTTGTTGTGGATGGGCGCCGGGACGACGGAACACCAGATTCATGACTCGGCCAAGGCTTCACACGAAGCGCTCGACAAAGCCCATATCAAGAATGTATTCATAGAGTTTCCGGGCACGGCTCATGAATGGCAGACATGGCGGAAGGCCCTCTACGACTTCGCCCCGAGGCTGTTTCGCTGACCGCACGGAGGTTATCTTGAGAAGTCTCTTTATCGCTCTAGTCCTGGCCAGTTGCCTGTTCGCTGCCGATATCCCGCAGGTGGACATCTCCAACGGCGTGGTCCGCGCCACGCTGTATCTTCCTGATGCGCAGAACGGCTATTACCGGGGCACGCGCTTCGACTGGTCGGGCGTGATCGCCCGCCTGGAATACGCCGGCCACAACTACTTTGGCCAATGGTTCCCGAAGTACGACCCCAAGCTGCATGACGCCATCACGGGCCCGGTGGAGGAGTTTCGCACGGGCAATTCGGCGCTGAACTATGCGGAGGCCAACAGCGGAGAGACCTTCGTCAAGATCGGCGTGGGCGTGCTCCGCAAGCCGGAAGAGAAGGCTTACCGCTTCGCAACTCCATACGAGATGGTGGATGGCGGCCAATGGACGGTCAAAACGGGCGCCGATTCCGTCGAGTTCACGCAACAGGCGACCGACCCCTCGAGCGGCTACGCCTACCTCTATCGCAAGACCGTCCGTCTGACGCCCGGTAAGCCCCAACTGGTGCTGGAGCATCGTCTGACCAATACCGGCAAGAAAGTAATCGACATGTGCGTCTACGACCACAACTTCTTCATGATCGATGGCCGCCCCATCGGCCCGGATGTGGCAATTCGCTTCCCCTTCGAGATCAAAGCGGCGCGAGACATCGCGCCTCTGGCCGAAGTGCGGGGCCGGCAGATCGCCTATTTGAAGGTGCTGGAACAAGGGCAGATCGTCAGCACACCCATCGAAGGTTTTGGAACAAGCCCGGCCGATTACGATATTCGCGTGGAGAATGCCGCCGCCGGCGCGGGTGTTCGCATCACGGCGGATCGTCCGCTGGCGCGTGTCAACTTCTGGTCCATTCGCACGACCGCTTGCGCCGAGCCGTTTATCGAAGGGCGCATCGAGCCGCGGCGTGAGTTCTCCTGGCGGATTGTTTACGACTTCTACACCATGCCGGGTCGGTAGCCTGATGCCGAAATTACTCCCAAGTCTTAACGAGGTTCGTATGAAAAATTCAACGATTCGATTTCTGCTTTTGACTTTCGCAACCTTGGCAATCTGGGCGTCAGCCTCTGCCGCAGCGGACCGTGGACCTCTGCGCGCCGGCGCAGCCCGGGTGGATATCACACCGCCGGTCAACCCCGAGTATCCGCCTTCGGGGAAGTACGAGCATGAGCACCTCTATGTCCGCGCCATCGTGCTCGACAACGGTTTCACTCGCGCGGCTCTCCTGAATGCCGATCTCGGCAATATGCCCGAGGATGTCTGGATGAACGCGAGCAAGCAGATCGCCGATGAATTGAAGTGCCCGGTAGAAAACATCATTATGTCGGCCACCCACACGCATAGCGGCGTCGCCGCGGGACCGCCGCCGCCCGGACCGCCACCGGCGCAACCCTCCGCCCCCCTGGTGGCCGCGATGATGGATGCCGTGCACCAGGCTAAGGCAGGGCTCCAGCCGGCCCTGGTGGGCCTCGGAACGGGCTTTTCCTATCTGAACGTGAATCGCGATGCGGTCAGCGAGGAAACGCATCGCTGGACCCAGGCGCCCAATTTGAACGCCGCCTCGGACAAGACCGTGGCCGTCGTGTCGTTCACCACGCCGGCCGGCGATCCGATCGCCGCCTATGTGAATTACGCCATGCATCCGGTGAACGGCTATCTGGTCGGTATTACCAGCGCGGATTTCCCCGGAGCCGCGTCCCGCTACGTCGAGCAGGCGTTCGACGACAAAATGGTGATGGTATTTACTCAAGGTGCTTCGGGTGATCAGAATCCGTTGTTACTGCGCCCGGCCACCAATGCACTGGCATCGAAATCCGGGGTGAAGATCACCGGTTATGAGTTGGTTCGCGAGAATGTGGAGGGGCCGCTCCGCGAAGGGCAGGTGGCGCATGGCAAGCTCGATCCCAAGGTTGCCGATCGATTCGAGCGCTGGATTGAAAGCGAAGGCCAGTTGCTCGGCGAGGAAGTTATCCGCGTCATGACCAACACTGGAAAAGGAAACGGCGATGTCGGGATCTGGGGCGGACAAAAGTCCGTTAGCTGTCCCGGGCGGCAGCGCACCAACGCGGGCCGCGAGGGAGAGCCCGGAAACTACAAAGACAGTGATGCCGTGAATATCCGGCTGGGGATGGTAGGGATTGGTGATATTGCGCTGACGGCGGTGAACGCCGAGGTCTACACCATGATTTCGCAGCGGATGAAGAAGCACTCACCGATGGCCAATACAGTCCTGGTGACGCTGGCGAACGGCCGCGCCAACTCGGGTTACATCCCCGACGACGCCTCGTTCGGGCATAACACGTTCCAAGTGCTGGGTTCGCGGCTGAAACCCGGGTGCGCCGAGCAGGGCATCGCCGGCGGGTTGGCGGATCTGGTGGCGAAGTACACCGCCAAATAGGTTCGCTACGGCCGTCCGCTAAGGGCCGAGCCGGGAGCCTGAAAGGGATTCGCTCAGGGCTTGCCGGTCTCCAGCACGTTGCCCGGAAACCGAACCTGGATATACGTAACGTGGCCGTCAATCCTGCTGAACCAGTGAGCGGTTCCAGGCGGAATAACGATTACGTCTCCCGCCTTGAATGGATACTTTTCGCCTCCTTGAATCCCCGCTGTACGGTTCTTCGGATCGAATGAGCCGCCCGTGATCTGCTCGCCGCTTCCTTCGGTGATGTAATAGACCTCCGTCACGTCCGCGCCATCCACTTCCTTCGCGTGGACGCTCGCGTTATTGGGTCCCGCGACCCGGCGGCGAATCACGAATGCTTCCGGTGGCAAGATCCGCGCGGCCTGACCAGCCACGGCTCCCAAGCGCGGCCTGTCGTCGTCAATCATTTTTTTCCACTGTGCCGACGTGATTACTTTCCCGGACGGCTTGATCACACTTTGAGCAAATGACGCCATATATCGTGCAGTGAGAGTGCTGTCATGATGACCAGCAGCACAACATACATCAACCTTCGTTTCATTTCTTTTCTCCTCGCAACCCATCCCGGTGCCGCCGCCAGGTGGCCGGCAGGTTGGCCTCTAAATATGGCCCGCCGATCCAGCCCTATTCCGGCACGAATTTCGCCGTCCCTAGAGCCATCAAAGGAGCTACTCCGTCCGGATCGACGCGAACCACGATATAGCTTGTGAACTCCTCGGCATCTTCCCACTTATGAGGCGTGCCGGCAGGGATGATGAGAACATCGCCCTTAGCAATAGTCACATCCTGAGCCCCAACGGCGGTTGTTCCGGCGCTACCTCTGCCGTTGCCTTGACTGACCGGCCGGCGCTTCCAATCGGTTATTTTGCCCCCAAGCTTCATGTGGCCCCTGCCTTCGAGAACGTAGTAAACCTCCGCCACGTCATCGTGAACGGCATAGTTTGGGTTCTTCTGGCCCTTGTAACGGTTAACGACGCTGATACCAAATTGATGATTGTCGTTTCCGCCCCCGATTTGACCATGTTCATCGGAATATCGGTAAGCCTGGCGCCTATCATGCTCTTTTTGTGCGACTCTATCTGCGCCGCCGTGATGAGAGTAGCCGGCAGATCGTAGCGATGGCCCGGTAGCACCACCGGTGATGGATCATTGACTTGCTGCGCTTGTGCGGCGATGGGTGTTGAGATGGCCAGGAGCAACACAACGCCGTTCCAGAGGTAGAAGGGAGAAATGGTTTTCATTTCGACATTATCCGCTCGGCGGAACGAGAACGCCAGCATGTCAACTCGGGTACCTGCTCCCTCGAGGCGGTGGTACTCTCAACGATGGTGTGTGGCGAAGAATTCGATGACCTGCGGAAGCATGGGCGGGATCATGGACATATGTGTGCCGTCCGGAATCTCGACATAAACGGGATTGAGACCGGCGGCCTGAAACCGGGCGAGCTCCGCCCGCGCCTCGTCGCCGTGCAGCGCCGTATCCGTGGAACCGGCGGAAACGATCAGCGGTATGCCCTTGATTCTCTGGAGCGGATAGTCTTTGTATCCGAAGCCACCCGACATCACTCCCAGACCAGCCCACTTGTCCGCATACTTCTGGCCGAGATACCATGTTCCCATCCCTCCCATGGAGTGACCCATCAAGTAAACGCGGGAGGTGTCGACAGCGTATTCTTTCTCCACCAACGCAATCACGTTCATGACGTCTTTTTCGCTCAGCTCGTTAACTTTGGCGGTTTCTTCGGGCGTCCACTGCGGGCGCCTTTGATTTACCGGGTTCGGCGCTACACCGGGATACACCGGCACGGCATTCCTTGGCAGTAGTCCGGCGCCATATCCGCCGAATTCGTGATAGCCGAAGGGAGAAACGAAAATGAACCCGTATTTTTCCAGCAGTTCCGGCGTTCCGTAGGCCGGCCGGAAGAAGTAGGTCTGCCGCGCTCCGGCGCCGTGCAAGGCAACAATGAGCGGCATCTTTGTTTTGCCATCGTATTTGTGGGGCACGTATAGGTGGTAGGGCGATTCGACTTTCGCTTCCGCGAAATAGTAGTGGCGCTCCTGATCACCTTTAGCCCCGGGTGTCTGCGGCTGCCTGGCCAACTCCTCGCTGGAAAGCTGGGGCGGTCGTGCCTTGCCCTGGACTTGTGGCGTGACTTCCTGGGCGTCAATCAAGGACTGCAGCACGCAGACCGCGAAAACGACGCGGATGCATCTCCGTAAGTACATTTCCCGATTCCTTTCCAAGATCAAGCTCTGCTGGTAGCGGATCGTCGCTACTGCCTGATGACGATAAACCATGAGGCAACGATCGGACCTTGCGGGCCGCGGCCGCGCCCCCCAGGGGCGGGTGCCGCCGCATCTCCGACGGGCGCTGGCGCCGGCCCGCGTTCCGGTTGAAAAAGATAAACATTGTGCGTCATAGGGTCCGCTGTGATCGTCTTCGCGCCGGGAAAAGTGGCGACGGTGTCTACCACCGAATACTTGTCCGGAGAGTCCTGGTGAACCACGGTCACGTTACCCTGGCCGCCGTTGGGAATATAGATCAGCTTTTTCGACGGATCCCATGCAAGGGCGTCCACACGGGTGCCGTTCTTGATCGTCGCTACGATCTTTCCATTGTTCGGATCGACCACGACTGAGGTATTGTTGCAGCCGGAGAAGATTCGGTCTGATGCCTTGTCATAGGCGATGCCTGTGGGCCCTTCGCAAGGTGCAAGCGGCCACGAGGCCACCGCTTTCCAGGTCTTCACGTCGATCACCTGCATCGTGTTTTTCACCTCGTTATTCACGAAGATGTGCCCCTTGCCGTCGGCCGCGGCACCTTCGGGCGCGTTGTCTTCGAGTTCCACAGTGGCAACGATGTCGCCGGTCCTGGGGTCTAGTGCCGTCAGCGTGCCGACCGGGCGGCTGTGATTGGTGAGAATGATCTTGTCGTCCGGCTCATCGTACATAATGCCGTCGAGGCCGCCCTGGCTTATTTTGATGCGTTTGATTTCGGCGAGGGTTTTCAGATCGAACATCATAGCGGTTGAGTCGCCGCCGTTGGTGGTAAAACCGTGTCCGGCTTTCGTCGCGATCCCGGCGCCATGCACGACAGGCGTGTTCGGGATGTCGCCGAGCACTTTCCCGGCGGCGCCTTCCACGACCATCATGTGCGTGCCACGGGAGACGAAAACACGTCCCGTGGCGGGTTCGACGGTCACGTAGTCGGTGCCGCCATCACCTTTGATATCGAATTTCTCTACCTTGAACGGCTGGGCGTGGCAAATACCGCACACGGCCGTGGCGCTGGCGAAGAGTACCGCGGCTGCGATTCGCTGAACGTCTGGTCATAGGCCTCCTTCTGCTTTAACTATTCTTTCGGTGAAAGTGTCTCACAAATTCGAAACTGCTGCGCTAGGCGAGCGCCACCCCAAGGGCGCTCCTATCGCGAAGCCAGATCCTGCTTCAGGGCATCGATGTAAAGGTCACAGATCGCCCTGCGGAGACCTTCCTTTGCTACCGGTCCGTTATCGGTGAATTCCAGGTAGGCGCGGGCGGCGGCATCGAACTTCGGCCATGCAGGCAGACTGCCGCCATTGGGATCGCCGTTTTTGGCGAAATTCGTCCAGTATTCCTGGATGTCGTTGGAGATTTTGCGGTGGGCTTCGCCGAACGGGCCTCCGAGGAATCCACCCGGAAGCAGATTACCGAAAACGAAAGGGAGCTCGGCGGAATGCTGCGTAGCGGGACGGCCGGCGATGGCAGGATCGAACTGATATTCGTAGACCGGAAGTTTCCGGTCGCTGTGCCAGATCGCTTCGGCGACGGCGCCGCAGCGGTAGCGCGTGTCGGCCGAAAATTGAATGGCGGCCGGCCCGTATAACGGGTCATCCTTGCCGTTTCCACCATTCGCAACGCCATAGAATTCCTCTGCCTTCGAGGCGTCAGCGCCAAAATTCCCAGCGATGGCCTTCTTCAATGCTTCTTGTGAATTAGGTCCGCCCTGCTCGCGCGCGTTGTTCCCGATGATCAGCGGCACCGGCAGTTGATGGCCGGTCGCAAAGATCAGCGCGGCCGAGGCCGGCAAGACATGGCCATCCAGTAGCGGTCCCATGGGCGGACCGCTCTCTCCGCGGGCGGCGACAGCGGCTTTCTGCAGCTCGGCCGCCGGAAGTGACCGTAAGAACTTCACCGCGTCTATGCCGCCGGCGGGAGCCTTCATGGCCGCAGCGAAATTGCTCCCCAGTTGTTCGGCCTGGGCTAACGGCGCTGCTCCCCGGATAGGCGGGCCGCTCTCCTGAATGGCCCGGTGAACCAAGCCTTTGGAAAGCGGCGAGGCCAGCAGATAACCCGTGTCCACGGCTCCGGCCGATTGTCCAAATACGGTGACGTTTTTGGCATCGCCGCCAAATTTCGCGATATTAGCATCCACCCACTGGAGAGCGGCAATCTGGTCCAGCAACCCGTAATTTCCCGAAGAGTGGTGCGGCGATTCCGCCGTCAGACCGGGATGAGCGAAGAACCCGAAAAGGCCCAGCCGGTAATTGATGGTGACCAGTACCACGCCGCGCCGGCTCAGGGAGGTTCCATCGAAGTAGTCCACCGAGGCGGCCCCGCCGGTGTTGCCGCCACCATGAAGCCAGAGCATTACCGGTTTGGGCGACTTGGCAGGCCATTCGGAAGTCCAGACATTCAAATAAAGGCAGTCCTCCTGATTTCCTTGCGCTTCCTGGCTGTTCCAGGTCGATATTTGCTGCGTGCAGGATGCTCCGAAGCTCCCGGCGTCGCGCACTCCCTTCCACGGACTTACACGAACGGGATCGTGCCACCGTAACGTGCCGAGCGGAGGCTGCGCATAAGGGATTCCTTTGAACGCAGCGCCGCCCGGTGGGATCAAGCGGCCAGCGATTTGACCGCCGGTCACACCGACAACAGGATTGGCCCCGGCGGCCCAAGCGACCGCCCCACAAACCGCGAGTAAGACCAATACGAGAGTGCTTTTCAAAGCCGGTTTCAAGGTATGCTCCTTCCTCGTGTTATTGCTTTCGAGCGTCGATGTCCCGGGTGAGCTTCTCGACATAGAACCCGCAAGGCACCCTACGGAGTTCGGCTTTGGGCACCGGTCCTTCGTTGCTGAGTTCGATGTACTGGCGAGTGTTGAGCTCATGCTTCGGCCACACCGGCAGGCCTGGGCCGTTGGGATCGCCCGTCCTGGCGAAGTTGGTCCAGTACCGCATCATGTCTTCGGAGAGCTTGCGGAGGTGTGCATCGGACTCCTGATCTTCTAAAAGCCCGAACACGAACTTCAGTTCTGCGGAGTGGACAGGAGGATGAGAGGCTGTTCCACCCGTGAACTCGTACTGATAGGTGGCAGCCACGCCGCTATGCCAGCCCGCAAGGGCGACCGCCTGACAGCGAAACGAAAGATCGGTGCCGAATTGCGTTTCGACGGGTCCGTACGGCGGGTAAGTGGAGACATGGTTCTCGCCTCCGCTGATTCCGTAACTCTGGAGGGCACGCGCCAGCAAATCAGGATACTTGCCATACGAAGCTTCGATGCGCTGCTGTAGCGCGGCGATCATCTGTTCCGGTGACCGCTTGGCGGCGGCGCCCGCGGGTCCCCCTTCCCGCCCGTTGCTGCCGACGATCATCGGAACAGGCGCTTCTCTGCCGGCGCGGTAAACGGCAGGTGAGAACTCGGGTGTCACGTAGCCATCCATGCCGACATCGAGAATGAGGCCATTCAGCCGTTTGCGGAAGTCGGGTGTGGCGGCCAGGATGCCGGACGCGGGCAGACTTCGAAGGTACTTCACCGCTCCCGTAGCAGGCGATTGCAACACCTCTGCCAGAGCAACGCCCAATTGTTCCATTTGTGCCGGGGTCTGCAAGCGTTTGTCGCTGATCATCGGGGTGCCGCTCTCGGTGATCGCTTTTTGGAAGAGGCCCTTCGCCAAGGGCGAAGTCACCAGAATGCTAATGTCCTGCGCTCCCGCGGATTGGCCGAACACAGTGATGTTGCGCGGGTCGCCACTGAAACGCGCAATATTGTCGCGAACCCACTTCAACGCGGCGATTTGATCCAGCAGCCCATAGGCCCCGGAAGCGTGATTGGGGGATTCGGCCGTAAGTTCGGGGTGCCCGATAAAACCAAACAAGCCGAGGCGGTAATTGATCGTCACCACCACAACGCCGAGGCGCGCCAGCTTCTCTCCGTCAAAAGGAGGTTCGATGCCGCCGGCGCCCAGCGCCGAGCCGCCGGTGTTGCCGCCGCCATGAATCCAAACCATGACTGCTTTGGGCGTCTTCGCGGGCCACTCCGGCGTCCATACATTGAGGAAGAGGCAGTCTTCCTGCCCCTTATCGGAGGCGATTTGGTTCCAGTTGCTATTGACTTGAGCGCAAGGGGCCCCGTAGTCCCCCGCATCCTTCACGCCCGCCCATGGCTTCACCGGCATCGGCTCTTTCCAGCGCAGGTCGCCCATCGGGGGCGCCGCGAAGGGGATCCCCTTAAACACCGCGCCGGGATTCTGCAGGCGGCCCTTTATTTTGCCACCGGTCACGGCGACGACCGGATCTGTCGCGGCGGTCAGGCACAAGGCACCTGCGCACGCAATCAGGAAGGTTTTCTTCAGCATGAGTCTAATCCTCGCAGTGGCCTGGCGGGGTGCCAGCCCGCCGCAGGATGCCATCCTGCCCCACAAAAGCCACTAAAAATAGAACTTCGCTACGAACTGCATAATGCGGTGACCTGTCTTGGTGGTTGTGGTTCCAAACAGCGCGTTCGTCTCCTTGCCCGCCGCATTGAACGCCAGGTTGAGGTTGTTATCCAGTCCGAAGGTGTAGTTGGGGTGATTCAGAAAGTTGAACGCTTCCACACGCAACTGGAGGCTCTTCCGTTCCGCGAACCTGATGTTCTTGAAGAGCGATAGATCGGTGTTGAAGAATTTGGGGCCGAACGTTTCCGGAATTACGAACGTGCCGTTGTGACCCGGCGTGGGCAGCGTGAAGCAACTGGGATTCAGGAACTGATTCGGCCCGAGGTTACTGCGCGGATCGCAGGTCAGCACGGGAGCGATCGCCACATCCGGAGTTCCGGTAATTCCAATCTGGGTCGTAGTGCCCGCCGGCATCGTAATGCCGAAACTGGTAGCGTTCTGAAGATTCGCGCCCGACTGGAGTTGCGCAATCCCCGATATCGTCCAGCCGTTCGCTATGCCGTCGGCGAACCGATTGCCGCTGCGTACGGTGGGAAGATCGACCGAGTAGGCCAGGTTGAACGAATGGCGCCGATCGAATGGCAGCGCGCCATGATCATTCCGCGGGTTCAATCCGTCGCCAATCGTGACTCCATTGGCTGCAATCGTGCCCAGAGCCAGGTTGCCCGTTACCTTCGAGTAAGTGTAGTTGGCGCTGATCAGGTATCGCGAACTGCGGTGCCGGAAAGTAGTCTGCAGCGCGTGATAATCCGAGAAAGCGTCCCAATCCTGGATGGTGATGTCCTGGTAGTTGGGATATTTGCGGAAAAGCAGATTACTGGCGTTGGGAGTGGCCAGCATGGCTCCGTAAGGAACGGCATTGACGTTATTAAAAATCTGCTCGGTAAGATGGCGGCTCATGGTATTGACATAGGAAGCTTCCAACACCGAGTTCCACGGCAGCTTCTGGGTAATGCCGAAATTGTCCGTCCATACCATCGAGAGTTGGGAGTTGATGTTGTCCGGAATACCGAGCAGCGAAACGTTCTGGCCGTTGATGAACGGCACCGTCAGCGTGTCCAGCCGGGCCAGAGTCGTGCCCTGAGCCGTGGGCGGGCTGTAGGTAGTGGAACCCGTCGGCTGAACCAAGCCTGTGGTGCCGCCGGCGTTGGTAATCTGTCCGCGATACCGGTACAAACCGATGCCACCGCGGATGATCGTCTTGCCATTCCCGAACACATCGAAGGCTTCGCCGAAGCGCGGCGCGAGGTAGACGGCGCGAGTGTTGTAACCTTCATTGGCGACGTTCGGATCCCGAGCGGTCCAGGTGAAGCCCGGCAGGTAGACATTCGGGTCATTCTTCCAGAGTGCGGGGACAAAGACGGCGTGGCCGACTCCGGACAAATCCTTCCCAAAAGGATCGTGCTGGAAGCGAATGCCGTAATTGATGGTCAGGCGCCTGCTGATCTTCCAGCTATCCTGCACGTAACCTTCATTGATGATGGAGCGGACACGCTGGTTGGGATTGAAGTTGGTCTGGCTGAAGGTGGCGACGTTTCCCAGCAGCAGGTCAGCCAGCGGGTTACCAGAGCCGCTCGGATCGTTGGCCGTGGTGGTAATCGCTCCCTGGACAGGGCTACCCGGGGGCTGGATGTTGCCATAGTATTCGTTGTACGTACCGATCTTGAAGGTGTGAGATCTCCAAACTTTGGTGACGTTGTCGCCAATGCTGGCCAGCGGCTTGTTGGCGAAATAGACGCCATTGTATTTCGCGGCTGCCACAGCGAATCCGCCATTCTGCGCCACATTGGCCAGTCCGTTGACGTTGAAATTCGGGATATAAGGAGCGCCATTATTGAAGACGCCGTGATACGGGTAGCCGACCGTGCTGTTTTTGGCGAGGTCCGGATTCTCGAGCGTGTTGGGGAACGAGACCCAGGTGTAGGCCAGAACCAGTTCATTGGTCAGCGTAGGGCTGAAAACGTGGGTCAGGTTCGAGGATGCCGATTCGGAGAAGTTATTGCCAAGTACTGGCGTAGGGTATGGCACCTGCGTAGGAGCCACCCCGCCGCTGGCCCACAACGAAATCGGGAAATTCTGAACTTCCTGCTGGTGATAGTAGCGGACAAAGAGCTTCGTATTGTCACTGATCGAGTAGTCGATTCGATGCACCATCTGCCAGCCGTTCTGCTGGAAGGGCGCCTGCCGCACGTAGTTGTACCCGCCGGCCACGAAAGGATCCGCGTTCGGCTCAGGCAAGAGGTTAAACAGCGCTCTCCCGCCTTTATCGAACTGGGATGCTGGAATGATGCCTCCAGGGAACAAAGCCACGTTAACCGGCTTGATTCCGCCGCCGACTCCCGCCGCCGGATTCAGGGTGTTGATCGAGGCCTGTGAGAAGTCGCCCGCGCGCATGGCCGCCGTGGGAACGACGGCCGTAATGGTGGCCGTTACGAGGCTCTGATAGAAGTATTCGAATCCACTGAAGAAGAACAGCTTGTCTCGATTCCGGTTGAAACGGGTCCCCGGAATCAAAACCGGGCCACCGATATTACCGCCGGGGAAGTTAAAGACGTTCTGCGGACGGGGCGCTACTAGAGAACCATCCGGACGGACACCTCGGGCATTATTAGAGGCATCGTTGGCGTTCAGAACGTAGTTCCGGACGGAATCATAGAATTCACCGTGAAATTGTGAGCCGCCCGCCTTGGTGGTGGTGTTGATCACGACGGGTCCGTAGGTGTTTTCCGCCGAGAAGGCGGACTGCAGGACGTGCACTTCCTGCAGCATTTCCGGATTCGGATTAACCGGGGTCCCGCAATTGCACCCCGGATCGGAGGTGTGCGCGCCATCGGAGGTAATCTCGGTGGCCTGCGTGGGCGTGCCATTGGTCGAATAGACGCCGACCGCGCTTTGGCGCCCGGCGTTGCCGGTTCCGTTAATCCCGATCACTTCACCCGTGAAGCCGGCAGCGTTGGTGACGCCGGTGGTTTGCGTCACGCCGGGCATGATCTTCAGATATTCCGCCGCGCTGCGTCCGACGACCGCAATGTGCTGCAGTTGGTCGGTGTCGAGCAACTGTGATTTTTCGCCGGAGTTGATGACCTCCAACTGATCCCCTGCTGCCTGTACCTCAACCGTCTCGCTCAGGGAGCCGACTTGCAGAGTCACGTTCACATTGCGCTGATCCGCGCTGTTGAGGACAATGCCCTTGACGTCCGCTTTCTGGAACCCTCCGGCTTCGACGATGAGGGAATACGTGGCCGCGGGAACCGCGGGAAGCGAATAATAGCCCGCACCGTTGGAGGCTGTCTTGCGGAGGTCTCCCGAAAGCTGGTTGGTTAGGGTGACCGACGCATTGGGGATGGCAGCTCCCGAACCGTCGGTGATCGTGCCTGTCAATGTGGCTGTGACCGTCTGCCCAAAGGCGCAGGGCGCCACAAAAAACAGAGCGGTAGCGAAACACGTTCCCAAAGCTTTCGATATTCGTGTCATGATTTGATCCCCCAGTCGCGACCTCACCTAGTCTGGCGCGATCAGGCGGAGCAGCAAGTCTCTTACGGTAGCGAGCGGAGAGAGTGAGCGTTGGCTTGAGTTTCTAAGCAGTTACCGGCCGTGCCGTGTACCCGTACTGGACGTATCATACGTGGCGTTCGCTTGCGGGGCAGGATGGCATCCTGCGGCGGG
>PSRJ01000056.1 GCA_003175985.1 Terriglobia bacterium
CCTGCGCCACCACCAGCACGTTGCGCGCGCGGTGCCGTTCCCGGCTGTGGCTCAAGCTGCGGCCGCCGGCCCGCAAAGCGCCGGCCAGGTGGGCGCGCGCATATTTGAACACGGGAACCAACCCGAACAAGAGCCCCGCCAGTAGCGAGACTGTGAGGGTGAACAGCAGTGCGGGCGCGTCAATAGAGATCTCATCAATGCGCGGCAGATTCGCGGGTGCGATCGCCACCAGGACGCGCAGCGCGGCGTAGGCAATGCCAAGGCCGAGTGCTCCGCCCATAACGCCCAGCGTGGCGCTTTCCAAAAGCAACTCACGCGCAATCTGTCCCCAACCAGCTCCCAGCGCCGCGCGGATGGCGAGTTCCTGCTGTCGTCCTTCGGCGCGCACGAGCAGCAGGTTGGCGACATTCGCGCATGCGATCAACAGCACCATACCGATGGTGGCCATCAAAACCCAAAGTGTGTTTCCCAGATCGCCGACCAGGTCCTTATGAAAGGGCCGGACGTTAGGACCGAGATGCGCGTCCTCGAACATCTTGAGGGTGATTCCGGGGGGCGGCGGGAAGGCGGAGAGCATGAGCGGAATCATGCGCGCCACGTCCGCATTGGCCTGTTCCAGCGTGACACCCGGCTTCAGGCGGGCCACTGCCTGATAGCTGAAATTCCCCAGCAGGGTCTTATTGCGATCGAATTGGAACGGCAGAAGCATAGCGGGATTCCGGTCCAGGAAACGGAAGCCTCGAGGAAGCACACCGATCACTTCGCGGGCTTTGCCATCGATCATGATGCGGCGGCCGAGAGCCGACGTATTGCCGCCAAATTTCCGTTGCCAGTAGTCGTAGCTGAGTATCACGGTTTCGGGATTGCCGGGCAGATCGTCCTTGCGCGAGAACGCGCGGCCCATCACCGGCCTGACGCCGAGGATGGACAGGATGCCATCGGTCACACCCAGAGCACGCACCTGCTCCGGTTCGGCGAGCCCCACAACATTGACCGAATCGTCGTTCCACAAGCCGATATCCTGGAAGGTGCGGTTCGCTTCGCGGTAGATGAAGTAGCACCCGGGAGAGGCGTTTGCTTCTTTGAGATTCACGCCGGGCGCCGTGTGCCAAACGCCAACCAGCCGGCCGGGCTCGAGATATGGAAGCGGTCGCAGCAGGACCGCATTGATGACGCTGAAAATCGCCGTATTGGCGCCGATGCCGATGGCCAGCGTAATGAGCGTGATCGCCGCGAATCCCGGAGAACGCATCAGCCGCCGTACGATGTGGCTCAGTTGTTTGAGAAATGAGGCCATCGCAGGTAGATACGCCGCCCGGCGGAAAATGTTCCGAAATTGCTAAAATCCGAGACGCGGTTATGAAACCCGGAATCGAACCCGTAGTCAGCGAGCGCCCGGGCATCGTCGGCTGGGTATCGAGTCTCGCTCCCCGCGAACGGTATGCCTTTGTGGCCTGCGCGGGCGGATGGGCTTTGGACGCGATGGATGTGCAGCTTTACAGCTTCGTGATCCCGGCCCTGATCACCGTATGGGGGATCACGCGTGCGCAAGCCGGAGTTCTCGGCACAGCAGCGCTTTTGGTTTCCGCGCTGGGTGGATGGCTGGCTGGATGGTTTGCGGACCGCTACGGCCGCGTGCGCACGTTGCAAATAGCCATCCTGTGGTTTGCAGGATTCACGTTCCTTTCCGGGCTGGCGCAAAACTTCGCGCAACTCTTCGCGGCGCGCGCCCTGCTGGGGCTGGGCTTTGGCGGGGAATGGGCAGCCGGAGCCGTGCTGCTCGGCGAGGTCATCCGCGCCGAACATCGCGGAAAAGCGCTTGGGATCATGCAGGGCGGCTGGGCCGTAGGATGGGGAACCGCCGCGCTGCTGTACGCCTTGTTCTTTTCAATCCTTCCGCCGCAAACTGCGTGGCGCGCGCTGTTCCTGGTCGGAATCGCGCCGGCGCTGCTGGTGTTCTGGGTGCGGCGCTATGTGGAAGAACCGCCCGTTTACGTGGAGACGCGGTCGCGGCTGGCGGCTCGCGGAGAGAAGCCATCGTTCCTGGAGATCTTCCAGCCGCCGTTGCTGCGCATCACAGTGCTCGGAGGCCTGATGGGGACGGGAGCCCAGGGCGGGTATTACGCGGTGACGACGTGGCTGCCGACGTTTTTGCGCACCGAGCGCCACCTCTCGGTTCTGGATTCGGCGGGATACCTGGTGGTGTCGATCGCGGGCGCCTTTTTCGGCTACTTGGCCGGTGGTTTCCTGGCCGACCGTGCGGGACGGCGCCTCACGTTTCTGACATTCGCGGTAGGCGCCGGAACGATCGCGGTGATCTACACAACGGTGCCGTTCGGCGACACGGCCATGCTGTTTCTAGGATTTCCGCTGGGCTTCTTCGCATCCGGTGTTTTCAGCGCGATGGGGCCATTTTTCACCGAGCATTTCCCGACGCGCGTACGCGGCGTGGGACAGGGATTCGCCTATAACATAGGGCGAGCCACGGGAGCCATGTTTCCTACGTTAGTCGGCTTCCTTTCGGCGAAGGTCTCGCTGAGCCACGCCATCGGACTTTTCGCGGCGCTCGCCTATGCGACCATGGCGGTGGCCGCGTTTTTGCTGCCGGAAACGCGCGGCAAAGTGCTATCGCCGTAGGCTGCAGCACCGCTCCCTCACGGTCGCGGCTCGGTTTTCTGAGCCGCGCGCGTAAGCAAGCGGTAGCGCCGTAGCTGTGATACGATCCAACCTGCATAAGGGAGACGGTCAAATGAAGATACGCTCAATCGCGCTCACGATTTTGGGGTTAGGCCTGTTCTTGGCAAACCCGGTTTCCGCTCAGACCCCCATTCGCGTCCTCGTATCCAACGGCGTGCGGGAGGTCGTGCAGGAACTGAGGCCGCAGTGCGAGCGCGCCATCGGGCATCCGCTGGAGATTCAACTCGGGTCCACGACGCAGATCATGGAAAAGGTCGCTGCAGGGGAACAGTTCGATGTGGCGTTGCTGACCACCGGAGCCATCGACGACCTGATCAAGCAGGGCAAAGTCGCGGCCAATTCGCGAACGGACCTGGCCCGCTGTGGAATCGGCGTTGGTGTGCGGAAAGGCGCGCCCAAGCCGGATATTCGCACATCCGAAGCCTTGAAGAAAGCTTTGCAAGACACCAAATCCATTAGCTATGCGGCGGATGGGGCGAGCCGCACATACATCGAGAAGATGGAAGAGCGAATGGGAATCGCGGCGGACGCGAAGCCGAAGACGCTGCTGACGCAGGGGTCGGTTGCAGCGGGAGAAAATGTCGCCGCGGGCAAGGCCGCCATCGTCATGACCTTGATTAGCGAAATCCTGCCGATGCCGGGTGTGGAACTGGTCGGGCCGTTTCCGGCGGAACTGCAAAACTACGTGAACTTCGCCGGCGGCATCAGCACCAAAGCCGCGAACGCCGATGCCGGGAAGGCGCTGCTGCAGTCTCTGACCGGAGCGAAGGCAGCAGCAGTGTACAAGGCTAAAGGAATGGAGCCGCGGTAGGCGGTATTCCTAACTCTTCACCGGCGGCAGGAACCTGCGCACGCCGAAATCCCATGCGGCGGCGCCGATCACTCCACCCAGCAGGGGCGCGAGAATGGGGACCCAAAACACGGGAGGGCCATCGGTGAGACCGTTGTTCCGGAACCCGGCTACTGCGGTGAAGAGCCGGGGACCGAAATCACGCGCCGGGTTGATGGCAAAACCGTGGAGGCCGCCGAACGCCATCCCAATCACAACGACGATCGCGCCGATCAGCACAGGCGTCAGGTTGGCCTGAGGCGGCTGATTCCGCTCGTCAATGATGGCGAAGATCATGAAGAGCAACAGCGCGGTGCCGATGGTCTGATCCAGGAAACCCGCGGAGAGGAGCTCGGGGAACGCGGGGAACGTGGTAAATACACCGGCCGTATGTTCCAGGCTCGGATCGGCAATGTGGAACTGCGGCCTGTAGTTCCAGTAAACCAGGGCGGCGGCCAGAAACGCTCCCGCAACCTGCGCGATCCAATAGGGAATTACTTTGCGCCAGGGAAAGCCGCGGAAGAAAGCAACCGCCAGGGTCACGGCCGGGTTGATGTGAGCGCCCGAGATTTTCCCGGCAACGTATACGCCCATGGTTACCGCGATACCCCAGCCCAGAGTGATGTTCGTGTAACCGCCGTTGACAATCTCGCCCGGCACACCGTGGCCAAAGAGAACAACCATGGCCACGATGCCGTTGCCGAAGACGATGAGGATGAAGGTTCCGAAAAACTCCGCCGCCAGTTCGGGAAGCATCGGCGTTACGCGATCTTACGCAGCTTGGTTACGCGGCCGATTTCCACCCATTCGGTCACATAAATGTTGCCGGCATGGTCGAACCAGGCGCCGTGAGGCGTGATGAACTTGCCGGGTTCGAAATCCGACCGCTTCTCGGTGACGCGGAGCTGATTCTGCTTGCCGGCGTATGCGCCGTCGCCCAGATGCGCAATCACCTTGTTATTGCCGTCAAGGAGGGTGACCCGGCATTGCAGATCGGGCACCACCAGCAGGTCTTTCTGCTGATGGAAGTGGCAAGGCGCCAGCGTGCCTTCGATGATGTCGATGGGCTTATCGTCGGTGGTATAGCGAACGATGCGGCGGTTGCCGCGGTCCGCCACCAGCAGGATCGGCTTGGCGGAGTCGCGCGTATCGAGCCAAACGCCGTGAGGGTTATTCATGGTCTCGATGGGCGCCGGAACGGGGCCCGCGGCCGGACCACGGCCTTGACCGCCACCGCCACCAGGACCGCCGCGGCCCCCTCTGCCTTGTCCTTCCGCTCCCGGAGGCGGCGCAGGCCGGCCGCCAAACGTGTTCACCAGTGTCGGGTAAGACGTGGAACTCTTCTGGCTGTAATGGAACATGTAATACGAGCCGTAGCCGTCACCGATCCAGAAATCGAGGTTTGGCGCGATGGCGATATTGGTGGGCCGGTAGTTCAGGCCGGCGGCCCCACCCGGACCTGTGGAGCCAGGACCCTTCTGGTAGATCTTGGAATCCTGCGGGTAGCCCATCGTCCAGACTTCTTCGCCCTTCAGAGTGCGCTTGGTGACGATCCCATGCTTCTCGTCGCAGAAGTACAGATACTCGGTCTTACCCTCTTTGTTGATGTGCATCCCATGCGCGCCGCCCTTGAACATGGGGCCGAAGGATCGGACAAACTTGCCCTTGTTGTCGAACACGACTACCGCATCGGGGGTCTCGCTCGTGGCATGCACGGTGTGATGGATGTAGATATGCCCTTGAGAGTCTTCGACGACGCTGTGTGTATTGCCGTATTTGATGTTTGATGGCAGCTCGCCCCAGTCGTGAATCGCTTCGTACTGGTGTGCGCCCTCTCCCAGGATGGGGTTCTTGGAGTCAGTCTTGCTGGCGGCCCATACGAACGGGGCGGCGGCGCCCGCAGCCAAAAATGAACGTCGCGTGGTGGACATATCTGAATGCTCCTTTCTAATGAGCTTTCAGCAATCAGCCTTCAGCTTGGCTGAAAGCTGACTGCTGATTGCTTGCATCCTTACTTCGACGACTTCGCTACGGTCCCGTGCGGATCGATCACGAACTTCTTCGCGGCGCCCTTGTCGAAATCCTTGTAGCCTTGCGGCGCCTCATCCAGTGTGATGACGGTGGCGTTCACAGCCTTCGCGATGTGTACCTTGTCGTGCAGAATGGCCATCATCAATTGGCGATTGTATCGCAGCACGGGGCACTGGCCGGTGGCGAAGTTATGCGACTTGGCCCAGCCGAGCCCGATGCGGATTCCGAGGTTTCCGATCTTGGCGTTATCGTCGATACCGCCCGGATCGCCGGTGACATAGAGGCCCGGAATGCCGATGGATCCGCCGGCGCGGGTGAGTTCCATCACCGAGTTGAGCACCGTAGCGGGCCGCTCGACGACCGCATCCTTGCCGTGCCCACGGGCTTCGAAGCCCACGCAATCGACGGCAGCATCCACTTCGGGAACGCCCACAA
>PSRJ01000372.1 GCA_003175985.1 Terriglobia bacterium
CAATTGCTTTCCCGCCGAACCCACGTAGCCCACCGAAATCGAATCCGTCGCGCTCAATGAGTGGTCCACAGAGACGTTCCACTGCACCACGCGAGGCAGGCTGAGATCGGGAAGGAATCCGAAGCTCAAAAGGCCGGAAACCCATCCAAAGCGGCCGCTGGTAAAGTAGTCAACGTTCATCGGTCCGTTATTGATCACGTCGGTGGCGATGCTGAGGCTGGAATTGAAGTAGAGCCCCGCGCCTGCGCGGATGACCGTTCTGCCGCTCTTGTCGGGACGAAACGCGAACCCCAGCCGGGGCGCCAGGTGCCCGTACGGCCGCGGCCAAAGCGGCCGGGTTTCCGCTTGAATCGTCTCGGTCGATGGATTCAGAAAATTGACTCCGCCCGCGGGAACCGGCGCAGGACTGTATTCCCACCGCAAACCCGCGATTACGGTGACTCGGGGCGTGATCTGCCAATTATCGTGCGCCCATAACGAAAACTCGCGCACTTCCGTAAGACCGTTCTGCGCCGCTCGATTCGCTACCCAGAGGCTTCCTTTGTTGGCGAGAGCGGAGAGGCTATCGGCGATCAGGCTCAAGCTGGCATTGGACTCGCGGCGCACGGGCACGATGCGCCGGAAATCCGCACCCGCCCGCACAGTATGCGAAGCATGCTTCCAGGTGACCGATTGCAGAAGCTGGAACTGGCGTTGCCGGCGGTCGCCTTCCCGGCCGGAAACCAGTTGCCCCACACCGCCAATGGAAAAACGCACCAGAAAATCGCAGGAAGGCACGTCGCCCCCCGGAAGAAACTGCGCCGCCAGGGGCTGCAATTCGCACCCGGTAGCTCCGCTCCACGCCGAATGCGCGGAGGTAGCCGATTGATTCGCGCGAAAATCGATCACTGTTTCCGGACCGAGGCGCCAATTCGCTCCCGCGGTGGCGCTCCAGGACCGGAAATCCAGCCGGTTTACCTGCGTACTACCGAACTCATTTCTCGACGGGGAATCGCTATAGCGGCCGAACAACGTCACACGGTCTGTGAGCGCATGATCCAAGCGGATGCTTCCGGCATCCAGCAGCGCTGGCCGGGAACTCCGCCCGTTCCAGGTTGCCAGGCCGCGGCCGAGCGCGGGACCGTTGGGAGCGGGAAAGAGTCCGAGGGCCGCCTGAGCCCAGGCGGGCGCGTTCGCCCTTGCCTGCGCGGTTGGCACCGGCTCCATCCATGCGAACGGCTGGCGCAGCGCCATTCTCTCGAAAGAAAGGAAAAAGAACGTGCGCCCGCGCCGCAAGGGACCACCCGCCGTAACACTCCCATTCTCCTCACGCAAAGGTACACGCGGTTCCGCGGCGCGATTGGCAAACCAGTCATTAGCAGCCAGGCGTTCGTGGCGGAAACTGAATGCCGCGGATCCATGAAACTCGTCCGTGCCCGACCGGCTGGCGATGGCCACGCTGGCGCCGGGCAGCCGTCCAAATTCCGAGCCGGTGCTCGAGGTCTGGATGCGAAGCTCTTCCACCGCTTCCAGCGAGATGAGGGAATCCAGACTCCCGAATGCGCTCATCACAGGCAGAGTTCCACCGGTGGTCTGCGCGGGCAACCCGCCGGCGCTAACACCGTTATTCGCCGAGATGCCATCCACTGTGAAGTAGTTCGTATTTGCCCTTTGCCCATCGGCTACGAACTGGCCGGCATCCCCGCGTGTCGCAGAGACAATGTTCGTGCCGGGCGCCAGTTCCAGCAGTCCGGCCACGCCCCGACCGTTCAGCGGCAAATTCTCGATTTCCTTCTGCGCCAGGCTGGTAGTGACCGAGGCATCATCCTGGCGAAGCAACGAGGGTGTACCACCCTCCACCGTGATGGTCTCCTGCATGCTCCCCAAGGACAGGGCAAAATCGGCCCGCGCGGGCAGTTCCCGCCCGACGCCAACGTGGAAACGAATGACAGTCCGGAAACCGGTCTTTTGCACCGTCAGTTTATACGACCCGGGAGCCAGCGAGCCCACCGCGTAGCTGCCATCGGGTTGGGAGTGTGTGCTTCGCCGGAAGCCGGTTTCTTCATTGACTGCTGAGATGGCCGCTCCGGAAACGCCGGCGGCGGAGGGGTCGACTACGTGACCGTGGAGGGAACTCGACGACTGGGCGAGCGCCCCCGCCGCGCAGATTAGACCAAAAGCAATGAGCGAAACCATTCGCCCGCGGGGCATTGGCAGTTCCTTATTGCGTCAGAAGCCGTTCACATTGTTGCACGTCCGCCTGAAGCTGTGCCACTGCCGCGGAAAGCTGAGAAGGAATGTTGTTGGCCGGCACGTCGGCCGTGGAAGCGCCCAGCAGGGCCGCCAACAGCGTCTCACTCCGCTGCGCCGAACGGAACAATTCATCCGCCGCACCTTGCCAATCGGCAGGGTGTCCGCTTTCGGGAGCATTCTGCGGGGAACCGCCCAGGAGTTGCAGAACTGAAGAGACTGCCCCCTCAATCGCCGCGACTTCACGACCCAGCGCCTCGGCGTGTTCCCGCGCCATATTCCGCAACAGCCGCCGGTCTTCGGCCTTCAGACGGTTCTCCGCTTCGCGAGGAAATTGTTGCGCCAGCCTGCGCAGTGCATACGCGCGGGACATGGCGGACTCGTTCTGCTCCAGAAGTTGCGAGCTGAAGTTTTCGAATTGCGCGTGCCCGCCGAGTTGCGCCTCCAGACGGGCAGGCAACGATGATGTTCGGGAGGGGGCAGGTTCCTTGGTATCGGCGGCAGGCGGCTCGAGGGGCGCCACTTCGGGCTCGGAGAATCGGACGACCACATCGGGGAGGGCGGCCAAAGCGCCGCGAATCCTTTCCCGCAACGCGGGCGAAACTCCGGTTCCGCTAACCACAACTCCGGCGGCGTCGCGGCTTACTTCCACGGGTTCTCCCAAGTCCGCACCTAGTTGGTGCAGGACCGCTACAACCTGCAATTCCTTGCTGGCGTCTGAGATGTCCGCTGGCTTCCCAGCCAACACCGGCAGATCGCCGCCGGCGGACGGACCCTGCCGGTCCGTCCGCACGATTGTGCTTGCGGGAGAAGCTGGATTTCGACGCAACCGTGCGTCAGGATTGGCGACGGTCTGCTGATGGGAGCGAAAGATCGTGGTGCGCAGGGTGAGGGTCGCGGCGACCAGCGACACTGCCGTGGCCGCGAGCACCGTCCATCGGAACACGGGCCGCCGCAAAAGCGGAGCCGGTTCCAGTGAGGCATCCTCCCGTTCGAACTCACGCGTGAGATCCATCCACGGGCCGGGCGGCGGTGGATATAGATCCTGGACTTCACGGCGGTACCGCACGCACGCGCCGACGGTCTTTTGCAATTCATCGAGTTCACTGCGGCACTGCCAGCAGGCCTCCACATGCCGCCGCACACGCCGCGCCTGGCGTCCGGGCAGTTCGCCGTCGAGATACTGCAGCAGAAGTTCGGCTTCGGGATGGCGCATTTCCGGGTTACTCATCGCGCACCTTCCGCAGCCTCTCGATGGCCCTTCGTAGGAATTCCCCTACAGCCGACGCGCTGATCCCCAACGCTGAACCGATTTCGGGATAACGCAAACCCTCCATGCGCAGAAACAGGCACCGCCGCTGCTGCGGGGAAAGCCCTTCCACAGCACGGTGGAATCGCAAACTGCGCTCCCGCTCCGCCAGTTGCTGTTCCGGGTTAGTCCTGGAAACCATCAGGCGGCTTTCCAGATCCGGATCGAATGGGAGCTCGGAATCCTGATGGGCGCGGATCTTCAGGCCCAGGTTGTGCGCCACGCGAAAGATCCAACCCCTGGGGCTGTGGATCTTCTCACCTTTGCGCAGGGTGACATACAGCCGGAGAAACACTTCCTGCGTGGCTTCCTGCGCCTGCGGGGGATATAGGCCCAACGTGAGCAAATACCGGTAAACATCATCGCGCGCTTCTTCGAACAGACGCACGACCAGTTCCTGAAGTCGATCTTCAGCGCGTTCGTGGCGGGCGAGGCCCACCAACTCTTCCCCGATGGAAAAAGTCGACATCCCCTCTTTTCGGAAGACCCGGCGACCCATGTATTCAACTACACCAAATGCAAATTTTTTTTGGAGCTTGCATTTTTCAGTGTAGTGGAACGGCGTTTATGCGGGTCTTTGGAGTATCCATGTCCGTGCCGCCGGTGTGCGTATCGATCGTGACGCATAACAGTCGCCGCTACATCCGGCGGTGTCTGGAAGCTGTACTGAGCCAGCATGAAGTACACCTGGAAGTCGTGGTGGTGGATAATGCATCCACGGATGGCACGCTCAAAGTATTGTCACCCTTTCGGCGCCGGATCCGTCTGATTCGCAGCCGCCACAACCTGGGTTTTGCCGCGGCGCAGAACCTGGCAATCCGACACTCGTCCGCACCCTGGGTGCTGGCCTTGAACCCCGACGTTCTGCTCACGCCGGGCTTTCTCCGGAGCGTCATCGAAGCAGCCGACCTGGATCCGCGGGCCGGCTCGGTGAGCGGCAAGCTCCTCTCGATTGGTCCCGGGTTCACACCACTCCCGGAGCCGCGAATCGATTCGACAGGCATCTACTTTACCCCGGCGATGCGCCACTTCGACCGCGGCTGGCACGAACTGGACGAAGGCCGCTTCCAGCGCCGCGAGTATGTGTTTGGCGCCAGCGCCGCGGCGGCGCTCTACCGCCGCGAAATGATCGAAGATATTTCGATCGATGGCGAGTTTTTCGACCCCGATTTCTTCACGTATCGCGAAGATGCTGACGTTGCCTGGCGCGCCCAACTCATGGGGTGGCGCTGCATCTACACGCCATCGGCCGTCGCGCATCACGTGCGGACGGTTTCACCGGAGAACCGGCGCTCGGTCTCGCCGGTCATCAACATGCATTCGGTGAAAAACAGGTTTCTGCTACGCATCAAGAACGCCACCCCAGGCCTGCTCCGGCGTTGCTGGTGGTCCATGCTCTGGCGGGATCTGGTCGTAGTCGGCGGCTGTCTGCTGGTGGAACCGGCCTCTCTGCGGGCCTTCTGGGAACTTCGGCAATGCGCCCGGCGGGCGATGGCCGCGCGGCGCATCATCATGGCCCGCCGCAGAACGCCGGACGAGACGATCGCGCAGTGGTTCGACTTCAAGGCAGTGGCCCAACCAATCACGACGATGGAAATTCCGCAGGCGGTGTTGACGCCTGTGTCATAAGATTCGGTTCGCCACTCTGAAACTCCGGCTGTTCCTGCGGCGGCGCTTTGGGCCCGAAACGGTAGTAGGCTGCGGGCACCACCACCATGTTCAACGCAGTCGAGGTCAGGAGCCCGAAGAAGATGACGATCGCCATAGGCGCCTGGATCTCGCTGCCGGGCTTGCCCATTCCCAAAGCGATCGGTACCAGGGCTAAGCCCGCGGCGAGCGCCGTCATCAGGATGGGCGCCACACGCTCGGAAGCGCCTTGCATCACGGCCGCGCGCAGGTCGAAGACTTCCTCCCGGTACAGAGTTCGAATGTGCGAGATCATCATAATGCCGTTGCGCGTTGCGATGCCGAATAGCGTGATGAATCCGACGATGGAAGCCAGAGACAGCACTCCTCCGGCGAGAAATACTCCGGCGACCCCGCCAACCAAGGCCAGTGGCAGATTCAGCATGATAATGAGCGCGTCTTTATAAGACGAAAAGGCGCTGCCCAGGATCACAAATATACAAACAATGACGCCGATCCCCAAAAGGATCAGCCGGCGGTAGGCCCTTTCGGAGCTTTCGAACTGACCGCCATACTCGATGCGGTACCCTTGCGGCAGCTTCACACTCTCGCCGATACGCCGTTGGATATCCTGCACCGTGCCGCGCAAGTCGCGTCCCGCCACATTGCACTGCACCACAATGCGGCGCTGAACGCCTTCCCGCATGATGAAATTCGGGCTGCGGTCTTCTTGAATGGCGGCGACGCTCGCCAACGGAATCCGCGGCCCGGCCGGGGTATCGAGCAACATTTCGCGAATGCCGGCCAGGGTATCTTCCGCATCGCCGGGACGGCGCGGATCCCCATACCGCGCTACCAAGGGAAAATTGACTTGACCTTCGACGACCCTCCCGACCTCCGTCCCCAGCAGCACCGTCTCGATCCGGCTTGCGACCTCCCCCGCGGGCAGGCCGTAACGCGCGACGCGGGCGGGTTCCGGACGGATGGTCAGCGTCGGAATGTCCGTCTGTTGTTCCATCGCGAGATCCACCACGCCGGGAACACCCGCCATAGCGGTCTGCGCCTGGCGGCCGAGAGCTCGCAGCGTGCGCAGATCGTCGCCGAAGATCTTGACGGCGATATTGGCGAGCGTGCCCGAAAGCATATGATCGATGCGGTGGGAGATCGGCTGCCCGAGACTTACGTTAGTGCCCGGCAGCAGGCTGACCTTTTCGCGGATCTCCCCGAGGACCTCGGCCTTCGTTCGTTTTCCCATCTGGAGATCGACGTCGATTTCGGCGGACTCCACGCTCTGCACGTGCTCATCGAGCTCAGCGCGGCCGGTCCGGCGGGCCGTGGAAACCACCTCCGGAACCGCCAGCAGGATCTTTTCCAGCGCGGTGCCGAGCTGGTCCGATTCCGCCAGGCTGGTGCCGGGAATGGTCACGGCGCTCACCGTGAGGCTCCCCTCGTTGAACTCCGGCAGGAACGAGCGCCCCATGCGAGAGACGGCGAAACCAGCGGCAATCAACAGCAGCACCGAGGAGCATAACACCAGCCACGGATGATCGAGCGAGAAAAAAAGCGAAGGGCGATAAATGCGTTTAAGAATCCGGATCAGCCACGGTTCGCGGCCTCTGAGAATCGATTTCGCCTTGGGCAGTAAGAGAGAACACAGCGCGGGAGTCACCGTAAGCGCAACCACCAAAGATGCCGTGAGCGCCACAATGTAGGCGAAGCCAAGCGGCCACAACAGCCGGCCTTCCACGCTTTCGAGCGCGAATAGCGGTAGGAATACCAGGATCACGATAACGGTGGCAAAGACCACCGAACCGCGTATTTCGCGGCTGGCCCGATACACCACTTCCAGCGGACTCCGCCGTTCGGAATCCGGCAGCCCGCTATTTTCCCGGAGCCGCCGTACGACATTTTCGACATCGATGATGGCATCATCCACGAGTTCGCCGATTGCAATCGCCAGCCCGCCGAGACTCATCGTGTTGAGCGTGAACCCGAGGTAGCGCATGCCCAGAACCGCTGCCATGAGTGAGATTGGCAGCGCGATGAGCGTGATCACCGAAGCGCGCAGGTTAGCCAGAAACACAAGCACCACGAGGACAACCAGGAGGGAACCGTCCCGCAGGGCGGCTGCCAGGTTGTCGAGCGAGCGTTGGATGAAATCGGCTTGGCGGAAGACGTGCCGGTCGATGGTCATGCCCGGCGGCAGCGTGCGCTGGATATCGTCGAGCGTCGCGTCCAACTGGCGCGTGAGGGCCAGCGTGTTGGCTCCGGGCTGCTTCTGAATCCCCAGGATCACGGCAGGCGAGCCCTTGTGCGACCCCGAGCCGCGCTTCAGCGCCTCGCCGATCTGGACGCGCGCCACATTGCTCACGAGGATGGGCCGGGCGCCGCGCGACTCCACCACAATGTTGCCGATTTCGTCCTCGTTCGAAACGCGTCCGAGACCCTGAATGAGATACTCCTGGCCTCCGGTCACGCGGAAACCCGCCGACGAATTGCGGTTGGCGCGGCGCAGCGCGTCCTCCACCTGGCCCAGCGTCACATTGTGTTCCCGCAACTCGATCGGATCGACCAGCACCTGGTATTGCTTTTGACCGCCGCCCGTCGCGATTACTTGCGAAACGCCGGGAATCGCCAGCAGACGGCGCCGCAGCACGGTCTCGGCAACTGTGCGTACGTCGAGAGGCGAATGCCGCTCGGATTCCAGAGACACGAACATGATCTCGCCCATGATGGAGGAGACCGGCGCCAAGAAAGGCGCTTCGACTTCCGGCGGCAGGCTCGAACCGGCCAGAGCCAGCTTTTCCGTCACGATCTGCCGCGCCCGCTGGATGTCCTGTCCCCAATCGAACTCAACCCAGACCACGGCCAAGCCGACTGCGGTGGCGGACCGCACACGGCGCACCCCCGCAGCGCCGTTCAGTGCCGCTTCGATGGGAAAAGTGACGAGCGATTCCATCTCCGTAGGAACCATCCCATGGCCTTCCACCAGGATGGTAACCGTGGGTGCGCTGAGATCCGGGAGGACGTCCAGCGGCATGTCGCGCAACACGTAGCCGCCCCAGCCGAGAAAGGCCGCGGCCAACGTGATCACCAGAATTCGGTACCGCAGCGACCAGCCAATGACTCTATCGATCATGATCGTTCCCCTAGTGGACGTGCCCGTGGGCCGGCACCGCGCTGGACATGGTGGACAGCCGGATCAGATAGGCGCCCCTGGTCACAACGCGATCTCCGGGATTGATGCCTTCCAGCACCTGCACCAGCCCGTTTTGCCGCACACCCAGCGTCACCGGGCGGCGGGAAAACGTCTCGCCGCCTCTTTGCACGAATACTACCGGGCGCCCGGCGTCATCAATCACCGCGGATTCGGGAAGCGCGGGCTTCATGCCGGCCGGGGTCAGCAGCAGCCGAAGAAAGACCGTCTGGTTCACCGCCAGACGACGATCGCCGTTATCGATTTCGTATGTTACCGGGACCGTGCGCGTTTCCGGATCTACGAGACGCCCGATAGCCACAAGCCGGCTGACGCCGCGCACCCGGCCGTTATCGGGCATTTCGATTTCGGCCCCCGAAAGCTGGCGCAGCTTTGAGAATTCGGATTCCGGGACCACGCCACTGACGAACAGCCGGTCGATATCGACGATTCGAAACAGAACCGTTCCGGGTTCGACGTTGGTCGCGCTCACGGCGCTGGATTCCGAAACGATACCGCTGATTGGAGCACGCACGATGAATCGCTTGACCCCGGCTTCCGCGCCATCGGCGGCGCGGGTGGCATCGTATTGCGCGAGCCGCGTTTGCGCGGCCTCGAGCCTCGCGCGGCCGGCGGCTTCGATCGTGCGCGCCTCCTCGGCGCGGCGGGCGGGAACCGCTCCCGCGGCCAACAGGCGTTCGGCTCGCGCGCGATCGCGCTGCGCCTGTTCCAGTGCAACTTTGGCTTCGGCCTCGGCAAGCTGCAGACCGGCCAGATCGCCCGCGGCAGTGGTGGGCGGGACAATGCTCGCCAGCGCGGCGCCCTGCTGCACGGCGGTGCCGACAGCGAAGGTCTTGTCCACGATGGCCCGCCCCGCGATCGGAGCGATTACGACTGCTTCACCTCCGGTGCGCGGCAGAGTTTCAGCGGCAACCCGCAGGTTATCCCGCAGGTTTTGTTCGGAAGCGATTTGCGTGCCGAAATCCAGCGCCCATTGCTGTTCTTTGGAGAACGCGATGGTCTCTTCTTTCGATTCCGGCGGTTTCTCGGCTGAGGCCGGATCGGTGGCGACCTTGACCGGGCCGACGTCGAACGTTTCATTCAAGTCCCGCCCATGAACTACGATGCTAAGCCGTGCTTCACCGGCAGCCTTGGGTTCCACATTCGCTCCGAAGATGCCGGGATGCGTCGAAGGATCGCAGGGGAACAATTCCTGGCCAGTGGGCGCCGCCAGATGCACTTCGCAGGCGGCGTCCTTTACCGCACGAAAGTCAGTCAGGCGCGTCAGGTGAATGGCGAACCGCTCCTTCCGGTTCCGCACCAGGGGCGGGTATTCAAGATAGAGCTCGCCGCCCTTGGTCCAGACGGTCGCCTTGAGCGGCTCGGGAGTTTCCGGCTTGGCCGCGGGCGCGGCTGCCTCGGGGTTTCGGGAACACGCGGCACACAGCACCGCGGCTCCGATCACAATCGAAATTCTGTTCATGGCCGGATCTCCTGGGCGGGCAGTTCCTGACCCACCGCACGCTCCAATTCGATAAATGCCTCTTTCACGCCCGCGGAAAGGTCGAGCCGGCGCAAAGCGGCGGCGCCATTCAGGCGAAACGCATCTAGCAATTCCAGAATTCCGATTTCGCCCTCTTCATATGCGGTCTGCGTGATGCGGATCAGCTCTGCGCCAATGGGTTGAACCTCGCGTTCGTACGCTGCCAGGGCGTCGCGGCGAAGCGCCAGAACGTCGTTCGCGCCGCGGATTTCCGCGCGGATCTGGCGCGCCAGTACCGCCAGCCGCGCGCTCGCCTGTTCCTGCTCGGCCTGATACCGCGCCACCTCGTACCGCCCGTTGTTCCACACCGGAAGCGGCACGCTCACTCCAAAGGCAACGCCTGTTCGCCTTATGTTGGAGAACGGATCCGGGCCGGTTCCTGCAGTCACATCGGCGCGTTTCACGCCTGCGGTGACCACCGGCTCAGGAACCCGCAGCCGCCGCGCGGCCTGCTGTTCCATCTCGTAACGAAACAGGTTGCGTTGTTCGACACGATAATCCGCCCGGGCGATGAGAGCGCGGCGAACCAGCTCCTCCGGATCAGGAATTGCCGGAGGCACGGCCAGGTCTCCGCTCACCACAGCCACTCGGACATCTTCGGGTAGGTAGGCGGCCAGACGCGCCCCGGCTGCCACCTGCAGCGAGCGCGCCGTAGTGACATCGGTACGCAACTCGGCCAGGTCCCGCTCGGCTCGCAGGCGGTCATACCGCGAGCCCTCGCCTTCTTCCTCGCGCTGGCGGAGTATCCGCACGAGCCGCTCTACTTCGCCGATCCGGCTTTCGAGCAAACCGGCGCGCTGCTGCGCCGCGAGCATCCGGAAGAACGAGATCCGCAGATCGCTGCGCAGCGACCACAGGGCCGCGTCGCGATTCGCTTCCATGGCTGAGACCGCGGCCGCGCCTGCCTGGCGCAGATAACGAACCCGGCTGCTCAGAGGTATCGGCTGCGATGCTTCAAAAAACTGGTTGAAGCCCGCACCCTCCTGCGAATAGGAAACCGAGGGATTCGCGTAAACTGTCCGGACACGTGCTTCCGCATCGGCGAGCGCCACACGCGCACGCAGTTCCCGGGTCTGGGGACTCTGCGCCAAGAACCTCTCGATGATCTGCGGCTCGGACCACTCTGTTTGCGCTAGAGAGGGGCCGCATGCGGAACCGAGCCCGATGCAGCAAGCCAGCCATCCCGGCGGAGATAACATGAAATCGACCTTTCCTCTTCCAACAAAATGAGAATGCGCACACGAAACCTGTGCGCCTGGAATGGAAGGTCTAGGCGGGAGGGGCTCGAGGCTGTTTCGGAGTGGCCTCCGGCGGATCGTGTCCCTTCGGCCGCGGAACCGTGACCGGCGCGGATGCGCGCGTGAGAGGCAAATCCGGCAGCGCTTCCGAAACCTCCACAGGAGCATCGAAGCCGGCGGACGAAGGCGGCTGCGGATTCCAACCGATATCGACCGCGTCGTCATCGGCCGTGAATGCGTCGATGACTACGCCGGGCGCCGCAACACCGTGCACATGCGTATGCACGGGCGCCGATACCGGGGGATGATCGAGGTCCTCCGGATGTATATGGAGAAACGGCGCCTGATACAAGCCCCAAAGAAGGGCGGCAGTGCTCAGGATTGCGCCAGGGGCTCTCACCAGTACCCCCTACTCTATCAGATGGCTGGGTTCGCGAGGTTGAGGCTGCCCTTGATTTGGCGGACGCAGTCAGCTATAGTTCCGGGGGAGATCTCCATGCGCGGCTGGTCCGTGCATGCGGAGGAATTATGCAGCCCAAACGAGCTATCCCGCTCGCGCTCGGGGTTCTGATGTTTGCGGCGATGCCCACCCTGGCACACCACAGCCTGGAAGCCGAGTACGACCCGCACCAAATCGCTACCTTTGATGGCACGATTACCAAGACGGACTGGAGCAACCCGCACGTGCACTTCTTTGTCGATGTGAAAACAGGCAACGAAACCGTGAATTGGGACGTCGAGATGGGTAGCCCCAACGCACAGATTCTGCGCGGCTGGAAAATCGGCTCCGTCAAGCATGGCGATCACGTTGTGATCAGTGCTTACAAGGCCCGTGATGGCTCCCATTCAGCCTTCGCCCGAAAAATCACGCGTACGGTCCGATAAATCAAGTCGCCTCGACTAGCGCTGGAATTTGCATTTTGATGGCCGCCCCCACCGATGTATACTCCGGGTATCCGTGAAACTCGCCGTAGGCATCGCCATCGTGATCCTGATACTGAGCGCCGGCACTATCGTGATGCTGAGGACCACTGCGCGGGGCTTTAGTGCTCGCGAGGAACCGACCGCCCTGGAGAGATTTCTGGCGTCGAGGGCTCGCAAGTTCGCCGCTTCAGATAATGTGAAGTCGCAACAGAACCCCGAACCAAACACCTCTGAGGTGATCGCTGAAGGGCGTGCGCATTGGGCGGACCACTGTGCGACGTGCCACGGCAATAACGGCAGTGGAAACACCGAAATGGGCAAAAACCTGTATCCCCGGGCCCCGGATATGCGTCAGGATGCAACCCAGAAGCTTTCGGACGGCGAACTGTTTTATATCATCGAGAACGGTATCCGGCTGACGGGAATGCCGGCGTGGGGCAACGGCAGTGCCAAATCGCAAGCGGATTCCTGGAAGCTGGTGCGGTTCATCCGGCACCTGCCGCAAGTCTCAGATGAAGAAGAGCACGCTATGCAGAAGATGAACCCTAAGACTCCCGCGGAACTACAGGAAGAATCCGAAGAGGAGCGATTCTTAAAAGGAGATAACACCGATGTATCAGCAGAGCACTCGCACCACCATCATTGATCGTGTCCGAAAGGGGACCGCAGTATCCGTGTTGTTCCTGCTCGTGGCGGGAGCGCAAGTGGCCTTCGCTCACGGCGGATTCGAACACGTTATGGGAACCGTGACCCAGGTCTCGGCCGACAAGGTGACTGTAGAGACCACCGGCAAGAAGACCGCCCATGTCGATCTGACTCCGAAAACGACATATACGCGGGACAACAAGAACGTTGCGGCCGGCGACATGAAAGTGGGAGACCGCGTGGTCATCGACGCGACCGAGACGGCCGGCAAGTTGACCGCCGCCAGCATCAAGCTAGGTGCGGCTGCCAAGCCCGAACATGGTGAGCATTCGGAACATAGTGGTTCCAAATAACGCGGCTCGGTGGGTGAACCCATCCCCATTCCCACCGGCATCCACCCGATGTATACTCCTGTTTACGGATGGAGGGCACGGACTATGCGTGAATGGAAGCGTCTGCTGTTGATCGTTTGTGCGGTAGGGCTATTGACGGCAGCCTATGAGCGCACTCAAACGGCGAGCCTCCTGGTGGATACTGCCAAGGCTTACCTGGCCGCGCTCAAACCGGCACAACGCGCGCAGACCACGATTGGGTTCGATAGCGACGAACGGCAGAACTTTCATTACACTCCTGTTCCGCGCAAAGGCCTGGCCCTGCGTGAGATGAACTCGGAACAAAAGCACCTCGCCGACGCTCTGCTTTCGGCGGGCCTCTCCACACAAGGTGTGATTAAAGCCCATACGATCATGAGCCTGGAACAGGTGCTCAAAGATCTGGAACTGGATAAAGGACCCGAGCGTGATCCCGATAAGTACTTCGTGTCCATATTCGGAGAGCCGGCGGAGAAGGGCCGATGGGGTTTCCGTTTCGAGGGTCATCACGTCAGCATCAACTACACAGTGGTCGATGGAAACCTGGTGGCCAGCCCGAGCATGTTCGGATCGAATCCCGCGGAAGTGAAGAGCGGCCCGCGCGCCGGCTTACGCGCGCTCATGCGTGAAGAAGATATCGCTCTCGAACTGGTGCAGTCCCTCACCGACGAGCAACGCGCGGTAGCGATCGTGGATAAGACGGCGCCTCAGGAGATCATTACCGCGGAGTCGCGCAAGGCTGCGCTCAGCGGACAACCTAACGGGCTTCCGTTTGCCAAGATGACGCCGAAGCAGAAAGAGATCCTGGGCCGGCTCGTGAACGAGTATGCCTCCAATTTCGCGCAGCCGGCGGCGGACATGCGCATGGACGAGTACCGCAAGAACCAGGCCAACCTCTTCTTCGCCTGGGCCGGCGGCACCAAGCGCGGCGAACCGCTCTACTACCGTATACAGACGGCCCAGTTCCTCATCGAACTGGATAAGACTCAGGACAACGCCAACCACATTCACAGCGTCTGGCGAGAGTTCAACGGCGATTGGGGCGGCGATCTGCTGGCGCAGCACTATCAGGCCGCGCACCGTTAAGCGGGCTCCTCAATGCGTCATGGCGTAGGTAGTGTAGTTCACGCCGAGACGGATCGCCAGGTCTGAGAATTTCTCCGGATAGCGCGGATTATCAGCCCACTCCCAGGCATCGCCCGTATCCTGGTTGAAATTGGCGACCACCATGAGACGGCCCTTATCGTCGTAGATGCCAAACCAGTGGCCCACCGTCCCGCCGTTCTTTGATCCTTCACGCAAATGCTCCGCGCCCGGGATCACGAAACGGTCGTTCACGTCGTAGAGGATGTGAAAGATCGCATCGTCATTCGGAATGTCTACCAATGGACGGTCTGGAAACGCGAACTTAATGCGTTTTACGAATTCCGCCAATTCCTCGGGTCCGTGAAAATCGTCGGCAAAGAAGAACCCGCCCCGCAGCAGGTACTCGCGCAGCAATTTTCCCTCGGCCTCGGTCAGACCCCATTCCCCCGCCTGGACAGCATAGAGCCAGGGCCAATCGAAGGCATCCCCATCTTCCAGTAGCACGGGTTGTTCAGCGGAGCGGACATGGATGCGCGTCAAGCGGCGCAACGCACGCGCGAAGTGGCGGTCGGCTCGCGGGTAATCCTGTGTCCACAGCGAGCGTCCCAGCCGGAAATCGCCGGTAAAGCGGCCCGTGCGGCTGTAGCCATCCAGCGGCCCGGGGGGAAACATCAGGCGCGCAAACACCCATTCCGTCTTCTCGCTGTAGTCCGGAGGCAGCGGAAAATCGTTGTACTCCACGGCAGGCAGTTCGCGGAAGGGATGCTGAAAGGCATACACCGCACCGAGAAATGTGAGGCCGCAACCCAAGCCGCAGAGGATCTGCCGGTACATGGTCTTTCCTGAGGATATCACTCGCGGAGCGCTGCGATATCCTGGCCGCGTGGCAAAAGCTGCGAATCCCATCCTTCGCGCGACAATGGGCGCATGGCCACACTTGGACTGGTTGAATACGCGGACGCGAGTCCGGAAGTGCGCGCGGTCTACGACGATATCATGACCACGCGCCAAACCGACTGGATCAACAACTTCTGGAAGGCGCTGGCGCATGACCCCGCCACGCTGCGGCGAACGTGGCAAAGTGTCAAAGAGATCATGGCACCCGGGGTACTCGACGCGCTTACCAAAGAGATGATCTACCTCGCCGTCAGCGCAACCAATCAGTGCGCCTATTGCATCGCGTCACACACCGCCGGCGCGCGCAAGGCAGGGATGACGGACCGCATGCTGGCCGAGTTGATGGCTGTTGTGGGAATGGCCAACGAGACGAACCGGCTGGCGAGCGGCTATCAGGTGGAGATCGACGAGCGCTTCGTGCATAGCGGCAGTCGCAGATAGATCGTTTCCGAATCGCTCTGCGACCGCTCGAACCCCATGCGATCGTACATATCCAACGCAGTTTGCATCACCGGTAGCGTGTCTCCCACCAGCTCGCGGTAACCGGCGGCGCGTGCTTCGGAGATAATCCATTCCATCAACGCGCGCCCCACACCGTGGCCCCGAAACTCGGGCCGCACGTAAAGCCGCTTGGCCTCCGCACGCGAGGAATCGGCGGGACGTAACGCGATGCATCCGGCGGGCACGTCATCTACGAGCGCTAAGGCGAGCCGGCCTTGCGGCGGCGCGTACTTGCCCGGCAACCCGGCGAGCTCCGCATCGAAGTTTTGAAAACAGGGGGTAAATCCGAACGCGGCCCAGTATTCTTCGAACAGGCGGCGCACCTCCGCCACCTGTCCCGGTGTCTCTACCGGCTGGATGCGCATATCTTATTGTGACTGAGATCGAATTCCGATATCCGTCGCACCGCGGATCACCGGCCGGGATAGAATATTGCCCATGCATTTCCGAATTCTGCTGGCCTCCGTAGTGCTCGTGCCTGTGCTCGCAGCCGCCCCGGTCTCCGGCGAAGCTGTATATCAGCAACGCTGCGCCGGATGCCACGACTCCGGCAGCCCGCGCGTCCCGCCGCGGGATGAATTGAAGAAGCTTTCGGCAACGCGCATTCAACGGGCCCTCGATTTCGGCGTAATGAATAATATCGCCTCCAAGTTAAGACAGGAGGATCGGATGGCCGTGGCCGCCTTCCTCGGAACGGCTGCCGCCAGCGGAGAGCCTCCCGCAAAAGCCTACTGCGCCGACCGGAGCGTGAAGCTCTCGAACGCGCCGCGTGTGCAGTGGAACGGATGGAGTCCCGGTCTCACCAATACGCGTTACCAATCCGGCGAAGCGGCAGGATTGACCATCGACCAGGTTCGGCGGCTCAAGCTGAAGTGGGCCTACGGATTCGACGGCGACATCGTAGCGTTCGCTCAGCCTACGGTCATCGATGACAACTTGTTCGTGGGCAGCGCCAGCGGCGTGGTGCAGGCCCTCAGCGCCGAGTCAGGCTGCATCCGCTGGGTCTTCCAGGCCGGCGGGCCGGTGCGTTCGGCGATCGTGGCGATGCCCGTGGAAGGCAGACATTCGCTCTTCTTTGGCGATACCACCGGCTGGCTCTATTCGCTCGAAGCCGAAAGCGGCAAGCTGTTGTGGAAGAAGCGGCCCGAGGCGCATGAATCCACGCGCCTCACTGGCGCGCCCGTCGCATACCAAGGGACCGTTTACGTTGGGGTGGCGTCTTGGGAGGAGAGCCGCACGACCAACCCCGAGTACCCCTGCTGCACCTTTCGCGGAAGTGTCGTGGCGTTTCGCGCCAAAGATGGCTCGCAGATCTGGAAGACCTACACCATTGCGGAAAAGCCCAGGCAAACCGGCAAGCAATGGGGGCCTTCGGGCGGCAGCGTCTGGTCGGCGCCGACAATCGATCCCAAACGCGGCCTCATTTACATCACCACCGGCGACAACTTTTCGCCGCCCGCCACGAACATGAGCGATGCCGTTGTAGCGCTCGAACTCGCGACTGGCCGCATCGTTTGGTCGAAGCAAACTACGCCCGGCGATGTCTGGAACACGGCCTGCAGCCAGCAGGGCGGCGGCTGTCCGGGCCCCGACCATGATTACGGATCTTCGGTGCTGCTCGGCAAGGCGGAGAGTGGCCGCGATGTGCTGCTGGCCGGGCAGAAATCCGGCGTGGTCTATGCGCTCGATCCGGATCGCAAAGGCGAAATTCTGTGGCAGGTGCGGGTTGGTAAAGGCGGCATTAACGGTGGCGTGCAATGGGGGATGGCCAGCGACGGCCCGCGGGTTTACGCGGCCACTTCGGACGTCGCGCGCGGAGGAGCTAACCCCGATCCGCTCGACCCGGGTCCGCTGCCGCTTGATCCGAAGCAGGGCGGCGGCCTCACAGCTCTGCGTGTAGATACCGGCGACAAGGTCTGGTATACCGCGCCCGCGCCTTGCGGCGCCAGGCCGGGCTGCAGCCCCGCGCAATCCGCCGCGGTGACCGCAATACCGGGCTTGGTCTTCTCCGGGTCGATCGATGGCCACTTGCGCGCGTACTCCGCCGAAGAGGGCCGCGTAGTTTGGGATTTCGATACCGTCCGGGATTATCAAACGGTAAATGGCATCACAGGCCAGGGAGGTTCGCTCAATGGTCCCGGCCCGGTAATCGTAAACGGGATGCTGTTCGTCAATTCGGGTTACGCTCGCAACGGCGGCATGGCCGGCAACGTACTGCTGGCGTTCGCACCCGAGCAGTAATCGCTACCGCTGCACGAGCACGCTCACCTGCGCGTGCGTCCAGCAGCATTGGAATCCGCCTCCGCCTTCGCCGGAATAGTCGTTGGCGACGACTTGCAGCACGTATTGGCCAGGCTCGCTGAACGTGGCGGTGACGACGGCCTTGCCGCTGAATGCGGCTTCCTTACTTTCCAGCTTTTCGATTTCCGGCCTTTCCGCGTTGAAAGATACCTGGCCGGGACCGCGGTATTTGCTCCAGCGCAGCACCACCGGAGGTCCGAGATTTCGCGGGGGCGCTCCCGAAGACGTGGTGAGCTTCGCATCGTCGGATGCCCAAACCGTGAGAGACAGTGGAACCCCCACCTTTGCCGTACGCTCGGCAGTCAACCCGCGCGGACCTTGCACGCTGGGCCCACGCTCCTCGAAACGAAGAACTGGCGGCGTGTTGTGTACGGCGGCTTCCTCAAACGGCGAGATCTCGTAATCCGGATTCAGGCCCGCTGGAATGATCGTGTTCTGCCCGTTGGCCACAATCGTCCAAGTAAGCTTTTGCGTCCCGAAATCTGCCGGCACCTTGATGCTGAACATGCCCCACTGCCGCCCCGCCAAAAAATGCGTAGGCTGGCCGCGGTCTGGACCCCCGGGTTCAATCCGGTTGTCGGGACCGATCGGTATGTCCAGATCCTGTTTCAGATTCCGGTTGAAATACCCCAGCAGCAGATTGTAACTGCCGTCCGCGTTTTTGTACCAGCCTTCGAAAGCACCCGTGACGCTGGCGCCTGCTTCATGCAGCGGCTCCAGCGGCAACGATTGTGCCCACACCAGCGCGGTTGCAGCCGCCATCAAGCTGGCGAGGCGCGCGGCTTTCGCAAACTTCAGCGTGTAGCAGTGAGCCGATTCTTGTGCGTTGCCGCCCACGCGTTGTAGTCCTCGTCGCTGATATAGGTGACGTTCATCCAGGCATGACCCATTTCGTCCACCGTGCGGTCGCCAAACCCTACCCACTGGTCCGGATCCGGGTTGTTCGCATTGGCCTTGGTGTTGTCATACCAGGCGGTCACCTTGATGATGGTGCCCTTCGGAAATACCGGAGCCGCATCATCGGCGTAGATGTAATTCGTCATCCAGTTGAAATTGAACTTGCCGACGTAGCTCACCACCTGCGAACTGCCATCCGGGAGGATCGCTTCCACGGACATGGCCTTGCCGCGCAGATGCATATGCGGCTGGAAGTTCTCCAGAATGGCGGGCTGCCGGAGAACGGTAAAGTTCTGCGATTCCGAAATTGAGTTCGGCGCGATATCGACCAGCCGGGCGCGGTCGCGACCCTTAATAGCCTGGAACGCAGTCAGGTACGTCCGGTATTTCGGTTCCTGCCCCTTGGGATACAGCCACAAACCAATTTCCACGTTGTCCCGAATTTCCTCCCCGACGGCGTGAATATGGACGTCCCACGAGACCTGCGCCCCGGGCAGAATCAGCTTACCGGTGTCCGGACGGTAGAGGTCATAACCCTTGCCGATGGCCCATTCCATCAGCATGGCGCGTCCGCGGTTATCCGCATCCGTTCCCGGCAGGATACTCTGCGGATCGTCCTGCGCCAGGTAGGCAACGGCATGATGCGTAATCTTACGGCCCGCCAGCGTTCCCGGACGGATCTCCACGGCGCGCACCCAGCGCGGTTCGGTCAGTGGAATATTGCTGACAGGTCTCCACCACACGTCCTGGTGATGAGCAGCCATCGTGTATGGCTCCGATTTCACGACGATATCGGGCGGACCCAGTTCTCTGGTGGCCTTCCAATCGTTGTCGGCCGGCCACTGTTTGGGTGACGGCATGTCTTTTCTGTCGCCGAGAGGAGCGCCGGCATCCACCCACTGCACCACGGTTTTGATCTGCTCGTCGGTGAGCGACATATCGTTCTTAAACTTCTGCACGCCGACGGTCGGATCAATATGCCATGGCGGCATCTGCCGCGCGATCACACGCTGGCGGATGGCCTTTGCCCACGGACGCGTCTCCTCATAAGTGACCAGAGACATCGGCGCCATCGACCCGGTGCGATGGCACTCCTGACACTTCTCCTGGAGAATGGGAGCGATATCTTTCGCGAACGTTACCGGTTTGCCCGCGGCTGTGCCGCTGGTCAAGTCCGCAGCCGGCAAAAATCCTGCTGTCAAAAGAAGAACACTGAACGCCAGCGCGCTCCTGCGGAGCTCGCGGCAGACGGACAACTGGGCCTGGATCATGATCCGCTCCTTTCAGCCGTTTCCCTCTTCGTACTCGGTTGACAGTCTATCTCTATAGAAAAACTGTGTCAAAGGGGCTGCGTTGACGGACGAACTCGCGGGTACAATAGTCGCACGAGGAGGCATCCGTGGCGCGAATTACTGGAGTCATTGCAGGAGTTCTTGCGGGACTCAATCTGAAGGCCTATTTCTTTCGTAATGACCAATACGTCCGGTATGACATGCCGCAAGACCGCGCCGACCCTGGCTACCCTCTCCCGATCAATGGTAATTGGCGCATGCCGTGGACTCAGGGCTTCGATGCCGCCACGAATTGGAACGACGGCAAGGCGTACTTCTTCCGCGGGACGGAATACCTCCGCTACGACCTGCTGCAGGACAAAGCGGACGATGGGTTTCCGAAACCGATCACAGCCGGCTGGCACGGCGTCTGGGCGGAGGGTGTGGATGCCGCGGTGAAATGGAATGACCATGTCGCGTACTTCTTCCGCGGGAATCACTACATCCGGTACGATATCGACAACAAGTCCGCCGCCGCGGGGTATCCCAAGCCAATCGCCGGAAACTGGCGGATGCCCTGGACCGACGGCATCGATGCGGTCGTGAATTGGGGCAACGGTAAGGCCTACTTCTTCAAAGGCGACCAATATTTGCGTTACGACATCTCAGCCGACCGGGTGGATGACGGCTACCCGTTGTCTACCGCGGAGCACTGGCCCGGCGTCTTGCCCTTAACCCGCAGGACGAGTTTCGATGTGGCGAAACACGGTTTTCAATTCCCCAACAGCTTTCAAATCGATCCCCGAAAGTTCGGCGTGCAAGCCAATAGCTGGATCCTGGGGCTCTGCGGCGGGATGTGCGACGGGGCCGCGGATCGATGGGCTCATAACAAGCCCATTCCAAGCCTGACCCACCCGCCGGCACAGACGTGCCCGGAACTGGAGCTGTTTTGGGAACTCTTCGGGCGTGAGATGTATACGCTTTACCCTGCCGTGTGGGCGCAAGTCTTGTTTTGGCAGGAGTCCCCGGACGCGGACCGCGACATTCCCAACCCAGTGAACCCGAATTTTCCCACGCACATCACGGGCCTCGGTACGTGGACAGCGCAGCAATGGCCCGAAATAAAACGCCTGATCGATTTAGGCGTTCCGGCGATTCTGTGCATCATACGGGAGTCCGGCAACGGAAATCCCAGCAATAACCACCAGGTTTTGGCAATCGGTTATGAAATGGTTAACCCGTTTCGTGTCCGGATTCCGATTTATGATCCCAATCATCCGCGCGAGGAACAGGTGCTGGCATTCGATCTGTCGGATCCCAAAAACGGAATTCACGCCACGGAGTCCGACGGAAAACCGGTTCGTGGCTTTTTCCTGAACGGATCGGACGGCAGGCCCTTCATTCCCGCCAAGCCGACACCCGCCTGACCCTAGCCGCTCCGTAACCTTTCGCCATCTCGGCAGTTTTATAGACTCAGAGAGTTCATGCCCGTCAACAGGCCGGCAGAAGAGACCGACGACCGCCCGCTCGTGGAAGCCGCGCAGCGCGACCCGGCCCGTTTTGCCGCGCTCTATGAAATTCACTTTGAACGGGTTTATGCATTCATCGCGCGCCGCGTGGGGGATCGCAATGCGGCTGAGGATTTGACCTCCGACGTGTTTCACAGGGCGCTGGCGAAGCTGGGAAATTATGAGTCCCGCGGAGCCCCGTTCGCCGCCTGGCTTCTGCGCATCGCTGCCAACCTGGTGGCCGATCACACGAAACGTTCGCTGCGCGAAGTAACGGGCGGACAGAATGAGCCCGAACCCAGCCTGCAACCCGACCTCGAAGCCATAGAGCATCAGGCGCAGCTCATTCGCCTGGTCGACCAATTGCCCCCCGACCAGCGACGTGTGATCTTCGAGCGCTTCGTCGAACAAAGGAGCGTTCGCGAGATCGCCGGTATGCTGGGCAAAACGCAAGGCGCGGTAAAACAACTCCAGTTCCGCGCGTTACAAACTTTGCGGACACAAATGGAGGGTGCTCATGCCTAAGCGCTCTCTGCCGGATTCGCTCGACCACATGGTCGACGCCCTGTTTGGGGGGACCAATGCGCAGGCTCCAGAACCCGCGGTCGCTCCCCTGGTGAAGATCGCGCGTGACCTGCGCGAGTTGCCGCGCGAGAATTTCAAAGCTCGTCTCAAGTCTCGACTAGAAAGGACAACAACTATGGCTAGCCCAACGGAAAGCGTTTCCGCCCTAAGACAAACGGCTGCAGCCGTTCTGCGGATTAAGGATGTAGGAACCGCCATCGAGTTCTATAAGAAAGCCTTCGGCGCCCGCGAGCTCTCGCGTTTCGAAGCCGGAGGTCAAATTCCTCACGCGGAGATCGCAATCGGTAATTCCGTGATTATGCTGGGCGAGGAGGCGATCGAATGGGGATTTCCGGGCCCGCTCACGCTGGGCGGCTCACCCGTGATGATTCATTTGTATGTCGACGACGCTGATGCCTTCGCACAACAGGCGGCCGCAGCCGGAGCTCGCATTGTACGGCCTGTGGCAGACCAGTTCTATGGGGATCGGTCCGGACACCTGGCCGATCCGTTTGGCTACACCTGGAATATCGCGGCGCACAAAGAGGACCTTTCGATTGAAGAGATGCAGCGCCGGCTTGCGGAACTGAATCGCCGCCAACAGGAAGGCCGGACGGCGGCCCGCCATATTCCGGAAGGCTTCCGGATTGTCACACCCTACCTGCGTGCACAGAACGTGAATACATTGATCGATTTTGCCAGGCACACGTTCGGCGCCGAAGAAGTCGGCCGCATGACCGGGCAAGGCATTCACGCAAACGTTCGAATCGGCGACACCATGCTGTTCATGGGTGGCGGCGCACCGGAACTCTCCGTAACCGTAGAGAATCGCCCGATGGCTTTCCACGTTTACGTCGAAGACACGGACGCCGCCTACCGGCGCGGGCTCGAAGCCGGAGGCGTCTCCATAGGCGAACCGATGGAGCAGCCTTACGGGGAGCGAAGCGCGGGCATCAAAGACCAAGCCGGAAATTCCTGGTACATCGCGACTCACCACGGCAAGAGCTTTGTGCCGGAAGGTGCGCCCAGCGTAATGCCGTATTTGCACCCCCTGCGCGCCGAACCGCTCATTCAGTTCATCAAGCGAGCCTTCGGCGGAGAGGAGATCGCGAAATACGCATCACCCGATGGCGTCATTCATCACGCCCAGGTGCGCATCGGCGATTCGGTGATCGAGATGGGGGAAGCCCAGGGTCCCTATCAACCGATGGAATTCATGCTGTACCTCTACGTCCCTGACGCGGACGCGACGTATAATCGCGCCCTCACCGCCGGCGCCACTTCCATCAGCGCCCCTGCCGACCAGCCCTACGGTGACCGCAACGCTACCGTAAAGGATGCCTTCGGCAACCAGTGGGTGGTGGCCACGCACATTCGGGACCTATAGAGCAGCTTGCCGGAGACCTCCGGATGCGCTATCCTAGGAACTCGAACCTATTGTATGGCCAACACTTATTCCGCGCTTAAGCGGGTGCGTCAGGTGGAACGGCGCACGGAATTCAATCGTAAGAACAAGACCCGGCTGCGCCACCAGATCCGTGCCATGCGGCGCGCGCTTCAGCAGAAGGACGCCAAAGTTGCGGGCGAAACGCTTGCGAAGACCTTTTCTGTCGTGGACCGCGCCGCCAAGCAGGGAATCATCAAGAAGAACACCGCGGCGCGCTACAAATCGAGGCTGCACCTGCGAGTCAAAGCCCTTACGGCTTAGGATTGGCAACCTTCGCCGGCGGCAGTTCGCGATGGAACATGTAGCTGATTTCGATCGGCATGTCGTCCATCGACTTCACCCGTAACACGGTCTGGTAATAGCGCGGCATGGTCCCCGCGGTGGTGCGCATCTTCGAAACCAGGGTCCGCGCCAGAATCGGATCGGTAAACGCCTGCACGGCAGCCATCACGCTGGACACCTGATTCCCCGACAAATAGAGTATCTCGCCCTTGCCGTACAAACCCGGCGTGTGCGTAATGAGCGCGTGGCTCTCCTCGAGCTCTTGTGAACCTTGATGCACCTGATCGGAGAGGAAACTCGGCTCTCCCGGCCGGGGATTCAGATTGCGAATGCCGCCCGGTTCGAGCACGATCTGCTGGTCTATGGGGACGGCTTGAATCTGCCGATTGCCGGTTGCCGGGCCAAGAAACACGACGTTGTCCATGGCGATTTCCGGCATCGAGAGCTGGGTGCTCGGCGTGACGAGCAGGTCCGGCTTGCGCGCGCCGAGAAACTGTCCCAGCCGGAAGGCACCGCTGGCCGTTCCAAAAGAAGGCGTAGCGATGCAGACCACCAGTGGCCGGCCGGCAGAGAGAATCGGAGCCCACAACTGCTGGAGATCGGGACTCCAGCCGGAAAGCGGATCCGCGCTTGCGCCCGTGCGGGAAGAACCGGCGATGAAGTAGAGTCCACCGGCAATACCGGCTACCAGCAAGGCGGCCGCCGCAGTCCGCAGGCGGAACCTCGGCTTGCCCGGCGTTACGGCGGGAGCAGGCTTCTCGGGTAGCTCCGCGGGAACAGGGCGCGGCTCAAACACTACCTTGAACCCGCCCTTCGGCAACTCGACCAGGATCGGGTCGTCGCTGCCATCGGTCCGGTAGTATTCCGCCAGCTTCTGGCGCAGCCGTGCCACGTGCATGCGAACCATGGACTCCTGGCGCGGATCGTATGACGGCGGCTTGCCGAAAGCATCAACCCCAATGGTGTATTCCTTGAGGTCGTCCGTTGCACCTGAGAGGGATCGTTCAGCGAGGTAGGTCAGAAGGCGGCGCTGCACCTCGGAAAGCCGGAGGTTCTTGTTTTGCAGGATGCGCTCGAGTTGAGCCTGGGTGGCTTCGGGTGCGAGTACCACTTGGGGAAATCATATCATACGGTCGATCACGCGGTTCCTGATGCGACGTCAGACACTTTCACTAAAGCCTTCCCAATGTTGTGGCCGCCCATCATCCGGATGAACGCGCCAGGCGCGTTCTCCAGGCCCGTGGTGATGTCTTCCCGATATTTGATGCGCCGCTCGCGAAGCCAGGCGGTCAGTTGCCGCAAGGCTTCCTCGTAGCGATCGGCGTATTGGAACACCAGAAAGCCTTCCACTTTGGCCTGCTTACTCACCAGTTGATGAAGCCACCGCGGACCCATCTCCGGTTTGTCGTTGTTGTATTGCGAGATCTGGCCGCAGACTGCGATCCGGGCCCGGTTGTTGATCAGGCGCATCACGGTGTCGGTAATGGGGCCGCCTACATTATCGAAATAGACGTCGATGCCTGTGGGGCAAAGCTGCTTGAGCTGCGCCTCATAATCCGTGCGCGTCTTGTAGTTGAACGCTCCATCGAAATTGAGTTCACCGGTGATAAAGCGCACCTTCTCATCGGAACCGGCAATCCCGATGGCGCGGCACCGCTTGATTTTGGCTATCTGCCCAACCAGGGAACCAACCGCTCCGCCCGCTCCCGAAACAACTACCGTTTCGCCAGGCTGTGGCCGGCAGATATCCAGCAGGCCGAAGTACGCGGTCAGCCCCGGCATCCCCAATACGTAGAGAGCGGTAGAGATGGGCGCAACAGCCGGGTCGATTCGGCGCAGGGCTTTGGCTGGAGCCACCGCGTATTCCTGCCAGCCGAGGGCAGCTTCCACGACGTCCCCAACGCCCACCCGTGGATCGTGCGACTCTACCACCGTACCCACCACGCCCCCAATCATCACCTCACCCAAGTCCAGGCTGCGCGCATAACCGCCGTTTTGCCGCATTCGTCCCCGCATATATGGATCCACGGATAGGAACACGGTGCGCACCAGGACTTCCCCTGGTCCGGGGTCCGGAATCGGCGATTCCACGAGACGGAAATCCGACTCCTTGGGAGCGCCCACGGGCCGTTCAGCCAAGACGATCTGACGGTTGACCCCTTCCATGGTTATCAGACTAGCAACTCCGTATGTTTGTGCAATGCCCGCTCGTGCTCCCTCATACCCACGAATACGCGCAAAAGCACCCGCGCTACTCGAAATCGTGAGGATCGACCCATTTCCCTGAGACTTGCGTTTCAGATCCGGTTGACCTATATTGATTACGGCAAAGTAGGAGGCCATCTTATGGAAACGGTACCGATGGTGTCGTTCCAGTTAGCTGGCGAAGAGCTGAACGTTCTGAATGGACTGCTGGAATCGGAGCGCTCCCGCCTTTTGGTGGAGATCCGCCATACCGATCACCGCAGTTATCGGGACAAACTGCGTCACCGGCTGGAAATCGTAGAGTCTCTGCTCCGCATCAGCGCGCCGCGTTGAGGAGCAAAGCGCGTCACACGCTGAATACCGGACACGGCGATTGGCGAATCATGGCGTACGCGTTCGTGCGGAGGCGGCCGAAGGATCCGGAAGCCGACCCTCGTCCGATCACCAGAATGTTCGCGCCGGTCCGGCCGGCTGCTTCCGAAATGACTTGCGCCGGGTCTCCGGCTTCAACCAGAAGGTCGGCGCCAAGCACCGTTTCACACACGAGCTGTTCCAGTTCCTTGCGCGCGGCGGGTTCGAGCGAACCAGCGGAAACGGCGTGAGCAACCGTCACTCGGGCCGCAAACCGCCGTTGTAATCCGCAGGCAAATGCCAGGACCGTTCTGCTCTGCGGCCCCAGATCCACCGCACAAAGGATGCTCTCCGGAGGCAGCCCGGGTGCTGGTGCTTCATCCAGGTGAACTCCCGTGCACACCGCACAATCGGCGTCGTGGAGAACCTTGGCCGTATTGGAACCGAGAATGAAACGGCGGTATGGGCCGAACCCGCGGGTCGGCATTACGATCAGATCGATCCTCTCATCCTGGGAGTACTGGACAATCTTGCGTGACACATCGCCCTTAACCGCCAGGCGCCGCACAGGAAATCGCGACACTTCACTGGACCCAAACTCATGCAGCCTGCGCTCCAGGTGACTCACGAGCTTCCGATAGCTCTCCTCGTCCAGATCGCCGGGCGAGGCCAGCACGTGCAGGATTGTCAGTTCGGATTCGAAACACTCCGCAAGCGATCGGGCGTAACGCGCCGCCCGCTCGCAACGCTCCGAAAATTCAACCGGCGCGAGGATCCTCGAAAGAAAACCCATGCACTAAGTATGCTTCCTTACGTGCGGACCCATATCGACGGGCGGATTCCCCGGTCTCGTCCCGAACACCTGTTGGACGTACCAACGGCTGAGTTGTACATGCGATTCCGCGGCTTGGAAGACACCAGCGCGGCGCCCGCCAGGCCGAGGAACAGTTCGCGGCGGGTCAGGGAGAGGGGTCCGGACTGCATAAACGCTCAACCCTCAATATAGGACCTCAAAGACTTAAATACAAGGGCCGAAACCCCCCGCAACCCCCGCGCACCCTCTCGCGGGGCAACGGGACATTATGGCCCGCTGGCGCGGGCCAAGTTGGCCCGAGGCGCAATTCCAGCCCTCGGAGGTCCCTTCGTTTGCAATAAGCTGCCTCCTGGAAGACGGCTTGCATTCTGGTGGGCATGCGCCTGCGCGTTTTTAAGTTCGCCGCCGCCCTGGCTTTGGGGTTCCCCGCGGCTGCTCTCGCCGACTCCGCGAAGATCTCTCCGGACCTGCAACCCCTCTTGGCAAACCCTCTGAACCAGATCGACGTGATCGTCCAGTTCAATTCCCCGCCGCCTGCCTGCCCTGGCGGATTACTGGGGGCTCTGATTTGCGATCTCAGGGGTGTCGTGCACACCGTATTTTCGCTGCTGTACGTGGTCTCCGCCAGCATGACGCCCGCGGATATCCTGGCGACGTCCCAACAGTCCAACGTGACCTATATTTCGCCGAACCGAACCATAGCCGCCACTTTGGACTATTCGGCATCTGCCGCGAACGCACCGTCGGGGTGGAACGTGGGGCTGGACGGTACCGGCATCGGAGTGGCGGTGATCGACAGCGGAATCTATCCGCACCCCGATTTGCGTGCGCCCGGTTCCACGCAATCGCGGATTGTCTACCGGCAGAACTTCACGACCGGCGTATCGTATGACGATTTCGGTCACGGCACTCACGTGGCCGGAATCATCGCGGGGAACGGCAAATCGTCCAATCTTCCGGGATCGCCCCACGTACTGCGCGGAGTCGCCCCCAATGCCAGGCTGGTCGATTTGCGGGTGCTCGATGCCAAGGGAGCCAGCAACGACGCGACGGTGATTGCGGCGATTCAGAAAGCCATCGACCTGCAAAGAATCTACAACATCCGTGTGATCAACCTGTCATTAGGCAGGCCTATCTACGAGGGCTGTGCCCACGATCCGTTGTGCTTGGCCGTTGAGATGGCCTGGAAGCATGGGATTGTGGTAGTGTCGGCCGCCGGCAACCTGGGCCGCAACGGATACGCCACCATCGTCTCGCCAGCGGACAACCCGCGTGTGATCACCGTCGGCGCCATGAAGACCATGGGAACTTATCCGCGGAGCGACGATCAGATCGCCAGTTACAGCTCCAAGGGACCGGCGTACCCGGATCTGACGGTGAAGCCCGATCTGGTCGCTCCCGGCAACCTGGTGGTTTCCTTACTCGCGCCCGGAAGCACCCTGGCGCAGGAACTCCCTGCCAACTTGATCGGGCCGGGTTATCACGGAGGCAACGCGAGCGATGCTCCGCAGTATCTGCGCCTCAGTGGCACCAGTATGGCTACTCCGGCAGTCTCCGGAGCGGTCGCGCTGATGCTGCAAAAGGATCCGGCGTTGAGCCCGGATGCGGTAAAGGCCCGGCTGATGAAGACTGCGGGCAAAACACTGGCGTTGTATAGCACGGCCACCGACCCCGCCACCGGCCAGACTTATACCAGCACCGCCGATATCTTCACGGTAGGGGCCGGTTATCTCGACATCGCCGCCGCACTATCGAACTACGACGTGGCGATCCGCAGTGCCGCGTCTCCGGCGGCACAGTACAACCCCGTAACGCAGCAGGCGCAACTGGTTCTGACTCCCGCGATGACCTGGAATTCCGGTGTGCCTTGGTCACTGGCCACGGTATGGGGAAACACGGCCCTGCTCAACTCGGGCGCCACCATCTGGAATGCCAGTGACATTTGGGCAACGAATGTGGTCTGGGGGACCAACGTAGTTTGGGGAACCAATGTGGTTTGGGGTACGAGTGGAGAAGGGGAACCATAGAGCCGATAAGAGAACCGGAGGACTCATGACCGTATGGAAGTTGGTCCGAGGACACGGCTGCATACTCTCGCGGTAGACGTCTATCTTGCCGTCTACCTGGCGGCCGGCGCAGCCATACTCGGGGGCGCCATCCTACAGTGGAATTGCCCCGATTACCTAAGGTTTCTCTCGTATCTGGCTAGCGCAGTCGTCGCCTCGGCGCTGAAGGTCCGTTTTCCGGGAGTGCCGGGGACAGTTTCTGTAGGGTTTCTGTTTGTCTTCATCGGGCTAGTGGATTTGAGCCCGCACGAGGCGATCGTCCTGGGAACCGTTCCCGCTATCGTGCAGTGCCTCTGGCACACCCAAAAACGCCCCAGACTGATTCAGGTCAGCTTCAGCATCGCGGTGATCGCCACTGCGGTGTTCGTTTCCGGCGAAGTTTTCGCAACGGCTCGGCGGCTGGCGCCGGAACCGGTTGCCTTGGGCCTCCTCGCCATCAGCTACTTTGTCGTCAACACTTACTCGATCGCGGGAATCATCGCCTTGACTGAACCGGTGTCTCTGGCCAGCACGCTCAAGTCTGAGGCCTGGATTTTGCCGTATTACTGCGGAGGGGTTTCGGCCGCTTGGTTGATTGGAACCATGCCCACGGCCATTCATTGGGAGCTGCCGATTATCTCTTTGCCTTTGGTGTATCTGGTGCACCGCTCCTATGGGATGCATACCGCCCAACTGGAACGGGAGAAAGAGCATGTCGAAGAGATCAGCGAAGTCCATTTGCAGACGATCGAGGCGCTGGCGCTGGCCATCGACGCCAAAGATCACGCCACCCACGACCATTTACAGCGTGTGCAGTTCTATGCCGTAGAACTGGGCAAGGAATTGGGCTTGAACGCTCTGCAACTGGATGCTTTGCGCGCGGCTTCCGTGCTGCACGATATTGGCAAACTGGCGGTCCCGGAGCAGATCTTGTGCAAGCCGGGAAAACTGACACCGGCCGAATTCGAGAAGATTAAGATTCATCCCGTAGTTGGCGCCGAGATCCTGGGGCGAGTCCGCTTTCCATATCCCGTAGTCCCCATCGTGCGCGCGCATCACGAAAAGTGGGACGGCAGCGGATATCCGGAAGGGCTCAAAGGTGAAGAGATTCCCGTTGGAGCGCGGATCCTGGCCGCCGCCGACTGCCTGGATGCGCTTGCTTCCGACCGGCAATACCGGCCTGCCCTACCGCTGGACGAGGCAATGGCGAAAATCGCTGCGGAATCCGGCACAAGTTTCGATCCCGCGGTGGTCCGGGTGATGCAGCAGCGGTACCGTGAATGGGAGCATGGCGCGCAACAGCAGCCTGCACGCGAGCGCCCCGGAGTCTCTACGGAGATCCGCATTACCCGCGGGGCCGCGCCGGCCGCTGGCTACTCTGCCGAGTCCCAGAGGCCTCCTGCCAACCCTGTGCCCGCACGCGTGCCCGCGCACTCTCTCGCTGTCAGGGATGTCAGCGAGCTTGCTGGCCGCCTGCAATCCGCTGTCCCCTGCGATGCGATCGCCTTTTTCGAAAATGAAGGTGCCGTTTTGTGCTCGCAATTCGCCAGCGGTCCGGACGCTTCGGCGCTCCAGGAGTTACGCGTGCCATGGGGTGAAGGCCTGGTGGGCTGGGTAGCCCAGCGCAACACTCCCATTGTCAACGGCAATCCGCGCGTCGAACCAGGCTATGGCGCAAAACCGGATGCCGCCGATGACTTGCAATCGGCGCTCGCTGTCCCTCTGGCGGGAGACAATGGGATGCGCGGCGTCTGGGCGCTATACCGCCGCCATCCGGATGCCTTCAGCTCGGCCGATCTGTTTGCTCTGGCGCTGCAGCTTCACGAGCCCGGGCGTGTGGCCGCTCCCGATCCCTACTGCCAGGCCGGCAGCGCGTACCGCAGCGCATGAATCTGCTGCGGGGAACCGGCAAAGATGGGGTTCGGAAAACGGCGATAGCGCAGCAGCTCGGACATGATAAAGGTGGCGTTGTTTTGCACCATGGCGAAGCCTGCCAGGTATTGCAGCCGCAGATCGCGGTCGTGGTTGATCTGGGCGCGGGCGAGCCAGCCCTGGAGGTCGGGGCCATATCCGGCGTACGTTGAAAGCAGCGAGACGGCAGAGCCTAGCCCCACGTCGTTGAGCGATTCCCGCACCCGGACATAATCCGGCCGGTCCAGGCGCTGCTGGAGCGCCTCCACATCGACATGCGGCGGACCATTCTGTCCGACCAGCATCACATCGTACCCCTCACCGTTGATGTCGTTATTCCAGATGGTGGCGTTGGGAAACACGGAAAGGAAAGTCGCAATCTCGCTCTGCACGGTGGCCAGGTCGCTCTGGTAAAGCGGCACCCATTGCGAGACGACGCCACCGGGATTCAAGTGGCTCTTCACCATCTCGAAATACTCTTTGGAATACAGTGTGGCGGCGCCCTTCACCCAGGGATGGATCGGGTCGGAGGTAATGATGTCGAAGCGCTCGGGCGTTGTGAGCACGTAATGACGCGCATCATCGAAAACGATCTCCGTCCGGCGGTCGCGAACCACGTTGTGGTTCTCCTTGGCGAAGAAGCGGCCGCTGGCGCGCGGCACCAGCGGCTCCAGTTCGCAGATCAGGATGCGCTCGACTTCGGGGTGCGACACGAACGTCCCCGCCGTAACGCCGGCGCCGCAACCCACCACCAGCACAGAGCGTGGGCGGGCGTGAAGCATGGCCGGGATATGGCCCAGCATGCGCTGCAAACGCATGTCCTGCGGCAGGCCGGATGCTTCGATCTTGCCGCTGATGTGGAAGAAGCGCGTGCCCTCGGGGCTCTCGCTGATGGCGATCGAGGCGTTGCGTCCTTCGCCCACGTAAAGCGGGCGGCCATCTTTATACGAGATGGTCAGCTCCCGTCCGTAGGCGAATACTTCCCATGGAACGCCAGGCAGGCGCCAAATGAGAAGTCCGGCTAGCACGACCGTTGCCAGGACCGGGATGGCGCGGCGTGATTGCGAGGCGGCGAGCAAGCCCGCTGCGGCACAGAGGCCCACCAGAATGCGCTCGCTGTTTTGTGTTCCCACCAACGGAATCAGGACCATGCTGAAGCCGATAGCGCCGATGATGGCTCCGCCCGTGTTGGCCGCATAAACCGTGCCGGCCAGCCGTCCCGGGTCCTCGCCTGGCCGCGAAGCCGCTGCGAGCGCCAACGGAAAACTGGCGCCCCACAGGCAGGCCGCGGGCAAAACGGAATACACACAGCGAATCAAATCGTCGCGAAAAGTGAGCCAGGCGTTCGATGAGCTCTGAATGGGTAGATAAGGAAGCCTTTTGGCTAACAGGAAAGCTGCGATGGTCACCGCGGCAGCCAGCAGCACCTGGCAAACACCCAACGCCGCGCGTGCGGAAAAGCGGGTGCGCGCAAGCCACGCCCCAGCGCCACTTCCGATTCCCAAGCCGGCCAAAAAGACGGCCAGAATGATCGAGAAGGCATAGACCGTGGCGCCCAGCGTCAGCGACAGCAGACGGGTCCAGATCACTTCGGCGCCCAGCGCACACAGTCCCGAAAGCGCGACCACCGCATACACGAGGCGCGTACCGCCGGAGGCGGCTTCTACTTGTTCAGGCGTTTTCGGCGCGGGCGCCCAGCGCGCGGTTACCAACGAGACTGCGGCCACGGCCAGGTTGAGGCCTGCCGCTGCGTAACTGGCCACGTAGAGGTCGTGAGTCCGCAGCAGGTAAAACCCGGCTAACACGCATCCGCCTACTGCCCCGGCAGTGTTGGCCCCGTACAGGAAGCCGAGCCGTGAAACCCCTTGAGGCGTGGTCTCCCATTGCCGTGCTAACGCGGGCAACGAAGCCCCCATCAACAACGTCGGGGGCAGCAGACACAACGCAGACAGTAGCGCACGCATCAGGATGCCGGCCAATCCATGCCCGCCATACGCGGCGTAGATGCGATCGAGCCACGGCATCCCGAACAATACCGCCATCCCGCACAGGGCAATCGCGGCCTCGATCACCGCATAAACGCGAAGCGGGCGGTGCCCCTGGAGCCGCATTCGGGAATAACCGAGGCTGCCCAGGAACATCCCGCCCATATAGGTCGCCAGCAGCGTGCCAAGCGAAATGGCCGACGACCCGATTACCAGTTCCAGCAATTGGAACCAGACGATTTCATAAATCAGCGCGGCACAACCGCTCGCCGCAAACAACACCAGGAGAAGGGGAAAAAGACCCATGCAACCCTGGCATCATACCGTAGTCGCCGCGGAACCCGCCGGTTACGGGTTCCACTGCCACACATCCAGTTGCATCTGATTCGCGGTGTTCCCGCTAGCGCTGATCACCTGGTTCGGGCTCAACGTCATGGCCGAGTACGGATACCAATAGCTGGGGTTTGTCGCAACCGCGTTGTCGGTATACCAACCGTTGACTGCCCCATACCAGACATCCGCGCGAATACCGGGTTCCGTACTGCCGAGCGTGAAAACTCCGTTGCCCACTTGCGCGGCCACAGTGTTGCCGGCGGGATCGCTGTTGCTGTACGCCAATTCGGTCATGACGCCGGTCCACGCCGAAAGGTTCCATTGCGTCACGATCGTTCCACCATTGGCAGAGGTCACCGTGAAGTTGCCGTTCCCCAGAATTGGCGTAAGGGCGATGTACGCGTTGGACATCGGGGTCCCCAGGCTCGCATCGGAACTGTGTGTGAAATTGCCGTTGGAATCTACGATCCACGAAGACAGAAAAAGACCGCCGAAGCCGCTAAACCCGGTTACGAGATACCCATAACCATTCGAGGTCAGGGCCACATATCCCAACACGGCCGGGAATTGCGTGTGTCCCTGCAGCGTGACAAACCCGGAGGAGTCCACTGTCCAGGCAGCCAGATCGGCAAAAACGCCATACGCATTTTGAATCTCCACGAGAGTCACTACTCGCGATGAGTCCAGAGTGTTAATGGCCAGGAATTGCACAATCGACCCTCCGTAGTCGATAAACATGCCCTTCTGAGAAACGTTGCCGCTCCCATCCACGGCCCAGCAGGTCATACGCATGGTGCCGATCGGATCGACACTGGCGGTGACAACACGATTGCCGGAGATGCGCGCCACCGCGGATTTCCGGTCAAAGTCGCCCATGACAGAGGGGCCGGGCATGGTTCCCATGCGGTCGATTCTTCCGGCAGCAGGGTTGTTTTTCCAGGCCGTGACTTCCAGGCGGCCGGAGATATCGCTCGCTGTAACAAACCAGTTCAGTGTGGAAAGGGGTGCAAGGGCTGTGAGCCCATCGGTTGAGGTCGTGCTGTAGAGGCGGTGAATACTCGAAGCCGCGCCGGTTACGGCAGAAGTGGTAATCAGGACCGCAATGGCAAGCGGCCGGGTCGTCTTGTTGATTTGCATTTGATTGTTCTCGCTTTCTTTTTTCGGTCGCGGCCACTTGCCGCTCTATCTGGAAAGGCGAAAACCGGGGCGAAAGTTTTTTGAGGCGGATTGTTTAGAAGATGAGTTTCAGGCCGAACTGGATCTGCCGGGGCGTCGTGGCGAGCGTGGTGATCAGGCCGGCCGAGGGGCTGACCGCTGTTCCCGAGAAGACGGTGGCGTTCGGCGTTCCCAGGTTGGTGCGGTTTAGCAGATTGAAAAGCTCCGCGCGGAATTGCAGGTTCACGCGCTCGGCCAGGGCGGTGTTTTTGAAGATCGAAAGGTCCACATCCGCCAAGCCGGGGCCAGTGAAAACGCCGCGGCCGAGGGTTCCCCAGGTCCCGGCGGCGGCGAGGAGAAACGCATCGGGGTTGAACCACTGCGTCTGCTTCCCCAACACTATCGGTCCGGTGAACGATGGATTCAGCGAGGGCCGGTCCGGGTTGCGCGTGTTGCCATCGCCCGAGCGGTTGGAACCCGCCAGCGGTGTGAACGGGAAACCGGTCAGCAGAGTCGTGATCGCATTCACTTGCCATCCGGAAATGAGCTTTCCGCTCCATCCATTGACGCCCGCCAGCCAGGGCTGGCCCTGACCGACGGGCAGCTCATAAGTGATCGACGTGCTCGCCTGGCTCGTCACGTTCAAGGCCGAGGGGCCCCAGTCTCGCCGCAGATCGTTTCGGTCCATGACCATCTGTGCCTGGTTCTGCGCTTGGGCGCCGGTGAGCCCCGAGTTGAAATCCAGACTCTTCGACCAGGTGTACGCCGCTCGCAATTGCAGCCCTTTGCTTAGCCGGCGTGTGAGGTCGATCTGCAACGCGTTGTAGCTGCTGTTGCCCTCCGTGAACCAGAAGAACCCCGCGGAGACGTACGGATTGGGCCGGCTCGCGGCGACTGGGACGTATCGCGTTCCCTGCGGCACAGTAGGTCGCGCCGCTCCCGTTCCGCCGGCGGTACAGCCGGCCGGCGCGGCACACGTTTGTCCTGGAACTGTATTGGGGTCGATGTTCAGAAGCCCGTGATAGCCGTGCGACCCTACATACGACAACCGCAGAGCCATGTTGGAGCTGAGCTGCTGTTGCACTGTGAGGTTCCACTCCGGCACGGCCAGCGTCTTCGCATCGGCTTCCACTCCTTGCGGCGCGTACATCGTGCAGGGAGCGGGAACTCCCGGCCCACAAGAGGCTGGCACCGGCACATTCGGAGTAATCGGCAGGATTGACGGCAGTGAGCCGGCGAAAGCGGCCGATCCGTTATAGGGCGGCAATGCACTCAGCAGAAAACTGAGAGCGTCGATGAGCGAATAGTAAATTCCGAATCCCGCGCGAATGGCGGTTTTGCCGTTTCCGAAAACGTCCCACGCCAGACCGGCGCGCGGGGCAAGCAGGTGAGTCGCTTCGTTCCTGGTAAACGCCGAGCCTCCGGTCCGCGGCGCCGTCAACAACACTCCCGATGCGTCAGTGACGTAGTTCGCCGCTCTGCCGGAGCGCTCGTTCCAGCCGGTCGTGAACTCGTCGCGCAGGCCCAACTGCAAAGTAAGATTACGCCGCAACCGGATGGCATCCTGGAGATACCAGGCCCCGAACAGGCTTCTCCAACCGAGCTCGTTATGATTAGGCACTACCTGAAAGTTGGTCAGCGTGCCTTGCAGGAAGGTCGTGAACGTATTGAAAGTGGCCATTCCCAAGCGCCGGGACGCTATGTCTTCGTTGTCCTGAACACGCTGGAACCAGGCGCCGCCGCTGATCTGATGCATTCCCTTCACCACGTAGAGCCCGTCGGTAAAGGTGAACAGGTTGCGCCGGTTCCATACGCCGGCGTTGATGTTTCCGCCCGCGGAGGTGATCGCGCCCGCCACCGCCCCGCCGCCGATTGTGATGCTGCCCGGCTGTCCTCCAGCGACAAAAGACAATTCCGGCGGGAAATTCGCGAACGTCGCGGAGTCGTAATTGAAGCCCGCGCGTGAGAAGCCGGCACGAAACGTATTGAGGACCGTAGGCGAAACCACATGCGTTTCTTCCACGCTGGCTACCTGGGCGCTCAGGCGAAGCGCCGAGGCAAACAGCGGATCGGCCAGCGGAATCACGCTATCGCCGCTGTCGATGGTATACGCCAGCGAGAGCCGGTCTTGCGCACGCGGATTGAAATCGGCGCGCGCCGTCCCGAAGTTTTCGCTGATGCGGTTCTTGGGATTGTAGTAGGCCAGTTTGGTCCCGGAAGGCAGCCCGTTCACGAGAAGTTCCGGCCCGTTGGGCTGCGGCCATAAGGCTGTGAAGGGCAGCATGGCCCGGTTCAAATTTGCAACCTGCGTGTAAACGCCCGCGGGGTTCGGCAGTAGTCCCTGGCGCGCCTGTTCGTCAGGCACAACGCTGACGTTACTGACGGCCAGCGATTGGCGAAACGCTTCGAAGTTGCCGAACAGGAAAACGCGGTCTTTCCGGAGCGGTCCGCCGAGGGCCCCGCCGAACTGATTTCGCCGGAATGGAGGGACGGTCCCCTGGTCGAAAATCCCTGGCTCATCCAGCGCACTGTTGCGTAGGAATTCGAAAATGGATCCGTGAAGAGTATTAGAGCCGGACTGCGTGACTACCACCACTTGGCCGCCTGCGCGCTTCCCGTATTCGGCCGTGTAGGTGTCGGTAAGCAGATTGAATTCGCGAACCGCGTCGATCCCCAGCAGGTACCCGCTGACGCCGCCCGGTGTCACCGCAAGCTGGCTCGTGCCCGTGTATTCAATACCGTTTATCAGGAACAGGTTGTCCCCTGGCCGCCGCCCGGATACCGAAAAGGAATTCCCGTCGCTGGTGGTGGTGTTGGCGCTTTTCATCGAGCTGTAATTGATGGCGCCCGGATTCAACGTGATGAGATTGTCGAAGCTGCGGCCGTTGAGCGGCAGTTCCTTCACGCTCCGTTCGCCGACCATCCCGGAAACCGACGATGGAGTGGTGTTGACTACGGGAGCTTCACCCAAGACCGTCACGGCTTGAGGAATCTCACCGACTTCAAGGACCAGGTGAATAACCGCTTCCTGGCCGACCGTCAGATCGACACCCGTCCGGACCGCTGTCTTAAAGCCGGGTCTTTCGGCTCTGACCTCCTGCTGACCGAGGGCCAGCGCGAGAAAGCGAAAGTCACCCGCCGTGTCCGTTGTCACCGTCCGAAGCGCGCCCGTTTCCACGTTCTTCACGGTGACGACGGCGCCGCTCACCGCTGCTCCCGTGGCGTCTTTCACATCCCCCGAAATCGCGCCCGTGACCTGAGCTTGCACCGGCCGCACGGCGGCCACGCATAGCAGAAGAGCCAGCGCAATCGATGAACTGCGTATCGACACGGATGAGGTACATCTTACAACGTTGAACCGCCGGAGGGAGAGTGGGGCAGCCATTACCGCTGCCCCACACCGGCTTCAGTTACAACCGGGGAAGGTTATGGGAACGATCCACGTGCTCCAGTTAAAGCTGCCGTTGGCCTTGATGTATTCGGTGGTGTACCAAAAAGTTTTGTCGTCTGACGGGTCCACCGCCATGCTGCTGTAGTCGCCCCAACGGTTCAGTCCACCGGTCTGCGAGCCGGTACCGGCGACCACACTCACTTCCGTCTGCAATTGACCCAGCGGATCGGTGGGCGCGCGGCCATTCACCCGAATCGCCGGATTGATGGAACTGCTCGAAGCGCTATAACCGACCATGATGTCGCCGCACTTATCCATCGCGATGCTGCCCATCCAGCGGGACGTTGTGTCGGGCGAATAGGTTCCTTGCTGGAAGAGCGAAGGCATTCCTCCACTGACGCGCAGTTCATACCAGCGAATGCCGGACGGCGCGCTCGTCGTAATGGAATGATTGACCACGAGGGATTCCGTTCCTGCCCGATTGCGGTAGGCCAGCCGGTACATCAGCCGGTCCGCGAGAGAATCCAGTTGTTGCGAAGTTCCGGCCTGCGGAATGCAGGTGCCGCCGCCACAAGCCGGGCTGAATGAGGCCACCGGAATATTCGCCAAAAGGGTGAACGACGAATTGGCGGGATTGGCGAAGTCCGCGTGGAAACCGTACACGTTCAGCGAATTGGTAGCGAAAGTCGCGAAGTAGTTCCGCGATCCGGCCGGCGGAGGCGTAGAGCCATCCAGATCGGAAGGCAGTAGCGAACCAACGCTGGTTGTCTGTTGGAAGCACTGCATGGTCGCTGCACCGCCGGCGAGTGCAGTGGCGCGATCAATCACGCAGGCGTCGGGCCCCTTGAACCTTCTGGCCCTCGCAAAGATATTGAAAGACATGTAATAGCCATCCGGCCATACGCCCAGTTTTGGATAATCGGGGAAATTGGTATTGCCGAAACTGAATGCATACCGGTTGTAGGTGCCGGTGGGATCGCTACTGGTTGAGACGGCGAAACATTGCAGGTACGGTTTGGTGGATACCGAAAACTGGGTGAAGATCCAGCGATCGGCCGCCTTGTCATATTGGACGATCGGATCGCCATCGTTATTTGTTTGGCATCCGCCTCCGAACCCCGCCCAGGGTGCATTTCCGGGTGTCGGACCTTGGATCAGCGTTCCCGCCTTGTTGAAAATGGCAAACGACGCGTTCACCCATTGAATCACGTGATTCGGTCCCACCGTGGCATTCGTGTCCGGCGGCGCAAATTGCACGGTGAAGCCCGGGAATCCAACGCCCAAGCCCTGGAAGCCTGGCGAAGTTACGATGCTGGTGTAAGGTAACGACCCATGCTGCAGTGCCGTGTCCGGCCCTGGCGCCGATGCCGGAAGGTCAATTGGTCCAAAGAAAGTTTGCTGCTGACCCGGTGCGGCGGGACTGACGATTTTCGCCAGGTCGCGAAGCGGCGGTGAAACATCATGCTGCACGGGTGTGAACACTTCGAAGTCTTGCGCTGCCGCCGGCAACGCCGCAATCAGCGCGAATCCTAAAGCGGAAACCCATTCTCGGCCCGTCTTCTTGAGTTGCATGTTAAGTCCTCCAGCGTGTTTCTGGGACCCACATTACTGGCTCCTCCGTCGAAAGGGAGTGTTCGGATAGGTCGCACGCACCGGCTGATAATAACCTCCTGTGGAATCGCCGTCAATCCCGATCGATGAATTTCGTCCGCGTTTGCCTTTGTACAAAACAAAAGCGCGCCGTTTTTGGGCGGCGCGCTCGAAACAACTGTAACTGAGGGGCTGAGTTTACGCTCCGTTTTGACAGACCGTGAGCGTCTGACCCTGGAATGTGAAGATCCCGTTCGCTGATGTCGAGGCCGGTGCCCCGAAGTATGGCAGCGTCACCAGATCCTGCAGGTTGAATGTGAAACCGTGGTCCACGTAAGGGAAGCCTCCGAAATTGGTGTTGCGCTCCAGAGGATCGCCATTTTCGAGAATCCCGCACGGCGTCTGGTTGCCGTTGGGCTGATTGATGAGCGGATCGTCGGCCCACTCGCCAACTTCGTGCGACAACGCGGAGACGTCTTGCGAGAACAAACCGGGCTGATCGATGTAGGTGAAATGCATATAGCTATTCCCGCCGGTCGCACTGTGATATCCGCCGATACAGCATTGACGGGCTTGCGTCAGGTAGGTCTTGTAAGTAACGAAGATCGGGAGCTGGTTGGGCTGAATGCCCAGGTTGGTGATCAGCGTATGGAGCTGGCCGTCAAGCCAATTGATATCCACCAGGGCCACGGTTTCCCCAAAGGGCGCCCCGGTCTTGCCCTTGGTTGTGGGAACGTTTAGCGTAACGGTGGACAGAACCGACTGATTCAGCAGGAGGTGGTAATTCGGTTCGTTCTGCACGGTGCCCCAGAAATTTGCTCTCTGGTAGGCATCGATATACTGCGTTGCGCCGACACTCACGCCTTGACCGCCGAAACCGGCGCCGGCGACGAAGTTCTGGCTCGAGTCGAACATGGGCGACTGGACCGTGTTCTGAATTGCCGTCAACCCGCCGGTGTTTGCCGGAACCGTGTTCGGATCAAACGTACCGCCCCGCTTAAGCACGAGTTTCAAGGGAATGATGAATGTGTCGATGCTCGTTGTAACGTTGGTGTTAAATGGGCTCGTGCCAACCATGCTGTAGTTGAAAGTACTTCCATTAAAAGTGAACGACCCGTTCCATTCCGGCAGGGCGTTGCTAACTCCCCTTCCGGCCGGGTTGCTGTTCAGGATGCGGGCGAACAGGGGAATGGCTGGGGGATCCGGCAGGCTGTCGTTTTCATATTGAGCGACTGCGAGCCCGGTCATGCAATTGAATGCCGTGGCGAACACTGCCAGAGCAGTCAGTTTCCTGGGATCTAACATCTTCTTCATATTTGGATGGTCATCCTCTGAGTGGAGTGTGCGACTGGTCGCAACTGCGCGCACCCGCCGATGATAGCTTCCAGGGGAAAACTCCGTCAATCCAAATCACTGGATCTCGCCTCGAAAAAGTACCAGCCTACGGCGTACTCCGCTGTGATTTTACGGATGTAACAGCAGTCTGCTTCGGAGCTCTACGAAACAATATCCTAAAATCCTCGAAGGAAAGGTCTCATGCTGCAGGTCGGAATGCTGTCCCTATGGAACGCGTATGGACCGGTACGGCCAATACATAAAGGCTCAGCAAGGTCCAGGAGGTAAGTGGACCGCTGGTTACCCCGAAGAGCACGCGGCCGCCGCGGCGCCCCACCGGCGAACCCAACATCGGAGGCGAATGGGCGCCGGATTCCTGAATACCCCGGTACGCATTAGCGACAAGCTGCATGTGCGATGGGCCACCGGAGACGGCCAACTCACCATGAGGCCCCTCCCCTGCGATATCGCCAAAGAGGCCGTTCGTAAGGGCCTGAGATCTCGCGGAAGGCACAGAAGAAATAGGCCAAGTGCTATCCAAGCGTTAGGTAGTGTCGCAAGGTTGCGTTGCATTTAAGGCAGCCTTCCTCTTCGAGCGAGGGAACGGCTCGGCCTTATAGCGCTGGCGTTGAGCCATTTGGAAACGCCTCCCCCCTTAGCTTCGATTCCTGGCAAAATTTGATAGCTTTTTGGAGCTTCTTCACTCGTTCCTGCGCCTTCCTAAGCTCAAACGTGGCTTCTGCCTCGATCTGGTCCCAGGTCCCATACTTATCAATTCTGTCTAATACGCATGGCCGGTATCATTGACTTTATTTTAGGCATTATGTATAATCCTTAAATGGCTGAGGGAAAAGGAACTTACGTTTATCACAATCCTCATTGGGAGTCCTACAAAAGGGCTGAGGCTGAGGATTTCGGCCTCAGCGCTGAACGGGACCGTCTTCTTATGAGGCTGGCCTGGATAGACAAGCGGATCGCTCAGCTTCGAGAATGCCAGTCGGCGATCGAAACCCTTCTTCAGGAGGATCCTGGCGAAGTGCTCGCTGGAGCAGGGCTTACTGAGCTTTGTCGGGAAGCGCTTCGCCGAATGCCTGGAGAGGAGCATACCGCAAGCGACGTACGCCAATCTTTGGAACGGATGGGCATAGACATCAGCGGCTATAGTAATCCGTACGCAGTTTTGCACAAGACCCTGGAACGCATCTGTGAGGTTTCTAGGCATAACATCTTCGGGACTGTTTACACACTCAGGGATGAAGAAGCAATTACGCAGAAGGATGAGCCAGGAGAGCGAGAGGCTCCCCCGGCTGCTTAACAATAATTCGCCCTGCTGACGGCTGGAACCGTCAGCAGGGCTCAACCTCAGGCTTGCGCGAGAGGCAGGGTTTGCAGACCCACTGTCATTCTGGCGCTTCTGCCTGGAGAAAGCAAGAAGGCCGGAATGACGTGCACCAAGTGCCGTTCTACGGAAACCCGCAGCTACGGCAAGCACCGCAATGGATTGCGCCGCTTTCGTTGTCTGAAGTGCGGTAAGACCTTTACCGAACCACATACTCGACCGCTCGGACCCATGCAGATCGAATTCGAGCGAGCCGTTCTCCCACTTGAAATTCTGCTGGAAGGCGGGAGCATCCGCACCGCCGAAAGAATCACTGGCGTGCCGCGCAACACGATTATGAGTTTGCTCCTGGTGGCCGGCGCCAATGCGGAGAAGCTGCTGGGCCGCGCGATCCGCAACGTCCCGGTGACTGACGTTCAATGCGATGAAATTTGGGGATTCGTTTTCAAGAAACAGGGAAGCAAGCGCGGCGACGAAGAGCGGTTCGCTTACATTGGTGATGCATGGACCTTTGTCGCCATTGAACGGTACACGAAACTGGTCCTCGCGTTCGAGCTTGGGAAGCGTACCGTCACATCGGCGATGCGCTTCACCGAGAAGTTGGCCACTGCCACCGATCCCAATCAGCGGTTTCAGTTGACCACCGATGGGCTCAATGCGTACCCGTACGCAATTGGCAACCTGCTTATGGACCGCGTGGACTATGCGCAGCTCATCAAGATTTACGCTCAAGAGACGCCTGAGAGTATCCGGCGCTATAGCCCGCCGCGCTTGGCTGAAACCAGCGCCACGCCAATCTACGGGGACCCAGATGAGAAAAAGATCTGCACATCCCATGTCGAGAGGCAGAACCTGACCATGCGGATGTGCATGCGGCGGCTGACCCGTCTGACGAACGGGTTCAGTAAGAAGTGGGAGAACCTGAAAGCGGCCCTGGCGCTCCACTTTGCCTACTACAATTTCTGCCGCAGACACCGGACGCTGAAGACGACGCCCGCCGTTGCTGCCGGTCTGACGGATCGGCCCTGGACGCTTCGCGAATTGCTCCTGGAGGCCGCTGCGTGATTCTATGGCAACCCTGTCTTGAACGGCCCCCACCAGGAACGAGAGCCCAGCCCGAAACGGCTGGGCTCTTTTATTGGGCACGGAGCTACAATTCGCCAATGCAGACCCGAATACTATTGCTGTGCTTTCTATCCGTGATCGCATGGTCACAGCCCCCACAGAGTCCAGAACGTCCACCAGTGACCGAAGAGCAGCGCGCTATAAGCGCACGCAGCAAAGAAGCCACCAAGGGCGACGCCAGAAAGGCCCAAAATCCAGCGCCGCCTGTCCAAGACCATCAACCAACCGAAGCTGGCAAAGATAGTCCCCAAGGCGAATCCAAGGACGACCTGGAGGTAAACAGGCGGCTCGCGGAGTACACGAAATGGCTGGTGATCGTGGGCATCATTCAATTTCTGGCCCTGGTTGCTCAGGCGGCCATATTCGTGAAGACCTTGAAAGATAACCGAAGGGCAATAGAGGATACCCACCGCTCTCTGATCCTGACGCAACGTCCCCAACTGACCGTAAGAACCCTCAGCGTGACTGAGCCTAGCCCCAACGAGCGATTCATTGCGCTGAAGGCGTCGGAGGAAATATTTAAGCCGAACGCTGCGGTCAACGGCACTCTGTCGGTGGTAAACCGAGGGAATTCCAGAGCGACGATACAAACCACATACTGTCGCGTTATCCACTCTGGCCCACCGAACATGTTGCCTAAAGAATTCCTTGCGGAGGCCCTTGGCGGACACTCCCTGGGAATAGATCGCAAAACATTGGAACCCGGACAACAAATCACAGGAGCGTTTAGTGGAACGGGCCCAACCCTGGAACAAGTCCAGCACGCCTCGATCCCCGGCAAGGGCCGAGTGCTTCACCACTACGTCCTCGGATGGATCGATTATGCGGACGAACTCGGCTTGGTCCGCCGGACGTCTTTTTGCCGCCTCTACAGGAGCAACATTGACGGCTTCGTCAAGATCGAAGACCCCGATTACGAGTACGCCGACTAGCGCCAGTCTGCTATTCAGCAGCATGCTCACCAAGTCCCCTGGTTTGCGGCGCTACAATATTGCAGGCATTGGGCTTGGGCGTGTCGCTCACCCCGCTGCATAAATATGCAACGTAACTTTGCGACACTACCAAGCGTTAGGTATAGTATAATCATTCATAGGAACGAATAATTAGTCATGCAGCCTGTTGGAATTGTCGGTTATCGGGGTTACAGCGGTGCCGAACTGGTGAAAATTTTGGAGCACCACTCGGGGGTTGATCCTATCCTACTCGACCATCGCGAAGATGGCGGCGGCGCTTCCCCCATCCGTAACCACCGCCCCTTGCGGCACCTGCCGTGTACCGCGGAGGCTGTGCGCGATGGCGGCCTGAACCTCGTGTTTCTGGCTACGCCTCCCGAGGTTTCGATGGAACTGGCTCCCGCTATGCTCGATGCCGGGGCACGCGTTGTCGATTTGAGCGGAGCCTTCCGCCTGCGGACGCCGCAGAATTATCAGGCATGGTATAAGGAGCCGCATACACAACCCGCGCTGCTGGCCGAGGCGGCGTATGGGCTTCCCGAATTCTGCCGGGAGCGGATTCCTTCCGCGCGGCTGGTTGCAAACCCGGGCTGTTATCCGACGGCAGCGAACCTTGCAATCCGGCCACTGCTGGAGGCCGGCGTTATGGACCGTGCCGCAGGGATCGTGTGCGACGCCAAGTCGGGCGTGAGCGGCGCGGGGCGCAAGCCTAGCCTGAAGACCAGTTTTTGCGAGGTGACCGAAAACTTTTCGGCGTACTCCATCCTCACGCACCGGCACGTGCCCGAAGTGTTGCAGATCTCGGGTCTCGAAGAAGGTGAGTTCAGCTTTACGGCGCAGCTCCTTCCCCTGGATCGCGGCATTCTCGAGACGATTTACTTCCGGGCAACGGGAGTGACCGAGACCGAAGATCTGATTCACATTTACGAGAAGCGGTATGCCAACGAGCCGTTCATCAGAATCTTCAATCCGGGACACATGCCCGATCTGCGCGGTGTGGCGCGCACAAATTTCTGCGATCTCGGCGTCGTGTTTGACGCGCGCACCCGGCGGGCGGTAGTCATAAGCGCGATCGACAACCTGGTGAAAGGCGCGGCCGGGCAGGCCGTCCAGAACATGAATCTGATGTTGGGATATCCGGAAACCGAGGGGCTCCTGTGAAGGTTCTGGTCAAGCTGGGCGGAACTCTGCTCGATTCCCGGGAATCGCAGGATGCGCTGGCCGGTCAAATCGCGGCTGCGCGCACCGCGGGCGTAGACGTCGTCGTCGTGCACGGCGGCGGCAAGCAGATGACGCGGTATCTGGCGGAACGCGGCGTGGAGAGCCGTTTTGTCGATGGGTTGCGCGTTACTACTCAGGAGACGCTTGACGCGGTGCTGAAAGTTTTTGCCGGAAGCGTCAATCACGAATTGGTCGCGAGTTTAAATCGCGCGGGTGCACTGGCAGTGGGCCTTTCCGGAATCGACGCGCTTCTCACCGAGGCCGAGCAGATGAACCCGGCGCTGGGCGCCGTGGGGAGGGTGACGAAATCGAACGCTGCGCTGCTTGACCTGCTCACTGCCCATGGGTATGTGCCGGTGGTTGCCTGTGTCGCAGGCGATCGCCAGGGTCGGGTTTACAACGTGAATGCGGATCAGATGGCGGTGGCGTGCGCGGCCGCATTCGGGGCGCGCCAGTTGATCTTCCTCACGGATGTGGAAGGCGTGCTCGACGGGTCGCGCCATGTGCGGCCCACTCTCAGCGTGGCAGAAAGCGAGCACCTGATTGCGGAAGGAATCGCTACCGGCGGCATGCAGGCGAAGCTCAACGCGGCCGTTGCCGCGCTGCGCGCCGGCGTCGAACAGGTGCGCATTGCCCCAGGCGCGGCGGCCGGAATTTTGACGCGCCTGCTGGACGGCGAGGCGCTAGGTACCAGCCTGGTGCTCACGGAAGGAAGGGCGGCATGATCTCCGCGCTCCGCGCCGACGCTTTTCTCGAACGCGCCTCTACAGCGCTCGAGCTGCACACGCGCAAGGCAACCATGCGGGACATTCCGCCCATTCTGGCGCTGATTAATGGCTACGCCACAAAAGGCATTATGCTGCCGCGCACGGAATTCGAAATGTCCGAGGCGATCCGCGACTTCACCGTGATCGAGAGCCGGGGTGAGTTCCTGGGTTGTGGGGCGCTGCATTTTTACAGTCCCACGATGGGCGAGATCCGCTCGCTTGCGGTAGCAGAGGCTGCCAAAAGCCACGGGGCCGGCCGGCGGTTGGTAGAGGCTCTGGTGGCCGAGGCCGAGATTTACGAGCTCGATGCGGTTTTCGCCTTCACCTATGTTGTTGATTTCTTCAACAAGGTCGGCTTCCACGTAGTGGAGCGGGGCGTGCTCCCGCTGAAAGCCTGGAAGGATTGCTTACGCTGCCCTAAGTTCCACGATTGCGATGAGGTCGCGATGCTGCGCGTCTTGCAGTCCGCGCATTGGGAACAAGCCCAACCGCAGCTTTGGGTTAGCGATACAGAGCGTTACATCCAGTTGCCTACACCACACCGTTCCTAAGCGATCCCCGCAAAAGGGGGAAGCTCTCCGCTCCCGCAAAAGACCGCAGATATTTTCGTCAAATCAGCGACTTAGCGGATGTAGAATCTGATCAGGATATTAAAATCCTAAATAGAATTCGATCCGACTTCTTGTGAGGCAAGCATGAGAGCGCAGACGGTTGATGTGAAATCTTCAACTGGCAGGGTCCTTTGCTGTACGGTATTCCGTCCCGGCGGAAAGAAGCTGCTGGCCAAAGGCCATGTGATCAGCGACGAAGATGTTCGCGTATTGGAGTCCGAAGGTATGGAGTCCATATGGGTCACGGAGCTGGAAGAAGGAGAGATCGGCGAGGACGACGCAGTCTGCGCGGTAGCGGGCGAAATGGGATGCGGCAGCCTGGAAATTCGCCTGGCGGCCGGCGGGCGCGCCAACCTGGTTACGACCGAGAACTGCTGCGTGCTGGTGGACGACGAACTGCTTAAGCAGATCAACTGCACCGCGAGCGTGGTGATAGCGACATCGCTGAACTACAGCTACGCCGTCGCCGGACAGCGGGTCGCGACGGTGAAGAGCGCGCCGTTCGCGGTGGCCAAGGAACAGTTGGATGCGATCATCGGAACCATCAAAGAGCGAGGCCCGATTTTACAGGCGCGGCCGATCCGTACGCCGTCGATTGGCGTTCTGTACAGCGATCCGATCAGCGGCGAGCGCGCGCGGCAGTTGTTCGAGAACATCATGCGCCAGCGTCTGGAGCGTTTCGGCGTGAGCGCGAATTTCGTGCTGGCCTGCACCGAGGATGAGAACTCGGTAGCGCGCTGCCTGCAGCATCTGTTGCGCTCCAAGCCTTGCGCCGTGCTGGTGGCTTCGACCACTGCGCCGGCCGGACCGGAAGATATTGTCGGGCAGGCCATCCTCAAGGTCGGAGCCCAGGTAGAGCGCTTTCTGGCTCCCGTGGAGCCGGGCAACCTGATGCTGATGGCCTACAAGGATGACGTAGCGATTGTTTCCGCGCCGGGCTGTTTTCGCTCGGCCAAACCCAACGTGGTCGATTTGGTGCTGCCTCCTCTCCTCGCGCGTTATCACGTCACAGGCTGGGAAGTCGCCAGCCTGGGACATGGTGGGCTGCTAGCGTAACGGGCTCCTCCACTCCTGTATCTGTCCCTCCGAGCAGACTACAGGTGCTCCTCACCGGGCGTCTTTGGACGCCCGGTCTTTTTTGATTACCAGGCGATTCCTCGCAGCCGCATCTCCTGCTGCAACTGTTCCGGCGAGTGGAATTGCACGGCGTCCATACCGATGTGGCAGGCCGCTTCCACGTTCTCGGCAATATCGTCGGTGAAGAAGCACTCCTGCGGAAGGCAGCCGGCGCGGCGAATCGCTTCTTCGAAAATCTCCTGTTCCGGTTTAGCGGCGTGCACTTCATAGGAGAGGACGCAATCGTGAAAGTGCCGCAGAAGGTCATAATTTTCCCGCAGCATCTCGAAATGAATGGAATTGGTGTTGGAGAGCAACAGGAGCCGGTAACGGCGGGCGAGCGCTTCCAGAAGGCTGTCGGGAAGAAGCTGGCCGTTGAAGATGCAACTCCAGGCGCGGCAGAACTCCTCATAATCCAGCTTCAGATCCAGCGCCGCGGAGAGGCGTTTCACAAAATCCGGCGCATCGAGGAGTCCCTTCTCAAAGGGACCTACCAGTCCGGTAGCACGGATGCGCTGGCGGATCTCCGGAGCGGGATACGGACAGAAACTTTCCAGCGCACTGTACCCGAGCTGAAAATCAAACGGGATGAGTACTTTTCCGAGGTCGAAGATAATGGCTTTATGCATCCGCTATCTTTCACGATAACGCGTGCAGCCGCGGGGACTATCGTGGCGGCGCGGCGCCGCCTGCCGCGAGCGATTCGGCCTTGCGATAGTTGGTGTAAGTAATGTCCTGATCGAGATTGTGATTGAAGACGAGGAAGGTGCGCGCCTCCGCTCTGACGGTGATGCGGCTCGGCACCCACGTGCCATCCGGCAGTTTCCTCTGTTCCAGGGTGATGCGCGATCCCCTGGCTAGATGGGCCAGGAAAAGTCCGAACGTTACGCCCTCGGCGGCTTCGGCATCCGCCTTTACCCACTGCATGTCCTTTTTATCGATCCACAGCGTGCCGCGCATTTTGGCGAAGGCATGAGCATAGCGCGAGCGCGGTGTGTAACCGGGGCGCGGTATGGCTTTTAAGACCCATGCGGGACCTGTCGGGAGAGACTCCTCTCCCGTGATTTTGAAATCGAACGCGTCCGGCACTTCGCGCATGTAGGAACGTTCGGCGGCTTCTTTTTCGAAATGGCGCTGCTTTAGGGCAGGCGGCTCGGCCCTCTTTTTCTCCAGCTCTTTGCCGATGCGGAGGCGCTCTTCGGGAGAAAGCGGTTCACCGTTATGCTGCACGTGTTCCTCGAATGCAGCGCCGTATCCCAATGGGATGATGTCGTATAAATCGACCGAGCCTGTTCTGGACCCGGCGCCCTCCTGCTCGACCACACGCTTGATGCAGGAATAACCGGCGGTTTCCCTCCACGCCTCCTCTCCATTGCGAATCGACTGGCGGACAAGTTCGCGAGCGTCAGGGTGCGCAAAAAGAAGGCCGGCCGAGAGTATCGAAGCGAACGCGGAGCGCATTCGCAAATGCCGATGCACGCACAAGTCCAACGTTGGCAATGCTACAGAATTTGCGCGGCGCGTCCGAAGAGTAGATGGAGGGCCGCGTGGAACCTGAGCAGTACCGGATGATTTTGGAAAGCCTGCGGAATGGGATCTACGTGGTGGATCCAGAGCGGCGAATTCTCTTCTGGAATGATGGGGCCGAGAACATCACCGGATATCTTCGGCAAGAAGTAATCGGGCGCTTTTGCCAGGACAACCTGCTGATGCACTGCGACGAGAACGACCAGGTCCTGTGCGGCAACGGCTGCCCGCTCTTAGAAACGATTCACGACGGCAAGCCCAGGGAAGCGGTCGTATTCCTTCGTCATAAGGAGGGACACCGTATCCCGGTAAGAGTACGTGCCGTTGTGGTCCGCAACGCGGAGGGAACAGTCGTTGGGGCGTCCGAGAGTTTCGAGGAATGCCATGCCGCGTCCGGATGCGGATTACATTCGGCTGCGCTAAAAGTCGAGAACCACGCCGATGCCGGCACGGGCGTTTCTGACCGCGCCTCCACGGAATCCTATTTGCGGGCCTTCCTCGCCGACTTCGCCGAACAGGGCGGCGCGTTCAGCGTGCTGAATATCCGCGTGGATGAACTCGAACAGTTTCGCAGCGCGCACGGTCCCCAGGCGGTACAGCGCATTTTGCATGCTGTCGCTACGACGCTGCGGCGTAATCTGCGCGACAACGATGTCGTGGGGCACTGGGCAGAAGAGCGGTTCCTGGCGATCCTGGCGGATTGCCCGCCCGAGAATGCGCCGCGCGTCGCCCGATTGCTCCAAGAAATGGTTCGCGGCTCCGCGATCTCCTGGTGGGGAGACCGGCTTTCGGTAACGATTTCGATCGGAAGCACTACTGTACGGCCGGGGGACAGCGCTGATTCCCTGGTGGCGCGCGCCGCAGACGCGCTGAGCGGCTGCACCGGAAACGGCGACATAAAGATTATCTAACACAAGATTCAATATGCTTGCGATTATCGGCATTGTGATTGTTTTCGGAGCCGTGATAGGCGGCTTCTTGATGGAGAAGGGCCAGATCCTGGTTTTGATGCAGCCGGCGGAACTGGTCATCATCGGCGGTGCGGCTATAGGCACAGTGCTGATTGCCAATCCTCCGCGGATCCTGACTCGGATTGTAGGAGGTTTGGTAGCCGCTCTCGGCAGCGGCCGGTACAATCAACAGTGGCATCTCAAATCGTTAAAACTGCTTTACGATCTATTCGACCAGGCGCGGCGCGGCGGACTGACCTCTCTGGAAAGCGAGGTGGAGAATCCCGAACAAGGGAAGACGTTTAGTAGCCATCCCGCGATTCTCAAAGATCATCACATCCGCGATTTCATCTGCGATACTCTCCGCACCATGATGATCGGCGGCGTGGACCCGTTCGATCTGGATCAGATGATGGAGACAGACATCGAGGCCCATCATCACGAGGCGGCAGAGCCGGTGAGCGCGCTAACGGCCGTGGCGGATTCGCTGCCGGGCCTGGGAATCGTGGCGGCGGTTCTCGGGGTCGTGATTACGATGGGGGCTTTAGGCGGAAAACCGGAAGAGATCGGCCATAAAGTAGCGGCAGCGCTGGTCGGAACTTTTTTGGGAATCCTTCTGTGTTATGGTCTGATCGGACCACTGGCATCCAGCCTGTCCAAGACAGCTGAGGCGGAGCGCTGGTATTACCAAATGCTGCGCGTCACGCTGGCAGCATTTAACAAGGGGATCCCGCCGCTGCTCGCTGTCGAGATCGGGCGACGCTCGATTCCGGGGAACGCACGGCCGAAGTTTACGGAACTGGAAACGACCTGCCGCAATCGTGACGCGCAGGCCCCGGCGGCCGAGGCGGCATAAGCGCATGGCCAACCCGACCCCTATCGTAATCAAGAAGAAGGCGGCTCATACGGGACACCACGGCGGAGCCTGGAAGGTGGCTTACGCCGATTTTGTAACTGCCATGATGGCGCTGTTCATTGTGCTCTGGCTAATGAACAGCAGCAAACAGATTCAGGAAGCGGTGGGAGGCTACTTCAAAGATCCCACCGGGACATCGAAGATGGTCGGTTCAGGGCAGACCGGCGCCGGCGACAGTTTCACCCTCACCAGGCAAAACATGGACAAGCTGAAGGAGGAATTGCAACAGGCCATCCGCAAGAGCATCAATTTCGAAAAACTCAAGGACCAGATCGAAATGACGATCACCCCGGAAGGATTGCGGATTGAACTGCTGGAATCGGACACCGGAACTTTTTTTCAGAGCGGCGTTGCCGCTCCCAGCGACACGGGTAAAGACATTCTGATCAAATTGGCGCACGAGGTTGGGAATCTGCCGAACAAACTTTCCATCGAAGGCCACACCGACTCGAAGCCTTTTGCCTCAGGCACCAATTACGGCAATTGGGAACTTTCCACGGACCGCGCCAACGCTGCCCGGCGGCTCATGCAACAGAATGGGATCTCCGCGCAACAGGTAACCCAGGTGCGCGGCTATGCCGATCAGCGACTGCGCAAGCCAAAAGCACCCGAGGATTCCTCCAACCGGCGGATCTCGCTGATCGTTCAATACCTGGCCAAACCGGAAGGCGGGGAAAGCGCTGCGGCGGCGGCCGCGGCGCTATCTCACTAAATCCTGAAAACGCGATCCTGGCTTGACGATCGTTTGATTGCGCTCCGGGCCGGTGGAGATACAGCCGACTTCTACGCCAGTACGGTTCTCCAGGAACTCCAGATATTCCCGGGCGGCCGCCGGTAGTTGTTCGTAGGAAGAAATTCCAAACGTCGAGACCTTCCAGCCGGGCAGACACTCGTATACCGGCTCGAGTTGCTGCATTTCCGCCACGGTCGGAGGAATCGCGGTGATCTCCTTTTTTCCGGAACGATAGGCCACGCAGACGGGGATATTGTCGAACTCGTCGAGCACATCGAGCTTCGTGACAACCAGGCTATCGAAGCCATTGATGGCAGCCGTATAGCGAAGCAGCGGAATGTCGAACCAGCCGCAGCGGCGCGGGCGCCCAGTAACGGAGCCGAACTCATTACCGCGCTGCCGAATGCGATCTCCCGCGCCATCCAGCACCTCGGTCGGAAACGGACCTCCGCCCACACGCGTGATATACGCTTTGGAAACTCCGATGACCGCGCTGATGCGAGTCGGCGCGACACCGGTTCCGGTGCAGGCTCCGCCGGCGCTCGCGCTGGAGGATGTCACGAACGGGTACGTGCCGTGATCGATATCAAGCATTGTGCCCTGCGCACCCTCGAACAGAACGCTCTTGCCCTGCCGGATGGCGTCATTGAGGAGCACCGCGGTATCGCACACCATGGGCCGGATGCGCTCGGCAATTCGCTCGTACTCACGATACACGCCGGCCAGATCCAGCTCTTCAGAGATATCCAGCGCCTTGGCGATCGCGATTTTCTCCTCCATCACGGCGTCGTACTTGGCGCGGAACGTCTCCGGGTCGAGCAGTTCGGCCACACGGATGCCGCGTCGCGCGGTTTTGTCTTCATAGCAGGGACCGATGCCGCGGGACGTAGTTCCGATAGAGACGCGCCCGGGCCGCGCCTCGGACATCTTCTCCATCATGCGATGGGCTGGGAATAAGACATGCGCGCGATTGCTGATGAACAGGTTGCCGGAGACAGGCAGCCCGGCCTTTTCGAGGGAATCCATTTCCGCAACGAGAGCGGCCGGATCGATCACGAGCCCGTTTCCGATGACCGCCTGCTTGCCCGGCCGTAGAATGCCGCTGGGAATCAGCTTCAGTACGAATTTCCGGTCGCCGATGAAAACAGTGTGCCCCGCGTTGTGGCCACCCTGATAGCGGGCGACGATATCGAACTTCTCGGAGAAAACATCGACGATTTTCCCCTTGCCCTCATCGCCCCACTGGGCACCGAGAATAATGATGTTGCGCATTGGCGAACAAACCTATTTATTCTACCAGTGCGTAGCCCAAGTCCCTGGCGGGTAAAAAGGAGAAGTTGCGATGCATCCATTGCATCCCACGGGCGGCCCCCGGCATCTGGTAAGCTGATCGTCTGCATGCACTGTAGCTGCGTCCGCCAGACCGAATTGCCCCATACTTCACCGCTTTTCGCGGACGTGCTGTATCGTCCGGATCGAGCCGCAGCATTCTATGGCAACCGGCTTCACGATATCGATGCGGTTCTTACGGCCGCCCGGGAAGTCGAATTCCCCGCAGAAAAGCGGGCAGCTCTGGTCGCCGCTTTACGGTTGCAGAATCCGGAGACTCCCTCCCTGGAACTCCTGGCGCAGCCGGGCACAGTCGCGGTAGTCACCGGACAACAGGTAGGTCTGTTCTCGGGTCCCGCGTACACCATTTATAAAGCGCTCACTGCGGTGAAGGTGGCCGAAACGTTGAGCGCGCGGGGAGTGCCTGCGGTACCGGTCTTCTGGCTCGCGACCGAGGATCATGACTTTGCCGAAGTGAATCACGTTTGGGTGTTTGATAGCGACCATCGCCCTGCCAAGCTGGAAATGAGGCGTTCGGCCGCCGCGCAGCCGGTGGGTGAAGTGGCTCTAGCCACTCCTCCAGTGCGGGAATTGCGCGCCCATCTGCGCGGCTTGCCTTTCGGCGAGGAAGTCACCGACGCAGTGGAGGAGTGCTACCGCCCCGGAAACACCATGGGGAATGCATTCGGCGAGCTGTTGCGGAAGCTCCTGGGGCATTTCGACGTGCTCCAAGTAAATCCGATGCTGCCGGCTTTCCGGGAGTTGGCAGCCCCGTGCCTGCGCGCCGCCGTGGAGGCGATGCCCGACCTGACAACCGGGCTGCTGGCACGCAACGAGGAGCTTAAGGCAGCCGGATACCACGCGCAGGTTCACGTGGAAGACCACACCTCCCTGGTTTTCTTACTGGAGAATGGAAGACGCCTGGCGCTCCGCAGGCATGGACGCGAGTACGTACTCAACGGCCCCCGGCTGCAACCGGAGGAATTGCTCGCACGAGCCGCATCGTTATCTCCCAACGCCTTGCTGCGGCCTGTCGTGCAGGATTCCATGCTGCCAACCGCCGCTTACGTTGGCGGCCCTGCCGAGGTTGCTTACCTGGCACAGTCGGAAATAATCTACCGGGAACTTTTGGGACGCATGCCGGTGGCGATACCGCGAACCGGTTTTACGCTGCTGGACGAACGCAGCGACAAATTGCTGGCGCGATACGGTCTGACATTGCCGGATTTCTTCCATGGGGAAGAGGTACTGCGCGAGCGGATTTCGGCCAAACTGGTTCCTCCCCAATTGCAAACGGCCATACACGAGACGACTACGACGCTCGAAGCCGCCCTGGCCCGGCTGGAAGCCGAAGTGGCCCCTTTCGATCCGACATTGGGCATTGCACTCGAGCGGAGCGGCCGCAAAATTCGCTACCAGCTTGGAAAGATCGAGCGTAAGACCGGCCGGGAAGCGCTGCGGCGCGATGCCCGCGCGGCGCGGGATGCAGCATCGCTGTACGGCCTGATTTACCCGGAGCGGCACCTCCAGGAGCGCATCTATTCGATTCTCCCGTTCCTGGCCAAACAGGGCCTCGATCTCGCGGCACAGCTTTATCGGGCTGTGGATTTGGAGTGTCCGGACCACAGACTGGTCGTGCTGTAAGAATTGGTACCGGGGGCTACTGAAGGCGGGGGCGGTTTTGCTCGTTGAGGACCAGGCCGTCGAAGATCGCCAGCACCTGCTTGCGATAAAGATAGAGGCGTTGCAGGTCTTCCCGAAAAGAAGATTCAAAATCCCGCGCTTTCATCCACTTGTCCATCATGGAACGAGGCACGTCAATATCCTGACGGAGAGTTTCCACATCGTGGCCGCGCAGGAAAAGCCCATAGAAGAATGCTGCCTCGCGTTGAGGCGCCAAGGGGTCAAAGTCATCTCTCGCCGTCATAAACAACTCAGCGAAAATGCCAGTATACCGGTGGCTGGAACTCTACGGCAAGTCCGATTTTAGTCACGCCCCTGTTACCATGACACGTTGAGGAGGAAGCACGTGCCTACACTGATCAGCCAGCCGGTGCGCGTCGAAGCTGCGGGTACCAAGCCCAAATTAATTGAGGAATACATTGGGAGGGTGAACTCGGCTACGCACGCACTCAGCATCGCGCACATGCATAGCCCCGCGGGCTGGGAGGAACCCGGGCAGGCGCCCGAGTTCGACGAGTTCACGGTTGTGTTACAGGGCGTGCTGCGCGTGGAGCACGCGGGCGGGACGATGGATGTTGCCGCGGGCCAAGCAGTGATTGCGCATCGCGGCGAGTGGGTCCGCTACAGCACACCCGACAACTCAGGCGCCGAGTACATAGCGGTATGTCTGCCCGCGTTTTCTCCGGATACGGTACACCGCGACAGCTAGGGCGTTAATTATCTTTGGGGATCAGGCGCTCGCAGCCAGGGCTTGGGAGGCCCGGGTCTTAAACTCGTAGCGTTCGATGCGCACGGCTGCCGCCCCGGCGTCTGACCGAACCACGCGTCCCGTGGCGACTAATTGCAGCAGACACGTGCCATCCAAGCGGGCCGGCCAATTCACTGAGATCTCCACCAAGCGGCCCGGTTGTAACGGTTCATTCGTGGTGAAGAGAATTCCTCCGCTGCTCATGTCGAGAGTCTTTCCCGCACCAGTCATCTGCACTGTTTTGGACTGGAGTACCCTGTACCGCACCTCTTCCTTAACAGGAAAGCGGCTGCTCTCCCTGCGGTCCGATGGTCCTCCGAAAAACTGCCCTCCGATTTTGTTTTTTTCTAGTTTCATCCTGCTCATATCATGCGGAAAGGGTTTATTACCAACAATAGGCTGAAAGCTCTAAATTCGTGCTGGCATCCGGTGGTACTTTGGTAACATCTCGTATCCTGTAAATCAGGGATGCCCCAGGTACGACCGGACCGGTGGAATCAGGTCATCTGATATTCTGGCGACATGACTCCAGACCAACTCCGGTCACTCCTGGAAGAGGTACGCGCCGGGGCGGTGGACGTAGAGTCGGCGATGGGGCGGATGCGCCACCTGCCTTTCGAAGACCTGGGCTTCGCCAAAATCGATCATCACCGGGCATTGCGCCACGGCATGCCCGAGGTTGTGTTTGCCCAGCGAAAGACCCCGGAGCAGGTCATTGCGATCACGCGGCAACTGTTGGAGAATTCCCCGAACGTGCTCATTACGCGCGCGGATCGCGACTGCGCTACCGCGGTGTGCCAGCAACTCGTGGGCGGTGAATACTTTCCGATGTCCGGCGCAATTCGTTTCTGGCGGGATCGGGTGCCCAAAGGAAGAGGATTCATCGCTGTGCTGTGCGCAGGCACCAGCGATATCGCGGTGGCGGAGGAGGCGCAGGTCACCGCAGAGGTGATGGGTAACGAAGTAACTCCTATTCACGACGTGGGGGTGGCCGGTTTTCACCGCCTGATGCATTACCGGGAACGGCTAACCGAGGCACGGGTCATCGTGGTGTGCGCCGGCATGGAAGGCGCCTTGCCGAGTGCGGTCGGGGGTATGGTGTCGTGTCCGGTCATAGCCGTACCGACCAGTGTGGGCTACGGGGCGAGCTTTCACGGGCTTGCGGCACTATTGGGCATGCTGAATAGCTGCGCGAGCAACGTAACAGTTGTAAACATCGATAACGGTTTCGGCGCGGGCTACGTTGCGAGCCTGATCAACCGGCCGTAGCGTCAAAAAAGCCAATCCAGGCCGACGGTGGGAACGAAATCGTGCAACCAGCCATCCAGTTTCATGCCCGGAGCCGGTGCGATCAGCTTGCGGGGAAAGCGGGTAATCTGGTCGCGGAGGTCGACGCGTAGCAGCATCCGGCTGGTAAGCTGCATCTTAAATCCGCCGCCAGCCGTCAGCATCGGCTTTAGCTCCTGAGTGCGTGTCAGGTAGGCATATTCCATTAGAGGGCGATAGGCGACCTCCGCCCCAGTGCCTCGAAAGAGTTTGACGCCCCCACCGGCGGCGATAAAGGGACGGATATGCTGCTTTCTCGGGCGCAGGTAATAGATGAGGTCGTAGTGTACGACATGCGCCTGGCCACTGAACGCGGTGCTGACGCCGCCGGCCGCGATGCGCAGGTTACGCTGCTCGAACATGTACCGGATTTCTCCGCTCCAATGGCGGTAGAGGTCTTGCGAGAGGAGCACACCTCCCGCGGCTCCCGCCTGGAAACCCGCAGAAGCGGATGCCTGCGCTCCCACGACGGGCAGTCCGGCAGCCCATCCGCCACCGGCGAGGATTCCGATTTCTCGCTGCTGCGCTTCCACGGAGCAGAACGCTACGAACAGCCAGATCCAACGAATTGAATACACGCAATCTCCTTTCAATCGATCACGCGCACGTTCACAGATGTGCTGACGCCGGATTGTGTAACGGTCAGGGGGACTTGATTTCCCACTGGCGGTTTTCCTGGCGCCTGCGCGTTAATCTGGTAAATGCCTACCTCGCCGGGCGCCAAACCGGCATAGTTCACAGCCAGCGGCATGCCGCCTAACCGTACCTCAGGGGCAACCACCGCGATCGCAAGCGGTGCAGCGGGGGCAGGAAGGCCGCTGTCTACTTCGGGAGAAGTCGCTCCGAGCCCGGTTGCATAGATACTGATGATGTCACCGGAGTGAATCGGGTTCGACGGTGTTACCAGTTCCTGATTGCTCGCCTTCACCACGACGGGGATGCCACTCAGTGAGCCGGCGGCGCCGCTTTGAAAGATTCCGGGCGCGACCGATTGTATGTTGAGGTAATAGTCGTCGCTAGCGCCGCCCGGTGTGTAGAGCGTCATCGTCGCCCGGCCTTCCAGATGGATTGGCAGCTGGGCGTTGATCTGCGAAGGCGATGCGAACAGCATCGGAATTGCTGCGCCGTTGACTGTAAGACAGGATTGGCCGATTGCGGTGGGCAGAGGAATCTCAGAGGTGGCAATGTTGGTCGGGTTCAAATTCGCGCCAAACACGGAAATCAGCGACCCTGGAGCAACCAGGCTGCTCAGACTGGCGGCATTCGCGACGCGCGCGATCGAGGGCGGCACGACTGCCGCGTCAAAACTCCATGCGACGGCCGTGAAGCCGGAGGTGGTGAGGACAACCATGGCCTGGCGATTGGACAGGGGCGCCACAGCGCGGGTAAACACAGAGCTCACCGCGGAAGTGAGCGGCAATTCCGCCAGGCGTGTAGAGCGCAGCTGGCTCCCGGTTGTCAGATCGACACGCGCGAGCGAGGCTGAGGCGGGCGCCGGCGCTTGCGAGCCCGTCACGCGCAGCCCTTGACCGTCGATAAACGCGAAACCGGCCAGAAACTCCGCGCCATTCCAGGTGGTGACCGGAACCAAAGAGGCATTCAGCAGGCTGTTGCCCGCCGCGTACCAGCCATCGTTCGAGGTGGCATAGGCCCCGGCCAAGGTCGTTCCGATCTTCCTCGATACTGTGAACAGGTCCGTGCCCGCGTCGTAGAGCATAACTGTTCCATCGGCGGAAGCGGCAAGTATCGAAGCTCCGTTGGGTGTGGCCGCCAGGACTGTATCGAGGTGGATGGAATTCTGGAAAACGCCCAGGGTTGGCAGAGTCGAAGCGGTGCGCGACGCCAGATCGATCCTGTCGATTGTGTTTGGACCACCGGCAACCCGGGAGGATGCCAGAATCGAGCCCCCCGAGGAAGCAATGGAACGAGGGTAGTGGCCGTGCGGGAATGCAACGGGAGCAAGCGGCGTCAAGGTATCCAGATCGTAAACGGATGCGATTTGCGAGTTGTCATGGCCCACCAGCAGAAATTTGCGGTCAAAGGTGATGGCCATGCGCGTGGGTGTGTTGCCGGTTCGCAACGTGGCGACGGGGGCCATACTCGAGCCGTCGAACACCAGGAGCTGGTTGCGATCCTGCCGCAACACGTAGAATCGATCGCGCACGGGATCAGCCAGCAAATCGACCAAAGTGCCAGGAACGTCCGTGGCCGAACCACGCTCATCGGGGCGCTGGTTATTTACCAGAAGCCGAACCGGATCGGGCAGGTTGACGGCCTCCGAGGAGCTGATACTCAAAAGGCCTGAGGCGGTACCCCGGCTACCCTGAAACACGCTGGGATCGATCTGAACCCGTACAGTGGCGGGGGTACGCCCGGAACTCGGCGTGATCGTCACGCCGGCCAGATCCGTCGTGAGCGCAAAATCTGTCTGTCCGCCGCCGGGGTCGACGATCTGAAACGACTTCGTGATCGCTCCACGCTGGCAGAAATTCCCACGGAAGAGCAGATCTTCGCGATCGGCCGTGAGGCGATGCATCCGGTTCAAGGAGCCCACCGGAAGGACCAGGACGCCGCTGTCGGAGACGGCGTATAGAGTCGAGCCGGTCTTATCCAGCACAGCCCGTCCCGCGAGGTTTTCGGGAAGTTGCAGCTTTTCGCGGACCGTCAGATTATCGGCATCGGAGATGTATAGGACGGGCGGAGCTCCGGGCGCGGCATTGGCATCGGGAATTTGGGCGTATATTGTGCCGGCCGCGGAATCGATGGCGTGCGATCCAACAGCGAGGAGGCCGGCGGCATTCGGAAATTGCGCCAGCAATACGCCGGTCCGGCTGAACATCGCCCACCCGGCCGCCCAATAGGAACCATCTTTCGCCGCGCTGACCACCCGGGGACCTAATGCCGGCGTGGCCGTGTACCCGGTTACGGAAACCTGGCGGGAGGCTACATCGTAGCGGAAACGGATGGTGTCCGCCAAACCAAAAATGAAGCGGCCATCGGCGGAAGCTGCCAGGGCTGCCGCTACGATCTGCACCGGCGGTGTACCTGGTGCAGCGGGAATGCTATTGGCGGTTACGTTCGCTACCGTGCTGACGAAATCGGTCCGTCCGCTGGCAGGATCCAGCAGAAGAAACTGTGTAGTTGTAGCAATCAGCGCCAGTCCGTCGGCGCCGAACGCGACACCCAGGGGCGGGTCACCCAAGGCGAACGTCTGCCGGCCATTGCTGACACGGTCCACGATACTGATGGCATTACTGGGCGATCCGGGCGGTTGTACGTTCCCGAAATGGGTTGCAACCAGGTAGCGCCCGTCCGGCGACAGGGCGAGCGAAGAAGGCGCCGGCGCCACGTGGAGCGAACTATGAATCGTGTTGTCCGCCAGTGACATTACATCGATCCGGCCCGCAGTGAAATTGGCAATGTAGAGAAGTCCGCGGGGCTCGTCGAGTGCGATATCGGATGCTTCACCGGCGATGGCGATTACGTTGCCGGCACTGGCGGCGTACCCGGGTACCAGACTGGCCATGGTTCCGGCGATCCAAACAACTCGGGCCAGGGCCTTATGCTTTTGCAGCCGCATAAGACTCTTATCGGAGGAGTCGATAAGTTTCAACAGAGTGCGCGACCAAACAAAGAGAAGGTTGGGTAACTGTCTCAGGGCGAAGGCGTGGTTGCTGACCATCCTGTTCCCGGCGGTTTTGCCAGCAGACAGCAGCGTGGCGATGACCCGCGTATCGGCAACCGGTCCCGATGTTCTGTTTCAGGTGGATCAACAGTGGGTTAGCGGGAACGCGGTTTTTGCCTGGCCGGCCGGAAGCAAGCACACGCTGCGCATCGATCCGCTGACGTATTCACCGCTGCTTTTGAAAACCCGGTATTTCTTCAACTGGTGGCAAAGTTCGGCGGGACCGCTGAGTTCTCCCTCCAACGAAGTCGTGATCACGGCGGATCCGCGCATTACGTGGTATAACGCCGACCTGAAAACCCAATACGCGATTACCCTTAGCTTTTACCCGTGCACCGATCAACCTTGCAACTCTCCCGGCACCGTGTGGGTGGGCCAGGTTCCTTTTCCCGGAAATACAGACGTCTGGTGCGATGCGGGGGTGACGGTGGCTGTCGAGGCGGTTCCCAATACCGGTTACGTATTTGCGGGCTGGTGGCAGGGAGGCGGAAGCCTGGGGCCGCTGTATTCGTTCGTTGTGAATGCGCCGGTCACCGTGTATCCGCGTTTTTCCCCGGCGCGCAAGATCCAGTTGAGTAGTTCACCCCAGGGGCTGCAACTCCTGGCCGACCGGACTGTTGTGTTTGCCCCGGTGACGCTGGAATGGGGATTCGACACCCGGCACGATCTCGGCGTAGTTACGCCTCAGAGAGATAACCACGGACGTACGTGGGTTTTCCAGTCGTGGAGTGACGGCGGTCTGTTGAATCACTCGTATTCGGTAGCGCCAATGACAACGGCGGACTCCGTGGAAGCCCGATTTGTACGGGCGGTCGAGACCTTGGTGGCAACGGAGCCGCCTGGCCTTTCCGTAAAAGTGGATGGTGGAGATGTCACGACCCCGAAGGATTTCTTTTGGGGTGCAGGCGACACTCACACCCTGGCTGCGCCCTTACATCAAATCGATGCCACCGGCGCGCCGTGGACATTTCGCGCCTGGTCCAACGGCGCACCGGCGCAGCAGACCATCCAACTGGCGCCGGAACAGGCGGACGGTGGGATCCGTGTGACCGCGGTCTACAACCCGCTCAGCCGGATCCGCATGGAAAGTGTGCCTAACGGCGTGCCCGTGACAGTGGATGGGGCCGATTGCATCACTCCTTGCGAAATCGAGCGCGCCGTGGGAGCGAGCGTGCGGCTGGTCGCGCCGCCCGCTCTACCTGGAGGAGACGGTGTGCGTTATCAGTTCGAAGGTTGGGAAGGAGCCGAAGGAGGCTCACTCCAAGCTTCGGCCGGCTTTCGCAGGGTGACAGCCCGGTACAGCGCCTGGTATCGCCTCACCCTCGCGAGCCGGCCGGCCGATAGCGGATCGTGGCAGGCCACACCTTCGTCGGCCGACGGCTTTTACCCCGCCGGTACGTCTGTGGCTCTCGCTTTTCTGCCCGCGTCAGGCATGCAGTTTCAGGGTTGGGAGTTGGACTTGGCGGGCACAAACAATCCTGCCAGCCTGGTAATGAATGCGCCTCACTCCGTAAGGGCGGCGGCGCAAGCGCTGCCACCGGCTCCCCCGCGGTTACGCGTATCCAGCGCGGCGGGCGACACCACGGCCGTGGCGCCGGGGTCCATTGTTTCTTTATTTGGAGCGGAGCTTGCCGGCGTGACAGCAGGCAGCACAGCCGATCCGCTGCCCCAGTCCTTGGGGGGCGTCAGTATTCGTTGTGCCGGACGGTTGATGCCTCTCCTCTATGTCTCACCGGGCCAGATCAATTTTCAAATGGCCGGAGACCTGGAGCCTGGCGCCTACAAGCTGGAATTGTACCGGGAGGGAGCGCCGGTTCGGAGCGCCGATTTCACTGTGGAAAGCCACGTCCCGGGGCTGTTCACGTCTACCCACGCAGACGGAAGCGCCATCACTCCCGATTCGCCTGCGCATTCCGGCGAGCGCGTAGTGCTGTACGGAACCGGCTTCGGTCCCTACGTCTTCAAGTTGTTGGACGGATTCCGCGTACCGGCCAGCCCGCCGGACCCAGTGACTGACACTTTGGAGGTTCTTGTATCCGGGCGCGTGCTGACGCCGGAATTTGCCGGCGCCACTCCTGGCATGACCGGAATCGCCATGGTACAGGTGGTCCTTCCGCAAGACATGCCGGAAGCCGAAACGGAGTTTTCAGTCAGGATCGGCGGCGTCGAGAGCAACCAATTGCGGGTGATGGTGAGGTAAGCAGGGCGCGGAGGTGTTCCGGAAGACCGCGCCCCGGCAGGATAGCATTGGGGCTACTCGGTGTTGCGGCCGCGGCGCCGCCTAAGAATCAAGATCCCAAACGCCACAGCAACCGCCGCACAGACGATTCGAATCACAGTCGGATCCATTTCCAGCTCTCCTTTCTTGCCTTACTCATCGGCAGATTACATGTTTTCGATCATAGGGAGAAGATCCCTGACCAGCCGCGTAATCACGGGGCCGAGCGTCACCACAAACAACGATGGGAGGACGCAGAAGAAGATCGGAAAAACCAATTTGACGGCGAGCTTTGCAGCGCGCTCTTCGGCGCGTTGCCGGGCCATAATCCGCATATATTCGGAATGCCCGCGGAGGCACTGCGCCACGCTGGTTCCGAAACGATCGGTTTGCACCAACACGGCCACCAGCTTTTTCAGTTCGTCCACGCCGGTGCGGTCCGCGAGGTTGTGCAGCGCTTCCACTCTGCGCTTCCCGGCGCGCATCTCCAGGTTGATGAGTGCGAATTCGTCACAGATCTCGGGGTACGCGAACTGTAGTTCTTTGGCCACCTGCAAAATGGTCTGGTCCAGCCCCAGCCCCGATTCGACACAGACCACCATCAAGTCCAAAGCGTTAGGCAGTCCGCGCTCGATGGAGCGCTTGCGGCGGCGGATACGGAACAGGAGATATTGCATGGGCGCGCGATACCCGGCGACCACCGCGGCCGCGATCAGCAGAACCAGGTTTTCGGCGGATGCCCCCGATCGAAAGGCCAGAATAATACCGATGGCAGACAGAGCAACCGTGGAGACGGCCCTTGTGCCATAGAAGAAGCGCACTGCCTGCGGGTCGCGAAAGCCCGCGCGGATCATCCGGCGTTTTAGCAGTGGGAGATCCTTGGGGGAGGCCGGTGCAAAGGTTCCGATACGATCGACCAGTTCGCGCCAGATGAGGCTCGGCGAGGGAAGAAAGCCCGAAACCGTCGGCTTCTGCGGCGCGATCCGATCGATCGCCTGTTCCCGCCAGTTCCATAAGCGCAAGCCGACAAACGCCGTGACCGCCGTAATCGACAGAAAGATCAAAGCCGTAACAAGGAAGAGCAACGCTAAACCTCAATGGTGACAATCTTGCGGATGATCAGGTATCCGATGAATTGTATGGCCAACGCGCCGGCGAGCAGTTCATGACCCACCGGATCGTCGATAAAGAACCGGGCGTAACTCGGGTTCACCATGAACATCAAAACGCCTACGCCCGCCGGAATCGCGGCCAGGATACGGCCCGACATGAGTCCCTGGGCGCTGAGCGCGCGGATGCGCCCCCGCAGCTTGAAGCGCTCGCGAATAATGTGTGCCAGCTTGTCCAGCAGTTCGGCCAGGTTTCCGCCGGTGCGTTTCTGGAGCAGCACGGCTGAGATAAAGAACTGAACGTCCATCGAGGGGATCCGTTGCCCGAGTTTCTGGAGCACGATCTCCAGGGGTTGGCCGAGGTTTTGCTCTTCGAAGGTGCGGCGGAACTCTCCGGACAATGGTTCTGGAAACTCGTGATGGACCATTTCGAGCGCCACCGAGAAAGCGTGGCCGGCGCGCATCGACCGGGAGATAAACTCCAAACAATCGGGAAATTGCTCTTCGAATTTCCGTATCCGCCGAGCACCCTTTTTCCGTACGTAGACCAGGGGGAGGGAGCCCGAGATGGCGCCGGCCAACAGGGCGACGTTGGGGGATGTGTTGCGGGTTGGAATTGTAACTACGAGAAATCCGGCGAGAAAGAAAGCCACCGAACGATGAGTCAGCCCGGCCGCGCCCCACTTCAATCCGGCCGTTTCCAGCCAGCGCCGGGCCGCCTGCTTCAACCGGAGGCGCTCCAGCAAGTACATGGCAAGCCGTCCCCGAACCTCGTCGGCCATTTGTATCAATACCGGTGGCTGCGACCCTCGCACATGTTTCTTAGCCGGATTCTCCCCTGCCAGACGCTTTAACGCGATCGAACGTTCCTTGCGTGTCATGCGCCGCGAGATCAGCAGGTAGCTCAGAATACTGGTCAGCAAGGCCACCAGAAAGACCAGGATGATCATGCCGCCTCCAGGGAAACGATCTCGTCGAAAAGATCGACTGGCAACTGGATTCCGGCCGCGATCAGCTTCTCGTTGAATTTGGGAAGAATGCCCGTGGCCGCAAACCGTCCGATGACTTTACCTTCCGGCGAAACCCCGCGTTTCTCGAAAACGAAAATATCCTGCAGGGTGACCACATCTCCTTCAGTGCCGGTTACCTCGGTGATGTTCACGACTCGCCGCGTGCCGTCGCTTAAGCGCGCCGCCTGGACTACGATGTGCACGGCCGCTGCGATCTGTTGGCGGATGGCCGCGAGATGCATGTTGGCGTTGGCCAGCGAGACCATAACCTCCAAACGCGACACCGCGTCCCGAGGACTGTTCGCATGGACCGTTGTCAGCGATCCGTCGTGGCCCGTGTTCATGGCTTGCAGCATGTCCAAGGCTTCCTCGCCGCGCACCTCGCCAACGATGATGCGGTCCGGCCGCATACGGAGGCTGTTCACTAGCAACTGCCGCTGGCGCACGATGCCGTGGCCTTCCAGGTTGGCGGGCCGCGTCTCCAAGCGCGCCAGATGAGGCTGTTTGAGCTGCAATTCGGCCGCGTCCTCGATAGTCACGATGCGTTCTTTGGGAGAAATGAAGGCGGAAAGCGCATTCAACAGCGTAGTTTTGCCCGCGCCCGTGCCGCCGGAAACGATGATATTGAGCCGCGCCCGGACAGCCGCTTCCAGCAATTGAATCATTCCGGGCGTAACGGATTTTTTGTCTACCAAGTCCGCCGGCATGAGTTTGTCCGTGCCGAAACGCCGTATCGACAAGAGCGGCCCGTCGACAGCCAGGGGCGGAATGATGGCGTTGACCCGCGAACCATCACTCAACCGCGCGTCCACCATGGGATTGGATTCGTCCACGCGCCGGCCTACCTGCGAGACGATTTTGTCGATGATGCGCAACAGGTGCGAGTCATCGTGAAAGCGCACACTCGTTGCTTCCAGAATTCCACGCCGCTCGATGTAAACCTGCTTGCAGCCATTCACTAAGATGTCGGAGATGGAGGGGTCCTGGAGCAGCGGTTCGAGCGGTCCCAGGCCGAATACTTCGTGCAATACTTCTTCGCTAATCTGCTGCTTTTCAGGACCAGTGAGCAGGGTAGGCTCGTTCTCCACGATCCGGAGCACCGCCTGGCGGACTTCGGATTGAATGCGGCTGTTATCGATACTTGCCAGACTGTCCAGGTTGATCTGGTCGAGGAGTTTGCGATGTAAGGTGAACTTGAGTTCCTGATACTCGGGCTTGAGCGCGGTTTTACGGGACGCATTACGCAGCAAACGCTGCTCCCAACTGAGTTCGCCTGCCTCGGGCCGGCTAGCCGTCATGGATGGGCCTTCTTTTCCTCGACGCGGCCCAGGAACGGCTGGGGCATGACGAGGCCGCCCGGGCGGCGGGCAACCGGAACCGCCGTTTCCGGAGTCACCAGCACGAGCAGCTCCGTTTTGGACTTGGTTTCGGACCGGCTTTTGAATAGGGCTCCTAGCAGAGGAATGTGAGCCAAACCGGGAACCTGCGCGAGGTTCTCCACCAGGCGGTCGTCAATTAGTCCGCCGATGACGAAACTCTGACCCTCGCCGAGTTCGATGTCGGTCTCGACGCGGCGGCTGGTGAGCGCCGGGATGCGGAATCCGGAAAGCGTGACGCCATCGGCCCAGTCGAGCGAAGAGACCTCGGGTTTCACATGCAGGCGGATCGTATGATGCGCGGTGAGCAGCGGGGTGAACGAAAGCCGGATGCCGAATTCGTGGTACTGGACCGCGATGGCCCCCGCCGTAGCGCCACCTTGCGCTACAGGAACGGGGAATTCTCCTCCTGCCAGGAAGCTGGCCTCTTTGCCGCTGGTGGCCACCAGATTGGGCTCGGCAAGAATCTGAACCAACCCGCGGGTTTGCAAGTCGCGAATCACTGCCCCCAGGTTGAGGTCCGGCCGGAAAGCGAAGATATTGAGGAGATCGGAGAAGGAAAACGTTGTCGTAGTTCCGGCGGCGGTTCCGGGAATCGTGCCGGTCACGTTCGAGAGACCAGGAGCGGCAAATTGTCCGGTGCCGATCCTTCCCGGTGTATTACCGGCGCCCGTGGAAAAGAGGTTGATGCCGAATTCGCTTACGACCGAGCGGTTGAGCTCGGCAAACCGCACGTGCAGTAATATCTGGTTTTCCGCACCGGCAGGCGCAATCTGCAGATTGCTGACCGTACCCTTCACAGAAGCAGACACCAGCGCTACGGCGCGATCGGCTACGGCCTGACTGCTGGCGCGGCCGATCAACGCCAGCGAGTCACGAGTTGCTCGAACGTCGATCTCTTCCTCGGGGAAGGTTTCGCGTAGCAACTTGCGCATTGGCTCGAGGTTCGGCTCCACGGTAACGTTGTATGTTTTCCGCTGCCCCGATTTGGACCAGACAACCAATGTGGCCTTGCCCAATCCTTTGGCGTGGAACAGCACCTCCCGGCTGCTCGCGGTGACGGCATCCACGACTTCAGGGGTACTCGCTGCAACTCGTGCGATGGCATCAGGGCAATCGATGACGATGCCCGTGCCGAGTGTCAGGGTGAGCTCCTCGGCATCGGGCGGCGCGGCCGCCAGCCGCAGCAACGGGAGCACGCCTGCGCATGCCAGGAAATAGATCGGGAAATGCCGCCCGGTTTTCATTTCACACCCACTTTCGACTCGAGCGGCTCGAGCGTTTTCTGATTGCCGCGAATGATGAGGACTCCGTCGGGGGCAGGTTCCGGGGCCGGTGGCGCCGCAGCCGGCGCCGATGGAGCAGGCGTCGGACGGCGCGGCGGAGAAGCTGGGACGGGCAGGGTTTCGCGCCGCTCCACGCCATAGAGATCCCGCAGCTGGCGGCCTGGCGTCTGTGCCAACTGGCTGTCGGTTGAATTGCGTAGTACCAACTGAATACGCCCTTCGGTGTTGGCAAGCGTCAAGGCTTCCGCCTGGGACGGATTGACCAGCAGCGTGACTACCGGTGCGTTTATGGATTGTTTGTTCGCGTCTGCCTGAATGGTTTGTCCGGCCGACAGGACCGTGATGTTCTGCAACACGGTGGTGGTTACGGTATCGTCCCGGCCCGGCGGGCGTCCGGTGACCAAAACATCCACGCGCATACCGGGCAAAACGAACCCCGCTACCCCTACGACATCGTTCACACGAACTGAGATGGCCCGCATTCCCGCGGGAATTAACGGCGAGACTCCCACACCGCTGCCGCGCGCCGCAATACGAGCCTCCACCACGGGTTCTTCCGGCTGTATGGGACTGATCACGGGCCGTTCCACTACGTCTTGAACCACGGAGAAGCCGCCTCTCGGAAAAAGTTTTACGGGTACGCGGATCAGTTTTACCGACTCCGGCTTGATCACAGAACCGAACTGGAGCGGCTGCACGGCCACCACAAGAGGCTTCTCCTCCTGAGGGCGCTGCCGGCCCGGCCGTGCGATGAGGCGATAGAAGATCGCCGACACCAAGGCCGCCCAAATCAGACTAAACCCAACGAGGACGGCGAATTTTCGATCCAGACGCATGAGCTTATCCCCGTCCTAACCAAGCCAGCCATGCCCCCAACGTGATCGCGGGGGCATAAGGAATTGCCCGGCTGCTTCGGTTCCAGAGCAGGACTGCGGCTGCCATCAGGCCTCCGATCAGCGCGGCCAACAGTGCCGCAAGCAGGATCCCGGAGGGGCCCAGGATTGCCCCGAATGCCGCCATCAGTTTGATA
>PSRJ01000366.1 GCA_003175985.1 Terriglobia bacterium
CCGTGGCCATTGGAGGCCGCTACATTGACCGTCCAGTGGCAGGCGCAACTGACATCGGTGCTGCGACCCCGCTCAAACGTCTGGTAAGCGCCCACGCGGTCGCCCAAGTCGTGTTTCTTACCGTTCTTGGAAAGCTCGTCGCGAAACTCGTAGTCCAGTCCCTCAGCCTGGAAATAGCCCTTCTCTTCCGCGATCCATTCGTGAAGCCGCATATGCGGTGCGATGACAAACCTGGCCACTCGATCCTCCTGCCAATTTCCGAATCTTCATTGTACTGGAGGGATGCGATGGATTGGCGGAACCCGCACACGATCGAGCGCTTCGGCGTTCGCCAACTATAGCACCGATACCGTTACGCCCGATTGTGAGCCGACGCCGCCAATGGAGACCACCACACTCAAGTCACCCGAGCGCGCCGTGGATGGAATCGTTACGTTGAGTTGCATCACGCCTTCCACGGCCCCCGGCACACCGCCTGCATAGGTATACTGCGCGGGCTGGCCATCGATGAGCACGACCACATTCGCCACCGGCGCGGGCGCGCCACCGTTGGGGGAGTTCACGGTTCCGGTAACTCCGGGCGGATTGGTCTGCCCTTCCCCGGTGAGGAAGAACGTTACGGATCCACCTTTGGCGACGGGATTGTTCGGCCCGTTCAAACTGAAATTGGCATTGAATGCGCCGGGCCCCGTGCCGGAAGAATTCTGCGTGAAAATGCCGGGATTCGTCGGCGCCACCAATATGCTCACACCGTTCGAAGTTTGCCCCAGGTACCGCAGCGATACAGAAGCCGAAGCATTCAGGAAACGCACCAGTTCGTAGGGAACCACGGCCGAGACCTGCGTACTGCTGACGTAAACCAGCGGAGCGGCAAAACCGTTGACCGTTACCTGCACGCCTCCCAGTTGGGTCGCGATTTTTCCGCTGGAATCGAGTTGCGCCGTGGCGGCTGTCGCCGGACCCAGGCCTGTTCCGGTGAGAGTAATTAGCTCGCCAGCCGACATCGCCGTAGCCACCTGGAAGCTGGCCGCATTCACCACCTGAGTGATCGTAGGCAATGGAGCGGAGATCGTGAGTGTTACGTTGATTGTTACAATTCCGGCGGCGTTGTTGGTCCCGCTCACCGTGATGGTTCCTGTGTAAGCGCCGGGGTTCAGGCCGGCGGGGTTTGCGGTCACCGTGATCGAACCCCCGGCCCCACCACTGGCAGGGGACACCGAGAGCCAGGGAGCGTCAGGGGATGCCTGTGCCGCGAAAGTTCCGCCTGAGGTCTGCACAGTCTGTGCCGAAGGCAGAGCGCCGCCTACTCGATAGGTGAAGGTCAGAGAAGTCGGAGTGGCGGAAATTACCGCTGCCGGCTGGACCGTCAGTGTGACAGGAATGGTCAACACCGCCCCACCGGAGGGCGTGATCGTTATCGTCGCCGAGTAGTTCCCGGCACTCAGCCCCGCGGGATTCGCCGTAACGGTAATCGTCGATTGAGTAGTCCCTTGCTGAGGACTGGCAGTCAACCAGGAGGCCGACGTAGAGACAGTGTAGACAATTCCGGCCGTTCCCGCGACCGCATTGGATACCACCAGATATTTGGGCCCGGGCGCGGAACCTCCGGCTTGCGCGGTAAAGCTGAGTGACGATTGATCCGTGGTAACGTTCCCGCCTGTGCCTGTGCTGCTCAATTGCAGCGTCACCGTCACGTTCTGCGTGACGTTATTAGCTACGAGGGAGATCGTGCTGCTCAGAGTGGCCGCAACTGAACCTGCCGCCGCCGGATTCACTGAAACCGTGATTGTCATGGGGGTCTGCAACTGCCCGGAAGGGGAAATGCTCAGCCAGGGCGCGTTGCTCGTCGCATAGAAATTCGTCGTAGCCGGAGCGTTCACGGTCAGAGTCTGCGAACTCGGAGGTGTGCCATTGACCAGCGCCTGAAACACATAGGACGATTGGCTCAGCGTCAGATAGCCCCCGGCGCCGCTCGTGTTCCCTACGACAATCACCGGAATCGGAAACAGCGCGTTCACCAGGCTGTTGCTTACTATGACGGTCCCTGAATAGACAGCGCCGCTGAGTCCTGCGATCGGAGTGATAGTCAGAGTGGTGCCGTTCAGGTTGACGTTGGCAAAAGTGGGCAGTGGGGCTACCAGCGCCAACCCCGTCAATGTTGACCGGTCGCTGGCCTGCAGCGTGACGGTCTGCGAAGCAGGCGTTGCCACACCGTTCTGTATGTTAAACAGCACAGTGCCCCCGCCGGTCGATAAAACTGTCGGCACGAGAACGGGGCTGTCGGAAACGATGAATTGCACATTGATGTTCTGCGTGAGGGTTCCCGCTGTAACTGTAATTGTGCCGTTGTAAGTTCCGGCGGCCAATCCGCCCTGCGGAAGTACGGCATATATCTGCACATATCCGGGAACGGTTCCCGATTGCGGCGCTCCCAGGAAAAGCCACCCTCGGTCGGAAGTTACCGTGGTGTTGTAGGTGGTGCCCGATGGCGAGGTGATGGCCAGCGTCTGCTGCGGAATCGTAGTGATCTGTCCGCCGTTTTGATAAGCAAACACCAGCGAAGCCGGACTCACTACCAGGCCGTTGCCCAACCCGCCATTCACGGCGATCGTCACACTGATGGTGGCCTGCCCGTTCGAGGCGTAAATCGCGATCGTTCCGTAATAAGTTCCGGTAGCCAACTGCGCGGCTGCCTGACTCAGTTGCACCACCAGCAACTGCGATCCGGTAACGGACACGGCAGTTCCCGGGGTTTGTCCCGCCGCGGTCACCTGCAAGACACCGGAGGTGTCGTACGTTATGGAGGCGGTGTAACTCACCGCGCCGGAAATGTTGACAGATTGCTGCGGCAGCGCTGCTCCCGTGTTATACGAGAGCGTCAGCGGGTAGTTCGGATTGGCCGGCGACGGGACCACGGTCACGTTAGACGGAGGCGTTGAAATGCCCGGCTGATATTGCACTTTAATGGTGGCCGCCGCGCCCGAGTCCGGCGTCAGCGTAACAGTGGCGTTAAACGGCCCGTTGCCGAACGTGGTCAGGGCATTGGTCAGCGCCACCGTCACGTTCGAAGTCGTGGTGTTGTTGTTGTCCGCCGACGCCCGGAGCCAGGCCGGAACTCCCGCATCCGCGTAGGCGATGCTCATGGTGAATGTTGTCGGGCTCGCACTCGTGACCTGTACGGTTTGCGAGAGGACGCTCGAAGTTATGACAACATTCGAATTATTAACAACCAAATCAGCGGCGCGGCCGGTTGTTCCAACCAACATTCCGGCGGCCACAAATAGAACTATGCGTTTCTGAAGTTGAGTGGCGTCCATGCTTGCCTCGGTTAGTCTGATGATAACAGACCGTATTCTCGGAAATACGGACGCGGCAAGATAAAAGTTACCACAATCCGGTACGAAAGGCTTGTTTATACTGGCAAGTGCCGATGAAGCTACGCTCGTGGTTTCTCCTGCCGGCCTGGCTTTGGCTGGTAGTCCTCTTCGCAGCGCCATTCGCTATCGTGCTGGCCTACAGTTTCCTGACCCGCGGCGTCTACGGCGGGATCGAAATGCCGTGGACGGCGGAGAGCTATGGCCGCTTATTCGACCCCCTTTATCTGGAAATCCTGCTCCGCTCGTTCGCCATCGCCCTTGCCGCCACCGCGCTCTGCCTGGTGCTGGCCTTTCCCGCCGCGCTATTCATCGCGCGGGCGCCACGCCACAAAAACCTGTACCTGCAACTGGTGATGCTGCCTTTCTGGACCAGTTTCCTGGTGCGCACCTATGCCTGGCTATTTCTGCTGCGGGATACCGGGCTGGTTAACACGGTGCTCCAGGCCCTGGGAATTATTCATGCACCGCTGCCCCTGCTTTACAACGACGGGGCTGTCCTGCTGGGTCTGGTTTACGGATATCTGCCGTTCATGGTCCTGCCGATCTACGCTACCCTGGAACGGCTCGATCCCACGCTGGTCGAAGCAGCCAGCGACTTGGGCGCCCGCCCGCTGGCAGCCTTGTTCCGCGTCATCGTGCCGCTTACGAAACCGGGAATCGTGGCGGGCTCGGTACTGGTATTCATACCGTGTCTGGGAGCGTATCTTACCCCTGACCTGCTGGGAGGCGGCCGCACCGTACTGGTCGGCAACCTGGTGCAAAACCAGTTCACCACGGGCCGCGATTGGCCCTTCGGTTCCACCGTATCCATACTGTTGATGTTCGCGGTCACGCTCATCGTATGGGCGCTCCTCCGGCGGCAGGAAGATCCGCTGGTATGAAGCGCTGGCTTGCCCTATACGCGGTCGCGTTTTTCGCTTTCCTGCATCTGCCCCTTCTGACCCTGGCGGTCTTCAGCTTCAATTCCTCGCGCTTCACGGTTTGGGAGCATTTTTCGCTCACGTGGTATGGGGCGATCTTCCGCGATCCCGAGCTTCTGGAAGGAACCTGGAACAGCATCGTGATTGCGTTGGTCGCCACCGTGCTCTCGACCATCATCGGGACACTTTGCGCTTACGGGCTGTGGAAACGGGGTTCCCGCGTTCTTGCGGGCTCGCTTTATCTCTCGCTGGTCACACCCGAGATTGTCACCGGAATATCGCTGCTGGCGTTGTTTCAGTGGGCTTTCCGCTGGCTCCACTGGCAGCTCGGTCTTTTCAGCGTAATCCTGGCTCATGTGGCATTCTCGATCGCTTACGTTGTTATTGTGATTTCGGCGCGCCTGCGCACTGTCAGTCCCACACTGGAGGAGGCCGCGATGGACCTGGGCGCCACGGAATGGCAAGCTTTCTGGCATGTTACACTCCCGGCCCTGGTCCCGGGCATAATCGCCGCCGCCCTGCTGGCACTGACCGTCTCGTTTGACGATTACGTCATCACCAGCATGGTGGCGGGCGTGGACTCGCAAACGCTTCCCATGGTCATCTATGCCATGGCCCGGCGCGGAGCGAGTCCCGTGATCAATGCCATTTCCGCGCTCGTCACCGTGTTTTTTGGCGTTTTGATTGTCGTCTCCGAATGGGTGCGGGCGGCATGAACCGGCGTACGTTTTTCATGGGAATGGCCGGCGTGGCCGGCTGCTCGCGAGATCGCCGGCCCCGTCTGAATGTATACAACTGGTCGGCGTACGTCGCGCCCGACACGATTCCGAACTTCGAAGCGGAATTCGGTGTTCGCGTCCGCTATGCGACTTATGAAAGCAACGAGGAGATGCTCGCTAAGGTGTTCACCGGCAACTCCGGCTGGGATATCGTTTTCCCCACATACAACCGCGTGCCACCTATGCGCGATTACGGCCTGCTCGCTCCGCTGCGTCACGAATGGCTGCCGCATTTGCCGAGCCTGTCACCGGACTTTCGCAGTCCGATCTGGGATCCCAGCCTGAATTGGAACATCCCCTACATGTGGTTCAGCACCGGCATCGTCTACAACCGGACTCTCCGGCCAGCCCCGACGCGCTGGGCGGATCTGTGGGATTCGCACCTTAAGGGGCGCCTCACGATGCTCGATGACCCCGAGGACCTCTTGGGCGCTTGCCTCAAAAAGCTGGGATTGCCTTTCAGCGCCACAGACCCGGACCAACTCCGCCGCGCCGAGCGCGAAGCGCTGGCCCAGAAGCCTCTGCTGCGCGCCTATCTCAACGCGGAGGTCCGCGACCAACTCGTCTCGGGCGACGTACTGGCTGCTCAGCTTTGGTCCACCACTGCGCAGCAGGCCATCGACGCCGCGCCGAACCTCGCTTTCAGTTACCCCGCGGAAGGTTTCCCGTTCTATTGCGATTGTGCCGTGATTCTGCGTGAGGGCCGACGGCAAAGGCTGGCGCATGAGTTCCTGGACTACCTGTTGCGGCCTCAAGTCTCCGCGGCAATCGCGCAATTTACGCGGACGGCCACCGCCAACGGCGCCGCTCACGATTTACTGCCGGAAGCTACGCGCAACAACCCGACACTCTACCCGCCGCCGGAGATTTTCCAAAAAGGCGAATGGCCCCTGACCCTGCCGCCGGTTGTGCAGCGTCTGCGAGACCGGATCTGGACGGAAATCAAGTCTTCGTAGGGGCTGAGGACTGCTTCCCGCGCCAGATTTTCCACGCTTCGCGAAAGGTCGGGAGCAGTGAAACGAAAATAATCAGCAGCACGACGGCATCGAAGTGTTTCCGCACGAACGGCACGCTGCCCAGACGGAATCCCAGCAGCGTCATGACCAACACCCATCCGAAGCTGCCGAAGATGCTGAAGGAAAGGAACCGGGGATACGGCATCCCCGAAACACCCGCCATGAAGGGCGCAAACGTGCGAATCACCGGAACAAAACGGGCGAAGATGATCGTCTTACCGCCGTAGCGAGCATAGAATTCACTCGTCCGCGTCACGTATTCCTGCTTGAAAAACAATGAATCCGGCCGCGAAAAGACTCGCGGTCCCGTATGGCGGCCCAGAAGGAAGCCGGTCGAATCGCCGATCAATGCCGCCGCCATAAGCGCCGCATTGATGAGGACGATATCCAATTGACCGGCGCCGGAAACCACTCCCACCGTAAACAACAAGGAATCGCCGGGGAGGAAAAAGCCGAGCAGCAGGCCGGTTTCGGCAAACACCACGCCCGCAAGTGCCGTGTAACCGATCCACCCGGAGAGCAGCGTGCTGAGCAGTGCAATCAGCCGCTCCGGGTTCGTGAGCGAACGCAGGAATTCCAGGATGCCGTCGATCATCGATAGAGGCTTTGCGCGGCCGCCCCTGCTAGCTGGTCTTATACTGTGCGATCAAACTGTTGATGACACTCTGGTGAACCTTGATGGTTCCCTGCTTGGTCAGGGCATCGCGCAAACCGGCCTCAAACAGTTGAGCGCGATCGCGGGCTTTTTGACTCTTGAGATCATCGCGAATCTTGTCGCGCTCCTGCGCCAGCAAGGAGGGATCGGGCTTTACGTGTTCCAGCACCTTGCCCACGAGAATTCCATCTCCTGTGTTCACGGGGCCGAAGAGTGAGCCGGCCGGCGCAGAAAAGGCTTCGTTCAGATACGTCACGGAGGCCAATCCATCTACGGTTCCAGTGCGCTCCACTTCGCCGGTCGTTTTTACCGTGAAGCCCATCGACTTAGCCACCTTTTCCAGGTCGCCGCCCGCGGCCTTAGCTTTGTCCAGCAATTCCTTGCCGTGCTTCTGCACCACCTGTGAACCGCGGTTGCGGACCATCGTGTCCTTGATCTGGTTCTGAACTTCTTCAAACGTCGAGGGACGGGAGGGCAACACGTCGGTCACTTGCGCAACCGCGATCCGGTCACCCGGCAGCGCTACGGGCGCGCCTACTTCGCCCTTTTTCAATGCCGCAACCGATTGATCAAACTCCGGTACGGTGCCGATCTGCGCGACCGGTTTGCCGGGCTCCACACCGTCAGCGCGCACCAACTCGAGGCCCAAGTCGGCCGCTACCTTTTCCGGATGGGCAGGATCTTTTTGCAGGGCGGTCTGTGCCTTGTCCGCGATCTGCTGCATCTGGTCGCCTACGCGCTCTTTCTTGAACTGCTTTGCCAGTTCCGCCTTTACCTCTTCGAATGGGCGCAGGCGGGCATCCTCGTGTTGCAATACCTGGATGATGTGGTAGCCGTATTGTGTTTTGACCAGATCGCTCGTGGCGCCGGGCTTCATCGTGAAGGCAGCCTGCTCGAATTCCGGCACCGTTTGCCCCTTCGTCACCCAATCGGGCAATTCGCCGCCATTTTGCGCCGAACCGGTATCTTCCGAATTCTTCTTTGCCAATTCCGCGAAATTGCCGCCCGCTTTGATTTGCTTCAACAGATCTTCCGCCCGGGCTTTGATTTTTGGTTCTTCGGAAGCGGGTTTTTCAGTCGTCTTCAATAGAATGTGCCGCACCTTGACCCGGTCGGGAGTCCGGTACTGCTCCTTATTCTGGTTGTACTCCGTCTGGAGCTGCGCATCGGTAGGCACGACGGCGGCTTCCAGCTTCGCCTGGTCGGCGATCAGAATCGCCAGGTTCTTTTTCTCGGCCGTCCGGTACGCCGCCTTGTTTCCTTCGTAGTACGCCTTGAGATCCTCTGTGCTGGGCTGCGTTTCCTTGGCGAACTGATCGGGCTTCAGCTCGAGCCATTGCACTTTGACTTTTTCGTGCTTCTTGTAGAACCCCTGCTCGATTTCAGTGGGAGAAACGATAGTCCCTTCCACGGCGATATTCCGCAAGCGCGTCACCAGGATCTGCCGCCGCAAATCCGACTCAAATTCCGCGATCGAGAGGTTCTGCTGGGCGAGCATGGCGGCATACGTGTCCTTGCCAACGAAGTTGCCATCGGGAAAAAGCTGAGGAAGCGTTTGTTTGATGGTGTCCCGCACGTCCTGGTCCGTCACCTGGAAGCCGAGCCTTTGTGCTTCGTAGGCCAGCGCTCGCTCGGTGATCATGTCCTGCACCATCTGCGGGATGTAGTTCGGCAGAATCTCCGGCGGCAACTGCCGGCTGCGCGTGGTGGCCTGCACCACCTTCTGCACGTCGGGAAGGTAAATCGTCTCTTTGCCGACCTCCGCCACCACTTGATCCGAAGACGCCGAAGTCCCCGTATTGTAGTTCGGAATCAGGTAGGTAAGCATGGAGAGGGCCACCAGCATCAGCATGGCGCCCAAAAGGATTCGTATGGCCTTATCACGGCTCCGGAACAGATCAAACATGGATAGAAAACTCCTGTATTCTCAAGGGAAATCTCATTATAGCGTGGGAAGGACCGGCGGGTCTCCGCGCCACTATTCGGCTGCTACTTCCCCGCCAGATAATCCAACTCCAGGTTGATGACAAACTGCAGGTCCTGCCAGCGCAGGCCGCCGATTTTCCGCCCGTTGATGAATAGGGTGGGGGTTCCGGTGATTCCGAGCGCCCGACCCTCTGCGACGCTCCGGTTCACCTCGGATTCGGAGGCTTTGGTGTCGATACAGCGGCTCAGTTGCAGCGTATCGATGCCGTTCTGGCCTGCCCAGCCCATGACCTTCGATTTCAGGTTCTCCGTGGAAATCTCCTCCTGGTTTTCGTAGTCCCAATCGTAGAATTTCCAGAACGCCTGCGGGTCCTGGCGGTAAACGCAGCGGCCTGCGATGGCCGCGGCGCGAGCCCACGGGTGAATCGAGTCCAGTGGATAGTCCTTGAATATCACCCGTACTCTGTCCGGAAATGCTTTTGGAACCTCCTGGTGCAACACCGGAGCTTCCATTTTGCAGTCAGGGCATTGGAGGTCGCCAAATTCGACGATAGTAACGGGGGCGTTGGCTGGGCCAAAGCTCGGCTGTTTGTCCGTCGTCAGCTTTTCCAGATTGGCCTGAAAGGGGCTCTGATTCATTCGATAGACATCCCCCTTCACAATTGTCTGGCCATCGGCGGACACGTAGTAGAGGTAGTCGCGGCCTCCTCCGTCGAAAGTCAGATGCACGGTCACCTCGGAGAACCCGGGCAGAGCTTTGGAAGACTTCGGATCGTCGATCTTGAAATTTACCTGCCCGCGAAAAAGCTCGACATGCCGCAGATATCGCTCCAGCGCGGCTTTGTCCAGTTTCGGCTGCGCAATTGCCCAGCGGGCCGGCACTAAACCTGACAGCAGGATGACGCCCGCGCATAAGGCCCTTCGAGTCATCGTCTCCTCCGGGAGAAAGCATATCAAACTGGAGCCCACACGCTCGCGCGCTTCAGCGATAGAATTTCGATGATAGGAGACAACACAACCTGTGCGTTCTGTGCTCGCTGCTTTCGGCGTGATCGCCGTTCTCGCCATTTCGCCTACCGGCCGTTTCGGTCCCCGCGCGGATGCTTCCACGGGAACTATCCCGCTGAATTGTGCCCGCGCCTGCCTTGAAGATCTCGTCAATCAATATCTCGCGGCATTAGTGGCCCACGACCCCAAGCGCCTGCCGCTATCCGGTGACGTGATATACACGGAGAACGATCAGGTTCTGGACGTAGGCGATGGCTTCTGGAAAACGGCGGAGAGCATCGGCAACTATAAGCATGTGTTCGCCGATCCGGAGTTCGGACAAGTGGTGTTCATGGGCACAATGCACGAAGCCGGCGCGCCGCTGCTCATGAGTCTCCGGCTGCGCGTGGAACTGGGCCGCATTACGGAAATAGAAAGCATTTACTACCGGCAGGGTGGCGGCGGGCCCTCTGGCATTGCCGATCTGGACAAGCCTGGATACAAAGCCGAGGATATCTGGTTCAAGTCCATCCCTCCGGCGCAGCGGCTCTCGCGCCAGGAAATGATCTCCATCGCCGACGCTTACTTTAGCGGTCTGCAAAAAAACGACGGCAAGGGTGTCAACGGCACCGGCACTTATCCGTTCACCAATGACTGCCACCGCGTCGAGAATGGAGCTCCGACCACGAATGTTCCGCGCCCGCCCAACGAGCCCCCTGACGCGATCAACGGCTTCGCGCTGGACTGCATGTCGCAATTCAAGCTGGGATACTACTTCGTGGTGCAGAGCATTCACCATCGCCGCTATCCGCTAGTCGATCAGGAGCGCGGCGTGGTCTGGTCTCACGCCGTGTTCGATCAAGGCACGGTGAATTCGGGCACGCTCTCGGACGGCCGCAAGTACACCTTCCGCGGCTTCAATCGCCCATCAAGCATTCTCGTGACTGAAGCGTTTCTGATCGAGAACGGCAAGATCCGGCGGGTGGAAATGATTGGCCCTTCCGTGACCTACCATTTAACGTCGCCATGGGCCGGCGGCCGCAGCGGGAATTAATATGCGATACACATTGAGAAATCTCTTGCTCTCGATACCGCTGCTGGCGGCGCCGCTTGCCGCCCAGTGGCTGAACTATCCCACGCCCGGCGTGCCACGCACGAAAGACGGCAAACCGAACCTCTCGGCGCCTGCCCCAAGAACGGCCGGCGGCAAACCGGATTTTTCCGGGATCTGGATGATTTCCACCGGCAAGTACCTGGAGAATCTCGCCGCGGATGTGGTTGAGGTTCCCATGACCCCCGCAGCTGCCAAGATCTACCAGGAACGGCAGGCAAATTTCGGAAAAGACCGGCCCAGTGGGCACTGTCTTCCGCACAGCGTGACCGATTTCGACGCGCACCCGATGCCTAAGAAGTTGATCCAGACTCCGGGCGTGCTCGTGATCCTGTTCGAGAGCTACCACACGTATCGCCAGATCTTTATCGACGGCCGGCCTCTGCCGGATCGGCGCGAACCGGCCTGGTTCGGCTACTCTGCCGGCAAATGGGACGGCGACACGCTGGTTGTAGATACGGTCGGATTAAACGAGAAAACGTGGCTTGACGATGCCGGCCACCCGCACAGCCCCGACCTGCACGTCATCGAACATTTCCGCCGGCCAGATTTCGGGCACATGGAGGTCCAGGTCACAATCAATGATCCGAAAGCATACACAAAGCCCTGGGCTGCAAGAATCCCTTGGCAGTACATGCCTGACACCGAACTGATGGACTGGGTCTGCGAAAACGACCTCGACGGCCAGCACCTCGTGGGCAAGTAACTGCCGGCGGTCAGTCGTCCTTTTTGACCACGCGGCGGCAGCGCTGGAACAGTTCCAGTAAGGCTTCGGCGTGTTCTTCGGCCGAGCGCGTCACGGGCTTGCCCGAAAAGCCGGCCGCGGATTGAGATGAGCGGCCATACCCCGTCGCTACGGCGATGAACTTCATGAGTTCCAGCGCGACATCGTCCGCGCTGCGCGCGGGACCGGCGGGCTGGGCCGGAGCGCTCTCGGGAGCATTGACCGTTGGTGGTCCTGGTTCGGCCATCGGTGATTCCTTTCTCCTGTGGTAAAACTCTAGGTTAATTCATTTCCGATGCCGCTTACTGCCGTCCGGCATGTGCGAAAAATGCGAGGGGGCGCCCAGTCACACCTGCTGGAGGCTGATGACGGCAACTGGTACGTGGTGAAGTTTCGCAATAATCCGCAACACCATCGCGTACTGGCCAACGAATTGCTCTCGGCATACTTTCTCGAATACCTGAAGATCGCCGCGCCGGAGGCCGCTATCATTCACGTCACGGCGGCGTTCCTGCAAGCCAATCCCGAGGTCCAGATGCAGATCGGTACGAGGCGAGTCGCGGTGGAAGCCGGCTGGCATTTCGGGTCGCGATATCCGGGGGATCCATCCCGAACCGTGGTCTACGACTTCCTGCCAGATTCCCTGATTTCACGCGTGGCCAACCTCGATGATTTCCGGGCCATCCTCGTCTTCGACAAGTGGGTGGGCAACGCCGACGGGCGCCAAGCCGTTTTTTACCGCGCGCTTGTCAAGGATAGCAGCGGCAGTATTGCTGGGCGGCCCGGATTCGTGGCTCAGATGATCGATCACGGCTATGCTTTCAACGGCCCGCATTGGGACTTTCCGGAGAGCCCTCTGCAGGGCCTCTATGCACGTCCGATTGTCTACGGCTCGGTGCGCTCGCTCGATGATTTTCAGCCCTGGCTCGATCAGGTGCGTCACTTTCCGGAAGAGATGATCGATCAGGCCTGGAAGCGGGTTCCGGCTGACTGGATTACCGGCGAGGAGGACGCGCTGGACCATTTACTGGAGCAACTGTTTCGCCGGCGCGACCGGGTGCCGGAACTGCTCAGCGCCTGCCGGAGCGCCCGGACAAATCCGTTTCCGAACTGGACATGATCGCACCGGCAACGCGGGCCGCCCGCGAGTCCGAGAGGGCATTCTGCGGAGGGAACTCTCAGTTCTGCCGGACTGGAGTCTTCTGCAGCATGTCCTGGATATTGGCGATGTTCTGGCGCGCGTAAACTGCTTCTCCCAGATCCGGATTGATCTCCAGCATCCGCCGGAAGTGTCTCAGCGCGGGGTCCAGTTCGGCAATGCTTCCGTCCTGAACGGCCTTCCTCATATAGGAAAGTCCGAGGGCATAGTGCGCGTAAGGATCGCGGGAGTCATAGGTGAGGGACTTCTGGCAGGACACGATCGCAAGGTCGAAATGAGACAGATTGCGTTCACAGTCGCAAATACCGAAATACGCCAGACTGCGAAGATCTCTCCAGATATCCCGTTGTGCCGCGCGCGTGCGCTTGCCAAAACCGGCCAGAAAGCCGACTACATAGTAATTGAGCTGACCTGCCAGATGACTGTCAAAATCGCTCAACAGGAGATACTGATCGTACTCGCGGCGGGCTTCCGCGTACTTGCCGCTCAGGCGGAGACTGTCGGCCAGCCACAGGTGAGGCTCGGCGTTGCGCGGAGTCAGTTTGATGGCCCGGCGCGCCGCCTCGATGGATTGCGCGAACAGCTCCTTCAGGCGATACGCCTGAGCAAGGAGCGTGAGAGCCACGGCGTGATTCGAACGCCGTTCGAGCACGAAATTGAACTGCCGGATCGCTTCATCCACATTGCCGATATCGAGCAGCATGCCGCCATAATTGGCACGCGCATCCAGGTAGTCGGGATCGATCTCAATCGCGCGTTTGTAATACTGCTCGGCTTTCGGCTCGTCGAACAAAGCGTTGTAAGTCAGACCCAAATAGAAGGCTGCCTGGCTATACTTCGGGTCGATCGTCAACGCCTGTTCCAATAATTCGGCGGCCTTGCGGTAATTCTGCTCAAAGCCCTTTTGATAATATTCGAGCCCTTTATCGAGCAAATCCAGCGCGGCTTTATTGTGCCGGCGCGCAATCAGGATCTTAATCGTGACGGTGGATTCCTGGCCGGGATAAACCGCTTCCTGGCGCGGCCCATCGGGTTCGTAACCGAGCTTCACGCCCTGGACTGTGTGTTCCCCGGGCGGCAGTCCCGGAACGGATATCGGTTTACCCTTGGAGACCACACCAACCGATTTGCCGTCCACAAAGACTTCGACGCCATCCATGTTGGCTTCGATCACGAATGCTCCGAACTTGGGCGCTGGAGGCACAGCCGGCTCGGCATTCGCGGGCGCTACCGCCAGCAGCATCTCGGGATCGAAACTGCCGCGCTCGGAGGTGGGGTTCTGCAACCCTTTCGTAGCCTCGCGGACATTCGTGTGAACGTACTCGGCGAGTTCATCGGCAGTGATCACACCATCGTGGGAGGTATCGGCGGCGCCTTCGAGCCCTTTCACTACGTAATACGTGAAAACTCCGTGGCCTCCTTCAAGGTCGGGGCTTTCAAAGGAGCGCTCGCGATCGCGGCTGGCAGTGAGCGAGAACAGCGACTGGTTCAGATTGGTAAGCGCCCGATTCAGATCCTGAGAATCCTCCGGCGTAATGGCGCCGCTATGGCAGGCGTCCGTAAGAAGAATCTTGTATTTCGCTTGGATCTTACCGCCCATGACTGCGCCCAACTCGTCCATGGGATAACCGGTAGCAGCTACTTTGGTGAGGTCAATATCATAGGGCGCGAGATACCCTTTCCCGTCTTTCATGAACCCGTGGCCGGCGAAATAAACCAGGACCCGATCGTCCGGCTTGACGACTGAGGGAAGCCACTCGCCGATCTCACGGCGCAGATTGGCCAGCGTCGCCTGACGTCCAGTCAGCACGTGGACATTCTCCGCTTTGAAGCTGCCGCCCTCCGGGCTGATCAGAATGGTGTAGATCGATTGTGCATCACGCTCGGCATACTGAAGCTGGAGATTCTCGCCGAGGTTGGGGTAGTTGGAAATACCCACTACTACCGCGTAACTTCGGGGCACCGTGATGGTAGTCGCGGGGGCGGCCTGAGGCTGGGCCGGCGCGGTCTCGTTCTTTTCGATCTTGAGATCGCGTGGTTGCTGCGCTTGCGCCACGGCGGCACAGATGAGGGCGAGGACGATCCTGCGCGACAGCATACGGATCACCGGTGCGCGACGTGGAATTCGTAGATGACGGGCGCGCTGAACGTCTCCGGTGAGGCAATCACGGCCGTGTCCTTCTGGCGGAGAAACAACAGGTCGGGCTGGCTTTGCCCGGCCGCCCCCGCCAGGTTGTGCGGCAAATCGGCATCTCGCGGAACCAATCGGGGACCGGCCGAAGTGTCGATACAATCGCCGCGCGAGCGCAGGATCACATCGTCGCAGCGCGGAACGAGCGTAGGCGAAGTAGTTGGGCGTCCCGCGGGCGCACGCGACGATTCATCAGTCAGCGGAGCGGGGCTGACCAACCAATACACAATCTCATGCCCGGCCGGCCCGGCGATCCGGAACAGGCTGTCGGTGGCGGGAACGCGGTATTCCACGCCGGCGCGGATGCGGTTCTCCTGGCCGGTTTCGGAACGCGGAAACAACTGCTCGTATTTTCCGGAGGTGCTCTGGTTGATCACGTAGAGGTAGCCGTTGAAGTTGGTGCGGAAGCGAAAGCGCACGCGGTCCGACTGCTCCAGCACCAGGCCGGGATCGATCACATGCCAGGAGCCGGTCTCCAGCCGCTCGAGCATGATCTCCATGCGTTGGGACGTGTCGTTCGGAGTAGCTTGGCCAAAAGCGGAGAGCGCGAACGTGCAAACTAGGAACTGCCGCAGCATCATTGATGCACCAGTTGCAGGTCCGCCACAACGCGGGAATCGGCACTGCCGCTGGGATTCACTACGTAGACGGCCGTCTCTTTCCGCTCGCCCGCCGTCTTTTCGTCCACCTTTTCGATGACCAGGTCGCGCGCGTAGGCAGTGCGCAGGAATCCTACGGTGGCGTCATCGATCCTCGGGTTGGCGAGCACAAGCAGCGTGCCTTCCCTGGCAGGCTCGGGGGCCTTCGGCGCCCGCACAGGCTGCCCGTTCCGCTGGAGCGAATAGATCATCTTCTCCAGGTTGGGTTCGGGTTCGCGCGAGAGCACGACGAACAGCTTTTCCGTACCGGTCTGCTCGTCGAAAAGGAGGCGGGAATTCGGGGGCAGCGTGTAGCTGCGGAACGCCTCCACATGATTGTCGCCGTTATCAACCTCCGGGGAGGGGAACATGGGTTTCCACGTGCCGCTCGAACCCTGGCTCACGATATATAAGTAGCCCGACAGGTTCGTTTGAACAGCGATCTGAATCCGGTCACCGGCGTGGAAAACCGTCGTTGCCGGAACTTCCTGCATGTTGTCACCGGTTTTCTTCAGAACGGTATATCTCAGACCCAAAGGCGGACCTGCGGGATCAGACTCCACCTTGGCCACCGCGGGAACGACTCGGCCGCCATCAGGGAGCGAGACTTGTTCAGTGCGAGGCGGTTGGACCGGCGGAACCGGCTTCGGCGCACTGGCCACTTCGCCAGTTCCAGCCTTCCTGGCGGCCACTGGGGCCGCTTTCGCTTGAGGCTTGGAGGCGGCTGGTTTGGGTGCATCCTGCACAGCCGAATAGAAGAGCTCGCGTGCAGTAAGTTGCCGCGCCGAACGCTCCTGCGCACCGGCAATAAGCGCGCTAAGAGCGGCCAGGAGGATACCTGATTTCCGCATAAAGCCCTTCGTTCAAGATATCACTGAAGTGCCTGTCCCCGAACGGGTACGGTACTACAGGGCAGCATTGGCCGGCGAGGTGTAAAGGCCCATGCACTGTTTGACCAGGCGCACCGTATCCTCCGCAATGGGGGCGACTCGCTCGGCGCCTTCCCGAAGAACACCATCCAGATATCCCGGCTCCGAGGTGATCCGGCGAAAGCGCTCCTGAAATGGCTCAAGATGCGAGATCACCATCTCGGCCACCTGCTTCTTCAGATCGCCGTAGCGCATTCCATTGAAGTGCTGCCGCATCTGGTCGTCGTTCCATCCGGAGAAGGCCTGGAAAATGGCCAACAGATTGAGCACGCCCGGCCCGGCGGTAGTGACATCGACGCAGGGCAGCGAATCGGTAGTAGCACGCATAATGGTTTTCCGGATCTTATCGGGCGGATCAAGCAAGGCAACCGCGTGGTTGGCGCCGCTCGCCGACTTACTCATTTTCTGCGTCGGGTCATCGAGCCCCATGATGCGCGCGCCTACCGCGGGCAGGCTCGTGCCGGGAACTACGAAGGTGTCGCCGTAAAGGGAATTAAATCGCTGGGCGATATCGCGGGTCAGTTCGAGATGCTGTGCCTGATCTTCCCCCACGGGAACGATACCCGCCTGGTACAGCAAAATGTCGGCTGCCATCAGGACCGGATACTGCAACAGGCCATCGCCCACCGATTCCTGCTTCGCCGCTTTCGCTTTATATTGAGTCATTCGCTCCAACCAGCCCACGGGGGTGACACAGGTCAGCATCCAGGCGAGCTCGGCGTGCGCGGGCACTGAAGATTGCACCATGATGGAGCAGACCTTCGGATCGATTCCGGCGGCGAGGTAAAGGGCAGCGATCTCGCGGATCTTAGCGCGCAGTTCGGCAGGATCCTGATAGACCGTGATGGCGTGCAGATCGACAATACAAAAGATACACTCGTATTCGTTCTGAATCCGGACCCAGTTTTTGAGGGCTCCGAGATAATTGCCGATGTGAAGATTTCCGGAGGGCTGCATGCCGGAAAAGACTCGTGTTTTCATGAGAAGGGTAATCCCTATCGTAAGCAATTTCGCAATAAGCTTGTGGAGAGAACGGGCCATGCGAACCGTCGTCGCGGCATTCGCCCTGCTGATGGAAGGAAGTTTGGCGCCCGCCCAGGCGCCGGTGAAGCTGGACCTCCAGGCGAATTGGCACCGAATGCGGGCCGGGACTCAGGTGCCGGTCCATCTCCGCCTGCTCGATAGCACCAATCACCTCGCCAAGGCCCCGCATCGTCTCGAGATCCTGCTGCAAGGGCGGTTGCCCTCGGGCGAGGTCAAACCGCTGCGCACCGTCGAACTGGCCGCCGGCCAATCGGAGAAGGACCTGACGGTCACGCCTCCGGGAAGCGGCATGGTATACCTGTGGGCCAGGCACAGCGAGTTACTGCCCGGCGGCGAGTTCGTAGCAGTCACCGGGGGACCACAGCGAACACCAGAGATGGGGTTGAAACGGCCACTCCCGCGTCTGGCTCTGCGTTTTAGTCCGGACCGGCGCTTTCTGGCGGACGGCAAAGACTCCGCCACGGTACAGGCATTCCTGCTGACCGAGCCCTCCGGCATAGCCGGCGATTTGCGCCTGAAGCTCTTCGACAGCAGCGGGACCATGCAGCCCGTACCGCTCACGATCCAAAAGGGACAGGACAGTGCGCGGGCGCAACTCACCTACAACCGGCCCGGCAAGGTGACCGTCGAGTTTCTGGGTAGCACGCCACCCGCTGAAATCGAGGGAGATCGAAAAGTGCAGATCGCGTTCATGCCGCCGATCGCGCGCGTGACATTAGAGGCTAGTCCTCCAGCGATTTCCCTGGTGGACACGGCCGATCTTGTGGTGACACTTGCAGACGACCAGGGGCGGCCTGTCGCGAGCGATGCGGCTCGCCGGGTTACGCTGGCGATTCAAACCGGCCGGGGCGAAATCACGCGCAAAGAGCTGGATATCCCCGCCGGCCAATTCCAGGCGCGAACCACATTCGAGCCTTCCTGGCTGGGGCGAACCAGCATCATGGCGGCCACACCGAATCTGTTGACCGTAACGGCACCCGTGGATGTTTCGGCGCCCATCGGATTACTGCTGTTGTCTCTCGCGGGGGGTCTGACCGGCGGGTATCTCTCCTACCTGAAGCAGAAGCGATCGGGGCGCCGGCGGATCGGGATTGGCGCAGTCACTGGCTTCCTCTTCTACTGGCTTTGCCTGTTTGTAGGTTTGGCGGCCATTGGCCGCGGTGTTGTTATCAATCCGCTGAGCGCTTACGCCCTTTCCACCCTCGGGGGATGGATGCAGACGGAGGTGTTCTCGCTGCTGAAGGCCCGGGTGAAGGCCAAGGCCTGATGCCATTCGACCTCACGGTAGACAAACTGGTTTACGGCGGCGACGGTTTGGGACGTGTCGACGGCCGCGTAGTGCTGGCTCCGTATGTCCTCGCCGGAGAGCGCGTGCGAGTGCAGCCGGAGCAGGAAAAGCCGGGGCTGGTGCGCGCCAGCACCTTGGAAGTGCTGGAGGAAGCCGCGGGCCGGGTGGCGCCGCCATGCCCCTATTTCGCGCGCTGCGGCGGGTGTCACTACCAGCACATGAACTATGAGGCGCAGCTCGCCGCCAAGCGTTCGATTCTGGCCGAGGAACTCCAGCGCTTGGGAAAGATCGAGCCGCCGGAAACGATAGAGATCATTGCCGCCGAGCCCTGGGGTTACCGCAATCGCGCCCAGTTTCACATTGAAGGACACCAGTTGGGATACCGGCGGGCACGTTCCCACGAGCTTTGCGCAATCGAGCATTGCCCCATCAGCTCACCGAGAATCAACGATACAATCGGCGTCCTCAACGACATGCTGCGCGATGCGCGCTGGCCCGGGTTTGTGCGCTCGCTGGAAATCTTCACCGACGAACAGCAGGTCCAATTGAACATACTGGACACATCACGTCCCGTGGCGCGCCGCTTCTTCGACTGGTGCGCCGAGCGGATTCCGGGGTTGGTCGCGGGGGCGCTCGATTACCAGGGCAGGTATCGCGTAAGCAGCAATTCCTTTTTTCAAGTGAACCGGTTCCTGGTGGACCGCCTTGTAATGACCGCGGTGGAAGGCACGCAGGGCGAAAGTGCCCTGGACCTCTACGCAGGAGCAGGGCTGTTCGCCCTGGCTCTGGCCCAGGCGTTTTCGCGCGTCACGGCCGTGGAATCCGGCTCCGCCGCCGTCAGAGATCTGCGGTTCAACGCGGAACGCGCCGGGAGGAGCAACATCGTTGCCGAGCAGAGTACAACCGAGGCGTGGCTGGAGCGGCTGGAACAGGCTCCGGATTTCGTGCTGCTCGATCCGCCTCGCGCAGGCCTCGGGAAGGTTGTGGTGCGGCGCCTGGCGGAATTGCGCCCGCCGCTGCTGGCGATCGTATCGTGCGATCCGGCCACGCTGGCGCGCGACATGGCGGGTCTTCTGGCCGCGGGCTACCGGATCGAGAAGATGATCGTGGCCGACCTGTTCCCGCAGACCTATCATGTCGAGACGGTGGTGAAGCTGGCCGTTTAGCACGCAGGCCTCATACCGAGCCGCAACCGCAAGGGAGCGGTCTGATTACGGCAAAGGCAACTTCCGCCGCAACACCGCGCTCATCAGAATAGCGACGTGCAAAGCGAGAGCGAATTCCCCATCCGCCGTGGCACGCCATAGTTCCGGGAGCGGGTAGGTCAGTAGTTCGATGCCTTCTTCCGGGCTGCGGCCCGGAGCGGGCTTCACGCAAGCTGCGAAGCAGCCCCAGATGCGATTCGCCAGACGGCCGGTATCGGGGTACAACGGCCCGAGCAACTCGATCGAAGAGGCGGTGTAGCCGGTTTCTTCGAGCAATTCGCGCGCGGCCGCTTCGGCGGGAGTCTCACCGGGGTCCACGATGCCGCTGGGCAATTCGAGCGTGTGCCGTTCCACTGCCGGACGGTATTGGCGCACGAGCAGCACGCGTTGATCATCGGTGAGCGCCACCACCGCGGCGTAATCCGGCAGCCGCAAGGAGTAATACGGCTCCTCCAGCGGATTCACGGATTTGGCCAGGACGTCAAACCATTGAGTAGAGAAGACGACCTCTTCCTTCATCGCCGCCGCTCCGGAATCCATTCGTTGCTTTCGAGGAAATCGACCGTGCGGAGAATCGCTTCGCGAATGCTCAATCGCGGACGCCATCCGAGCGCGCGCATACGGCTGCAATCGAGGAAAATGAACGGGCTGTCGCCGATCCAACCGCGTTTACCGCCACCGTAGGCCAGGGCTGGGGTGACATCGAGCCGCTCGCTGATCCAGCGTATGGAGTCGTTCACCTCGCAATACTCATCCGTCCCCAGGTTGAGAATATTGACTGGTTCACCCGCCTTCTCGCGGGCCAGCAGG
>PSRJ01000189.1 GCA_003175985.1 Terriglobia bacterium
CCTGAATCGCAATCCGATACCTGTCGGCTTCCGCTCTTTGGAAGCAGCCTGGTATGTCCAGGATGAAATCAAGCTCCGCCGGAATCTGACGTTGCGCCTGGGCCTCCGCGATGAGATGACCAACGGTTGGAATGAAGTGGCCGGCCGCTGTTCCAATTACACGTTCGATCAGAACTTCATGATTTCAACCAATCCCTTGGTCGGGAGTTCCTGCCTGACCCAAAACAACGCCCGGGCATTGTGGCAGCCGCGTGTGGGCATCGCGTGGGACCCGACCGGGAAGGGCACCTGGGCCGTCCGTGTGGGCGCCGGCATCCATAACGACTTGCAGGACAACCTCGCGAATCGCACTTACGCCAACCCGCCGTTTAACGCACGCGAGCAGTTGAGCGGGTCCTTGCTCTCTCTACTCCCGCTGCAAAAAACAGCGGCGTTACCGGCGACCTGCGGCCCCGGTGTCCCGCAGCCCTGTTCGATCTATTCCCCGGCGGGCGTCGACCCCAACCTGTTCACACCCACCATTCAGCAATGGAGTTTCACCGTAGAACGCGAGTTGTCGAAAGACCTGATGCTGCAGTTGGGCTACGTGGGCAGCCAGTCCTACCACACGCCGCTCGCCGAAAACGCCAATACCGCTCCGCCGCAAGTGTGCGCCGACCCGCAAGGATGCGTCAGTGGCGGAACCACCACCGGCGGCGCTCCCGTTGCCGTCAATCAGCGAGGCAGAGTGCCGATGGGTACGACATATATGGCCCCGGGGACGCGCCCAAACCCCTATGTCGGCAATGGCGTTACCTGGTTCGATCAGGGAACCAGCAGTTATCACGCCCTGAGCGCCTCGCTGATCAAGCGCGTGAGCTACGGGCTGAGCTTCCGGGCGAATTACACCTACGCCAAAGTGATGGACCTGAACTCGGCAATCCTGGCGCCGTCCGCCGGAAACGAGCCGCCTGATGTGTTCAGTCCTTACAATCTGTTCTTGAACCGGGGCGTGGCATCCTACAGCCTGAACCACCAGTTCAACGGAAACTTCAGCTATCAATTGCCGTTCGGGCGCGGACAGCACTTCGGAAAAGGGGCGGGCGAACTGTTGAACCAATTAATTGGCGGCTGGCAATGGAATGGCATTATCCAGGCGCAGGGCGGTTTCCCGTTCACGCCCCTGGTCGGCTCGAATATTTCCGGCACGGGCGACGCGAATCAATCCGATGTGCCGGACTGGAATCCGAACTTCAGCGGGCCGGTGATTTTGGGGAAACCGGACCAATTCTTCGATCCCCGGGCTTTCCGCATGCCCGTTCCCGGCACGTTCGGGAACGTGTCGCGCGGGGTGCTCCGTGGGCCGCATATGACCAACGTGGATACCTCGCTCTTTAAGAGGTTCAAGGTCAACGAGCGATGGAGTCTGCAGTTCCGGGCGGAGATGTTTAACATCCTCAACCACGCCAATTTCGCCTACCCGAACGAGATCGTATTCTCGGGCAGCGCCTACAGCTCGTCGGCGGGAGCGATCACCAACACGGCCACCACTTCGCGGCAGATCCAGTTTGCGCTGAAGCTGCAATTCTGAGCGGCCGGCAGAGGAGCCACTCTGCCGCCTCATTCGCCTTTTTGGCCATTGCGCCGCGGAACAAGCGGAATATAATAGTCACGTTGATTTTCCAGTCTATTTCGCAAAGGGGTGCGGCATCTATGAAGCGATGCGAACGAAGTGTGAGGCTTTGGCCCGGACGAGGAATTCTCGCGGCCGTGACAATGGCATTGGCCGGGCTGATGGGCGCCGGGTTGGCGGCCGCCCAAACTGCTTCACAAAACCAGCCCCAGATGGCCGAACAGGTCTTCAAGAACATTCAGGTGCTCAAAGGGATCCCCGTGGATGATTTCATGGAAACCATGGGAATCATGACTGCCGCCCTGCAATTCGACTGCTCCGATTGCCACGCAAATGCAGGCACCGACAAAGTGGACTGGGCAGCGGATACGCCGCGGAAGCGCATGGCCCGCAACATGGTGACCATGGTGGCCAATATTAACAAAACCAATTTCGGCGGACGACAGATGGTGACCTGTTGGACGTGCCATCGCAATCGCGACCGGCCGCTGGTTACGCCGACCATGGAGACGATCTACAGCACGCCGGACCTGCTATCGGACGACATCATCATCTCCCCTCCCGGCTCGCCCTCGGCGGCCTCGATTCTCGACAAGTTTATCCAGGCCTCCGGAGGAGCCCAGCGCCTTGCCGGTCTCACCAGCTTTGTCGGCCGAGGTACCAGTGTGGGCTTCGGGGGCTTCGGCGGCGGCGGCGATGTCGAGATCGTGGCGAAGGCTCCTGACAAGCGCTCCACCATCATCCTGTTCAAAAAGGAAACCGGCCGCGGCGACCAGATCCGCACTTACGACGGGCGCACAGGCTGGGTCAGGACGCCGCTCAACGTCCTGGGCGAATTCCAGCTATTCGGCGGCGATCTGGATGGCGCACGCTTCGACGCCCAACTCTCGTTTCCGGGGCAAATCAAGCAGATCTTGACCAATCTGCGAACTGGAGCCCCGAACTCGATCACTGACTTGCCGGCGCCCGACAGCCAATCGTCGCTGCAAAAGGATATCGCCACCAACCAGACCCACAGCGTGAACGTGGTGCAGGGCACCGGTCCGCGCGGATTATTGGTGACCCTCTATTTCGACAGGCAGAGCGGCCTCCTGTTACGCGAATTGCGTTATGGCGCCTCGCCCATCGGCCGCGTTCCCACGCAGATCGATTATGCCGACTATCGCGATGTAAGCGGCGTCAAACTGCCCTTCCGCATCACGTACGCCTGGCTGGATGGACGCGATTCCATCGTTCTGAGGGAGATCAGGACCAACGTAGCGATTGACGAAACCAAGTTCGGCAGACCGGCTCCGGTCAAAGCACAATAGGCGTGTGCTGGAGACCGAGCGGCTCGTGCTCGAGCCGTGGGAATTCTCTGACTGGACCGCATTACGCCCGATCGCGACCGACGTTGAAGTGATGTGTTACATCACGGGCGGTGTTCCGTGGACCGATGAGCAGATCCGGACGTTCGTTGACCGCCAGGTGAAACTTTATTCGGAGCGCGGCTTCTGCCGCTGGAGGCTGCTCGTAAAGCCCGCCGCGGAAATGATCGGCTTCTGTGGTGTAGGGTTCTGGCGCGACTACTCAGAGCCGGAAATTGGATGGTGGCTTGCGCGTCGTTACTGGGGTCGTGGCCTCGCGACAGAAGCAGCCCGAATCGCGCTGCAGGATGCATTCGAGCGTGTGCGATTAGATCGCATCATCTCCATCGCAAGGCCAGAAAATCGAGCCTCGACTCGCATTATGGACAAACTGGGCCTCAAACTCGAACGCGAATTCGAGAGCGAGGGTGTAACTCTGGTGCGGTATTCGATCGCTCGGACACAGTACCGCCGGCGCCCGCTGACTCTGTGAGCCGCGCGCGTCAGCAAGCGGGCGGCGTCGCCGGCTATTTCTTGCCCTGCGGATCGCTTTCCGCGGACGAGAGACCAAGGAAGAGCTTCCGTCCATCGGAGAAGGTAATGTTCTTGCCAACGGCCCGGTTGGACTTGTCCTTGGCCTGGTATCCTTCGACCACAATCTCGCTGCCGGGCGGAAGAGAATCCTTGCTGAAGCCAAGCCGGTAGAGGTTGTTGGGGCTGCCGCCCTCGATCATCCAATTGACAACCGCGCCGTCCTCGCCCTTGACATCGAGATGGATCCACGAGTGGGGATTAGTCACTTCCCACTTTGTGACCGTTCCCTTCAACTTCAGCGGCCGATTCTGATCGAATTCCGCGGCAAACGCGTGATGCGCCCACACCGGCACCGCCGCGAACAACAGGCTGGCAGCCGCCGCCACAACGATTAGTCTTCCTCTCATTTCTTCTCTCCCTTTGCCTTTGCGGCCTCTTCGTCGGCCACTCTCGCTCCGCGTAACGTGTTCTCTAGCCCGTAATTTCCTTCGTTACAGGCGTATTCGTAAAGGTCTCCCTTGATCTTGGTGATGGGCAGTTCGCCGGACCATGGTTTCGTCCACATCCCGGGGTCCTCCACAGTGAACTGGTACAGAATCGTGTCCGGGTCCACGCGCGTGAGCCGCTCGATGACATGCAGGTTCTGCGCGCCCGGAAACGGATTCAATTCGCTGAAATTGGTCGTATCGATCACCAGCGTGTTCCCTTCCCAATGGCCGCGCGAGTCGCCCATCCACTGCGAAACTCCCTTGGAAAGATGCGGCCGTCCATCGGTGGGAATGATCCGCACATCGTGAATCATCTCGGCTTCCAAAGCCACGTATCCGGGACCCTGCGCGATCTGCAAATTGCTATTGTACGCTGCGGGAAGAAGCGGCGGGCCCACATTGGGGCGGGCGATACAGCGGGCGCCCAGCGGACGATTCTCGGGTCCGTCGAATTCGTGTCCGCGAGCCTTGGCGGCGCGTTCGGCGTTGCGCTTGCGAGCTTCCGGCGTGAGGGGCGGAATCCTCCCGTCGGGACCGCTGATGATCGATGTCCGCCGGTTCCACGCGAGCTTTGCCTGGCCACGGTCGAGGCCGAACTGGGCAAAGTCGTAATGCACATCCTCGGCGGTTCCAGGTTCCGTTCCCCGGCCCTCCTCCTCGGCTACACCGACGCGCTCCCGTTCCTCTTTGACTCTGGATGTCAGTTCCGCTTCGGTATAAAATTCCTTCGCTCCCAGCGCCTTCGACCGTTCCAAAGGCGTCACCGTGTTATTGGTCCATACACCTTGAAAATCGGGCACGCCATCGGCCGTCCGTGGCGGAGTCCACGCCTTTCCCGTGCTCGACGTCTTGGCGGCCACGGTTTGCGCAGCGGCCGGCGAAGCCGGCGCCAACAACAGCGCGGTAAGGGCGGCCAGCGCAGCCAGCCAACTAAAGCGTCGATTGCTCATTCGTCCTCCCATACAAACCGGGTTACTTCGCTGCGTTGCGCGCCGCGTCCGCTTCGGCCACACGCGCCCCATTAAGAATGGTGGATATCATCGTGTTCCCCTCGTGGCAGGCCCACTCGTATACGGGGCCTTTTGCCCGGGTCCACGGAATCTCTGCCGTCCACGACTTGTCCCAAGTCTCCGGATCTTCTACAGTGAACCGGTAAATCAGCGAATCCGGGCTGGTGCGCGTGAAGCGCTCTATGAGGTGCAGTTTCTCGCCCGATCCTCTGAAGTTCGTCAGACCCGTAAAATTCGAGGTGTCGATGACGAGTGTGTCACCCTCCCAATGGCCCACCGGGTTGCCCTGATATTGCCGGACACTCTGCGGGAGATGCGGGCGCCCATCCGTCGGAATCACTCGGATGTCGTGATTGATCTCGTGCAGCAAAGTTACGTATCCCTGCCCTTGCACAATTTGCAGCTCGTTGTTGTCATTTACCTGGGGCATCATGGGAATGCGTTGCTGTCCCATCAGGATACAACGCTCCTGCAGCGGCCGGTTCTCGTAGCTGTCGAATTCATGGCCTTTGTTCCTGGCAGCGCGTTCCGCATTGCGTTTGCGCGCTTCCGGCAGCATGGGAGGAACCACCCCCTCCGGCCCGATAATCAGCGAGGTTCTTCTGGTCGCAGCGAAGCTCACTTTGCTGATATCGAAGCCGTACAGGCTGAGGTCGTAGCGGAGGGTCTGCTCGGCCGCCGCCCCCAGATCTCCTTCTTCGCCCACTTGGCCCTCCCGGGCGCGCCGGGTTAGTTCCGCC
>PSRJ01000353.1 GCA_003175985.1 Terriglobia bacterium
CGGGCTTTTGCTGCGCGCTGGCGCCGACCCGAAGGCCGCTAATCGCGACGGCGCTACGCCGCTGTTCCTGGCGGCGGAAAACGGCAGCGCCGCCATGATCCAAAAATTGCTCGATGCGGGAGCCGACCCTAACGCGTCGATCCTCTCTCACGGTGAGACCGTTCTCATGATGGCGGCCCGCAGCGGCAGCCTGGAAGCTGCGAAGCTGCTGCTCGATCGCGGCGCCCGCGTCAACGCTGCCGAAACGCTGCGCGGCACGACTGCTCTGATGTGGGCGGCGGAACAGGGACACGCCCCGATGGTCCACCTGCTGCTGGAGCGCGGAGCCGACCTCGGAGCAAAATCCGAGGTTCTGACGCCTCCCGGCCGGCGCGGATTGGGATTTGCCAGCAGCACGATCATTTTCGGCGCCAGCGGCCGCGCTGCCCCGAAGGCGCCCCAAAAAGGCGGCCTCACGGCGCTGTTGTTTGCCGCCCGCCAGGGTTCGCTCGAGTGCGTGCGCGAGTTGGTTGCCGCGGGTGCGGACACCAACCTGGCCTCCATTGACGGCTCGACCCCCTTGTTGGTTGCGGTGCAAAACGGCGCTTACGATGTCGCGCGATACCTTCTCGACCACGAAGCGAAACCCAATCTGGCCAATGACAAAGGCTGGACGCCGCTGTATCTCGCCGTGAAGATTCGCAACCAGGAAATGTCGGCTATCCCGGCGCCGCCCTCCGAGGGCACATTGGACTTGATCAAAGTGCTGCTGGAACGCGGCGCCGATCCCAACGTCCGCATCCAGGCGCCCACCGAAGTACACCAGGGAATGACCGCGTTGTGGCTGAAGGAGCAGGGCGCTACGCCCCTGTTGCGGGCCGCGCTGTGCGGCGATCTCGCGGTAGTCCGTATGCTTCTGGCGCACGGTGCGGATTTCCGGATTCCGACCTCCGATCATACGACTCCGCTCATGGTGGCCGCCGGCATCGGCTGGGCGGAAGGAATGATCCGCGAGTACTCCGAGGAGCAAACCCTGGAAGTGGTCAAGCTCCTTCTGGACCTGGGCGCGGATATCAGTGCCGCCAACGATCACGGCATGACGGCCCTGCACGGCGCCGCCTATAAGGGCGCCAACAAGGTGGTGCAATTCCTGGTGGATCGCGGCGCCAAACTGGACGTGAAGGATAACGGAGAGGACTACGGTTTCGGAGCCCGCTCCGTCAAGATGACTCCGTTGAATTGGGCGGAGGGCGTACCCATCGGGATGGCCTCAGCGATTTATCACGCCGATACCGTAGCCCTGCTCACGCGGCTCATGGAGGAAAGAGGCATCCCCGTGGTCCGCAACGCCAGCGCCAAACAGTAACTCCAGGGGATAACAGCAGCGCGGCATTCGAGCCTCGCCGCGTGGGCTCTTGCGGCTTATTGGCCTACCATCGCAACCAGGCGCTCCACGATGTTTTGGAGGGCGTCCGATTGCGCGTTCAGCTCCTCAGCGGCGGCGGCGCTCTCCTCGGCGTTGGCCGCGGTAGTCTGGGTCACGTGCTCCATCTGGGTTATGGCCTTGCCGATCTGCTCGATGCCGCGGGCCTGCTCCTGGCTTCCCAGGTTCACCTCGTCAACCAGGGTTTTGATCCTGCTGGCCTCGCCGGTAATGGCGCGAATTGCCGTCGCCACTTGCTCCACCTGGGTTTGGCCCTCGTGCGACCGCGCGATCGAAGTCTCGATGAGGGCCGCGGTATTCTTGGCAGCCTCGCCGCAGCGCTGCGCCAGGTTGCGCACCTCGTCAGCGACGACGGCAAACCCCAGGCCGGCCTCTCCGGCGCGAGCTGCTTCCACGGCCGCATTCAATGCCAGAATGTTCGTTTGGAATGCAATCTCATCGATCACCTTGATGATCTGCGAGATCTTGTCGCTTTGCGTGCTCACCTCGCCGATGGCCACCACCATGCGATCCAACGCCTCGTTGGTTTCGGCGAATTTCCGCTGAGACGCGCCGACCACCGCGGCGGCGGAGTGTGAGTTCTCGCTGTTCTTACGCGCCATCGAACCTATCTCTTCCGTGGAAGCCGACGTTTCTTCCAGCGATGCCGCCTGTTCCGAAGACCCTTGCGCGAGCGACTGGCTGGAGGATGCCACCTGGCTGCTGGCGCTTCGCATCTCCTGCGCGGCGGAGGCGAGTTCCTGCGCGGTGCGTCCCAGGGCTCGGGCGAGTCGGCGGGTGAACAGCCAGCCGACCGCCGCCCCGATCATAGCCGCCAACAGGCAGCCGCCCCCCGCCCAAAGCATCGCGCGTTGTAAACTCGCGGCTTCCCTGCGCGACGACCCAGTGGCCTGCTCCGAGCACAACCGGTTCAGTTCTCCCGCTCCATCGACCAATTTGCCGCCCGCCTTGGCCCATTCCGTGATGAGTTCGGTGAAGCTGGGAGCCGAGTTCTCATGATTCGCAACAGCATTCAGAATCCGGTGCAATACCTCTTCATAACGGTCCAGATCCGCGGCCAACTGGACGGTCTTGGGCCGCAGACTGCCAAGAGCCTCAGATGTCTCCACCTGTGCCGCCAGTTTAGGCATCAACGCGCGCGCGTTCCGGAACCGTTGCCAGCCGGCTTCGAGCGCTCCCGGCTTTTGAATCGTCACATGGTAAATAAAGTGAATGCGTGCGTTGAGAATCTCGCGCTCAAAGGCCGTGGCTAGCGCCAGTTCCGGCAACTGGTTTTCCGCAGTCTCGGAGATCGCCACTGAAGCCCTGCGCATGGAGAAGGCGGAGAATGCCGAAAACAGCGAAGCGGTTGCCAACACCGCCGCAAACGAAGCAGCCAATTGATGTTTCATGTTCCACGCAGACATAATCAGTCTCCTGCCCCTACCAGAGCGGTCAAGCCGTCCACAATGTGACGAAGGGCTTGGGCCTGGGCGTTCAGTTCTTCGGAGGCGGCCGCGCTCTGCTCGGAATTGGATGCGGCAGTCTGAGTCACCTGCTCCATCTGCGCCAGGGCCCTCCCGATCTGTTCGATGCCGCGGGCCTGCTCCTGGCTGCCCAGATTCACTTCGTCAACCAGGGTCTTGACTTTGCCTGCATCCTCGGTAACGGCCCGGATCGCGCGCGCCACCTTATCGACCTTGACTTTGCCCCCGTTCGAAGTCGCAATCGACTCCTCGATCAGCGATGCGGTATCCTTGGCGGCCTGCGCGCTGCGCTGGGCGAGGTTGCGTACTTCATCGGCCACCACCGCAAACCCCATTCCCGCCTCGCCCGCCCGCGCCGCCTCCACGGCCGCGTTCAGCGCCAGAATATTCGTCTGGAAGGCGATCTCATCAATCACTTTAATGATTTTTGAAATCTTCCCGCTCGAGTTTTCGATTTCGCCCATTGCCTCGACCATCTCCTCCAGAGACTGATTGGTCTCGGCAAATTTTTGCTCCGACTGGGTCACCAGACCGGCGGCGGAGCAGCTGTTCTCCGTGTTCCGGCTGGCCATGGAGTTGATCTCCTCGGTGGATGCCGAAGTCTCTTCAAGCGAGGATGCCTGCTCCGAGGATGCCTGCGCCAGCAACTGGCTGGATGAGGCAATTTGTGAGGCTGCGCCGGCAACTTGGCCGGCGCTGGAGGAGAGCTCCGCGATGGCCACGCGTAGCGTGCGGTTCACACCCCGCAAAATCACGACCGCCAGCACACTGCCCAGCAAAAGCGCTCCCCCCAGAAAGCAGTACGCCCAAAGACGCGTCGAGGAAACTGTACGGATGGCTTCTGTCGCGGCCGTGTTCCCGTAGTCGACATTCCACTTTACGATGAGGGACATCGTCTTATCGAGAGTTTGAAAAGCCGGATCGGCCAAACGCGTATACGCGCTGGCGGCCTCCTCTCGTTTGCCTTGGCGGCTCAATGGAAGTACGTCGTTCTGCCAGGCGTCGTAGTATCGTCCCAATTGCTCGCGGAGCGCCGTGAAATTGGCGCGGTCGTCGGCTTTGTGGATCGTGGCGTCGTAGTCCGCCATCTGCTTGCCGATCAGGCGTTTGAGCTCCTCCATTTCGGCTTCCGTTTTGGCCATTTGTTCTGCATTGGATGCCGAGACGTGTCTCCAGGTGTTGCCCCGAAACCGGCTGATCGACGTAGCAATTTCTCCGGAAGCCGCCAGACCCGGCATGGCGTCCGTCGTCAACGTAATCATGGTTCCATCAATGCTGGCGAAGCCGTACAGCGCGACTACCCCAACAGCCATGCAGAACATTAGCAGAGCTGCCGACAATATCCCGATCCTCTTGCCGATCGTCAACTGAAACTTCATGCCCCGAGTATGTTATCGGCAAATCTTCGAGAAATGTTTACAAAAACGGGCCTGCCGAGCCGCGGCCGTGACGAAGCGGTTGCCGCGTAACAAGCTCACGGAGCAGTCAGCGTCTTCACCAACTCGTATAAGAAGGTCTGGCCTTCGTAGAAAGAGCGCACCATCATGCGCTCATCCCTACCGTGCGCGCGCACATCGTCGCGTTCGCTGAAGAAGCCTTGCACTCCGTAAGTCGGGATTCCGGACGCCCGCAAAGCACGGCCGTCTGTGGCCCCGGTGCTCATCGTGGGCAGCACCGTGACGCCGGACCACATGGAGTCTGTGAGGCGCGACATGGCCCGCAGGATGTCGGGCCGCAAAGAGGAACCGGGGGAGTTCTCCTCCTGGTTGGTGATCGATACCGCCACCTGGTTATCGGCAATCACTCCCTTGAGCGTGTCGAGGACATACGCGAGGGAATCATCCGGCTGTACGCGGCAATTGACATTGGCCGCCGCCAGTTGGGGAAGGGCATTGTAGGCATGGCCGCCCTCCAGCAGCGTGGCGACGCACGTCGTGCGCAGCATCGAGTTCCACGCGGGGGAAGCCGCGGCAATGCGCTTCAGGGCCTCGGGGTCGTTCTGCGCCGCCTTGCCGAGATCCGCATTGGCGCCGGACGTATCGATCTTCGCCATGCCTGCGAAATAGGCGCGCGTCACCTCGTTGGTCTTCAGCGGGAAGGCGAACTGGCTGAGATGCACCAGCGCATTCGCCAGGTGATAGATGGCGTTATCCGCTACCGGAACTGAGCTGTGTCCGCCCTTGTTGCGGACTTCCAGCCGCAGATCCAGGTACCATTTCTCGGCCGCCTGGATATTGTTCGAGACGCGTTTGCCCTCCACCATCTGGCCGGAGCCGCCTTCGTTCAGGCAGAATTCGGCGTCGATCAGATCCCGGTGATTCTTCAGCAGCCAGTCGACGCCGTTGTACGGGCCTCCGCCTTCTTCATCGGCGGTGAGCGCCACGATGATGTCGCGCGCCGGCTTGTAGCCCTCCCGTTTGTAGCGGATCAGGTTGGCAATCCACACGGCCACCTGCGCTTTGTCGTCGGCCGTGCCGCGCCCGTAGAAGTACCCGTCCTTTTCGGTGAAGACGAAAGGATCCATACTCCAGTCCTCGCGCTTCGCTTCCACCACATCGGTATGCGCCAGCAGCAGGATCGGCTTGCGCTCGCCGGTGCCGCGATAGCGCACTACCAGGTTGGCCTTGGCGGGAATGGCGCCGCCGACGAAAATATCCGTGTCGGAGAACCCGGCCGCGCGCAGGCGCCGCGCGATCGCCTCGGCCACCGGCGTGGTAGCGCCTGTGGAGAAGCCCGATTTGATCTCTACGATCTCCTTATAGATCTCGCGGGCTAGGCGCTGTTCCGATTCGGGCGGCATGGGGGAGGCGCCGAAAGCGCACAGCGGAATGGCCAGGAGCAGGATGCTGCGGAACATGGCCCATTATGGCATGGAGAACCGCCGGTCCGGCCGCAAACGCGCCGCCAGCACCGCGCCCACCAGCAGCAGGATCATCGACGCGAGAAATGGAAACACCCAGCTTCCCGTGCGGTCCACCAGGTAGCCGAACGTGGAAGGAGAAACCAGCCCGGCTACTCCGAAACCGAAGTTCATCATCCCGCTGGCGGTGCCCGCGTAACGCGGCGCGATATCCATGGGCACCGACCAGATGGGCGCAACAATCAACTCGGCAAAGAAAAATGCCAGCGAAAGGCACACCGCCGTGACGGTCAGGTTATGGATCAGGATTACCGGGACCAGAAACGTAAAGCCGCCCAGGAATCCCGCGATAATCACCGAACGCCGTGCCACCACCAGGCTGCCCGTCGCATCGAGCAGCCGGTCGCTCACAACGCCGCCCACGGTATCGCCAACTACGCCCGCGAACAGTACTCCGGCCGAGAACATCGCCGAAGATTGCAGGTTGAGATGGTAATTCTCGAAGAAGAAGGCCGGGATCCAGCTCAGGAAGAGCCAGAGCGTCCAGCCATAGCAGAAATCGACCAGGGTGACCGGCAGGATGTGGCGTGCCAGCCGCAGCCAGGGCGCCGACGCACGGGCTCGCTCCTCCGATCGAACCGGCAGGGCTGCCAGATCGCCTTTGGTGATGGCCGGATGTTCCTTGGGTTCATTGCGAAAGTACCAGACCCAGACGAAGACCCAGAGCAGGCTCGCCACGCCGACGATCGCAAACGATTCGCGCCAGGAGACGAACGCCAGCAACGCCGCCATGATTGCGGGAGTTGCCGCGTTGCCGATGCGCGCGAACGAGTGCGTGATGCCCTGGGCAAAACCCCAATTCGAGACTGGCGTCCAGGCCGACATGGCGCGCGTTGCGGTGGGAAATGCCGCCCCCTCCCCGAAGCCTAGAGCAAGCCGCAGCAGAAACAGCGATGTGAATCCGCCGGCGGCGCCCGTCAGCACCGTGGTGAGGCATACGATGGTGCAGCACGCCGCCAGCGTAAACCGCGCACCCAACCGGTCGCCGATCCAGCCCCCGATCAGTTGAAATAGCGCATACGGAATGGAGAATGCCGAAAAGGCCAGCCCGAGCTGTGTATTGCTCAGGCCGAGATCCGCCTTCATCAGCGGGCCCGCTGTGGAAATGTTCACGCGGTTGACGAACAGGATAAAGTACAGCAGGCAGAGCAGGGCAAGGACCGTGTGCGGGGGGCTGAACCGCTTCACGCCCGCGGCGCCGTTTCGCCCTGAATCTGCGTGCGGTGTAAAACGCGGCGCATTCCGGGATCGAACGCATCGCGCCGGTGCATGGTCGCGCGGTTATCCCACAGGACGACATCGCCGGCCTGCCACCGGTGCGCCCATGTGATTTCCTCGCGCTCCACGTAAGACCAGAGCTCATCGAGGAGGGCTTCGGATTCCGCCAGCGGAAGACCGCCGATAAAACCATTACGGCGCCGCCCCAGATACAGCGCGCGCCGCCCCGTTTCCGGGTGCGTGCAGACCAGCGGATGATAGACGCCCGGGGAATTCACAGGGTCGTCTGTGGCCGCGACACCCTGCCGCACGTATCCGCCGCTGTTATAGGTGGCGTCGTGTTTGAGATGCAGACCCGCGATCCGCCGCCGCAGCGATTCAGGCAGCGATTCATAGGCTCCGTACATATCGCAGAAATAGGTGTTGCCGCCCGCCGGCGGCACTTCCAGCGCATATAGGATACTGGCTTTCGGCGGCCGCTCCAGATACGACATATCGGTATGCCACACGGCCTCGCCCGCCCCCAGGCTGCCGATCGGTGTTCCGTTCTCGATCACGTTGGAGACTACGTAAATCTCCGGGTGCCCTTCCACAAAGCGCCTGCCCGTCTCCTGCACTGGCGCCCAATCGAGGTTCCCAAACCGCCGGCTGAATGTGATCAGATCGAGGTCGGTGAGTTGCTGTCCGCGAAACAACAGAACCTGGTGATCGAGCCACGCGCGGTACACGCCGGTGAATTCTCCCTCGTCAAGGCGGCTCAGATCCAGGTGTGGGATTTCCAATCCCAGGGGCATGTTCAGGGACTACTCTAGCAGACTTCCCTTTGCGAACGGATTCACCACGCGCACTCCACCGGCCACGCCGCCCGTGTGAAGATCTTCAGTGTAGAGCACCGCCGCGCCGGCGCACCGTGCCGCGTGAACGATCAGGGCGTCCCAAAACGAGAGCTGTTTCAGCCGATGCAATTCGATTGCTGCGATGATGTCGGTTGCATCGAATTGGACCACTCTGGCACGTGCCAGAATTTCCACTTTACGCTGCGCGATTTCCGCCGCCAAACCCAATTTGCGCGTCGCCGCGGCGAAGTATTCCTGCAGCACTTGCAGCGAAACGACAGCCGTTCCGCGGCGAAGATGTTCGGCAAAAAGGGCGATCGCCCGGGCCTGTTTCTCCGGCCGCGCCGCGTCGTCGGCATATACTAGGATGTTCGTGTCGAAGAACGCCAGCCCGCTCATCGCCGCTCGTGCAGCTCTTCGCGGTTGAATTTCCAGCCGCGCGAATTGCCCTTGGCAGCACGGGAGAGCCGCTGGAACTCCGCGGCATCGGCCGCTGGATCGCCCTTCCCCACAAACCCCTCGAGGTACTCTCGTACAAGCTGGTTCACGCTAGTTCCCATCGCTTCTGCCCGCCGCCTCGCTTCCTTCATGATTTTGTCGTCAATGGACAATGTCACGTTCATTTACACATATTACGTGTGCACTCAATTCGTGTCAACGGCGCGCTCGCTGTGCTTGCGGCTGCTGCCGAGGTATCGCTTCAATGGGGCCCCAATCAATTGACCGGGGAAAGCAAGCACCAGCTTTCGGAAACCTCCCTGGCCACGACGCTTCAATGGGGCCCCGATCAATTGATCGGGGAAAGTCGGCAGCCTTGCGCGAGGTCGCAGAGTGGGCCACGCTTCAATGGGGCCCCGATCAATTGATCGGGGAAAGAAGCAGCGGCGCGGCGACTCCGGGCGTGCTCTCGATGCTTCAATGGGGCCCCGATCAATTGATCGGGGAAAGCGTTCGATGGCCGCTCGTTTGTGTGGTGGCGCTGCGCTTCAATGGGGCCCCGATCAATTGATCGGGGAAAGGCGCGTTCCGCAGCACATGCGTGAAGTCCAGGTCCTTGCTTCAATGGGGCCCCGATCAATTGATCGGGGAAAGGGCGCGGGACATTATGAATTGCGCGTCGATCCGCAAGCTTCAATGGGGCCCCGATCAATTGATCGGGGAAAGCTGCCTACTGACGACACGTACCAGCGTTGGGTTATGCTTCAATGGGGCCCCGATCAATTGATCGGGGAAAGATGCAGGCCGGCCTGCACCTCGGTGGCGGGTAGTGTTGGCTTCAATGGGGCCCCGATCAATTGATCGGGGAAAGCGCCCGATCCAGCCAACCCGACCGCACGCACTAAAGCTTCAATGGGGCCCCGATCAATTGATCGGGGAAAGGCAGGCGCCACCAGTCCTTGGACAGCTTGTGGCTAGCTTCAATGGGGCCCCGATCAATTGATCGGGGAAAGGTCAAAATCGCGGCCACAAGCCTCAACCGTGTACCAGGCTTCAATGGGGCCCCGATCAATTGATCGGGGAAAGGGCCAGGACGCGTTGTACGGCGTTGGTCGTCGCGTCTTGCTTCAATGGGGCCCCGATCAATTGATCGGGGAAAGGGTGCGGGCAGCCGGGGTGCCGAACTCGAAGTAGTTGCTTCAATGGGGCCCCGATCAATTGATCGGGGAAAGATCTGACCTGGCGCGTCCTCAGAAACTCGGTCCCGGTGCTTCAATGGGGCCCCGATCAATTGATCGGGGAAAGCTTGTCCGCCCTGCGGAATCTTCACGCCGGACTCCGGCTTCAATGGGGCCCCGATCAATTGATCGGGGAAAGTTGGCCGCACCCACGTGCAGATCCGGCCAGTACCCCGGCTTCAATGGGGCCCCGATCAATTGATCGGGGAAAGCCGGGCGGCAAATCTTCTCCCTGGGCCCATTCCATGCTTCAATGGGGCCCCGATCAATTGATCGGGGAAAGTGGGCGGTGGAGCGGGAGTAGCGTCTCCCAACTTGGGCTTCAATGGGGCCCCGATCAATTGATCGGGGAAAGGGGGCATGGAATTATTCCCCCATGGCCAACGCGCAATGCTTCAATGGGGCCCCGATCAATTGATCGGGGAAAGGGGACAACCGGCCGGTGACAATAATAATCGTTATCGGCTTCAATGGGGCCCCGATCAATTGATCGGGGAAAGTAACGGCAGGGTGATCGCCCACGCCTGCATCGCCGTGCTTCAATGGGGCCCCGATCAATTGATCGGGGAAAGCGGATGGTTTCCTGTATGGCAACCCGATTTGGCAGGCTTCAATGGGGCCCCGATCAATTGATCGGGGAAAGTCCAGAAGGACCTCGGCAGCGCGCGCAATCAGGGCGCTTCAATGGGGCCCCGATCAATTGATCGGGGAAAGACCCGGCGTATGACCGCAACCCCGAGGCATTCTGTAGCTTCAATGGGGCCCCGATCAATTGATCGGGGAAAGTGGTTCCGCGTCACCGGCGAGGCCATGCGGCATGTGGCTTCAATGGGGCCCCGATCAATTGATCGGGGAAAGCTGCTTTCGCAAGCTTCAGATAGGCGCCGATGTTTTTGCTTCAATGGGGCCCCGATCAATTGATCGGGGAAAGAGCTCGGCTTCTATCGTATTCACTTTTCAAAGACCTGCGGCCCTCACCGCGAGCGGCCCCGAAATTAGCGTGTCTTGCCCGATTGATCCGCCCGTTCCTCACAGCTTAACCCATACAGCACACAGGTACGCGAGCGCTTCCCGTACTTCTTACGCCGTCCCGCTGCTCGCTGGGATTCACCCGCGATCCCATGGTGCAATCGAGACTTCCGTGAATTCATCAGTTTTCACCGCGTCGTGAACACCGGATACTGCGCGATCTCTCCCTCCAGCACTCGCGCCAGCAATCGCGACTGGATCTCCAGCAGCCGCCGGTAACTCACCCGATAGTCGAATAACGGATGAGTCACCAGCGTGTCCATGCGAAGTTCATACGCGCGGAAGAAGGCCTTCCGCCCCGCAGCCGTCAACGCCACCGACCCTCCCACGCGCACGAAATCCCGCGGCGTCACCATACCCGTGTTCACCGCTGTCAGCACCGCCGAATCGGCAATCAGCGGGCGGAAAGGCTCCATCAGATCCAGCGCCAGAGCCGGCCGTCCAAAGCGCGGCTGATGGTAAAAGCCCACATACGGGTCGAATCCCACCGCGTAGCAGGCCACCGTCAGGTCTTTCGCCAGCAGGCTGTACCCCAACGAAAGCAGCGCGTTCACCGGGTCGCGCGGCGGCCGGCGGTTCCGCCCTTCGAAGTCGAATGCCAACTCCTCCGCGTGCACCTGCTCGTCCGGTTTGATCATGCCGCGGAAATCGCCGAAATACAGGCGGGCTGCGTTACCTTCGATCCCCAACAATTCGTCCAGCGAAGCGGCCGCCTCCGCACGGTCCACCATCTCCTTCAGCCTCGCAAGAGTAGTCGGCGCGGGCTCGATGTGATTTCTCTGCAGCAGCGTGCGCTGGTTGCGAATCTTTCCCGCCACCAGCCGCCGCGCCAGGGCCGTGGCAAAATAGTCCTGCTCCGAAAGGCGGAACTGGCCGCGGCGCAGGAAAACGTTCTTCTCGTTCAGCCCGATCGTGATCCCGTAGAACCATCCGCCCATCGAGAAGTAACAGATCGGCACCCCCGCTTCGCACAGCCCCTGCACCGCTTGCGTCGAGATCTGCACGTTTCCCATCAGGTTCACCTGGCAGATCTCGCCGATACGCACCTCTTGCAGCAGAGTCCGGTCTTCTTTGATCTGAAGCACCGCGCTCGATTTGCCCACCCGCACACCTTGTGTGTTGAGATAAAGCGGGCGCAGTTCGCCGCGCGGTGTCACCAAAGGACGCACTTCCCTCCGTACCGGCTTGCGCGGCTCCGTTCCGAACAGCGCCAATTGTTGCGGCTCGCTCTGTGCTTCTCCGGCGCTCCACGTCTCATCCGGCAGACAAATGCCCACCAGCGAGCATCCTGGACATTTCGGTGAATCCACCAACGGCGGTGGGATTTCGCCCGCCGCGGCAGTCGCCCAGGCATTCCCGATCAATTCCTCTGCCTGCGCCATTAGCGCGCCGGTGAATTCCACGCGCACCCGCTGGCCCGTTTTCCGGTAATACACAATTCCTTCGTCGCAGCGGTAGCCGTTTTCCCGGAGTACAATTCCCTGGAGCGCGAGCTGCGCCTGGTCGGAAGGCCACAACTCGAGGCCCTGCGGTCCTTCACGCGGCCTGCCGTGTTTGTAGTCCACGGGAGTGACTCGGCCGCCCTCGACCTCCACCAGGTCCATCTTGGCGATGACCCGCAGTCGCTCGCTCGCCAGCATGACCGATCGTGAGTGAATGGATTCCGGAAGATCGGCGGG
>PSRJ01000083.1 GCA_003175985.1 Terriglobia bacterium
CTACGCCTCATACTTCGATATCGATTGGCATCCCGCGATCGCCAAGGCGGCGTTTTTGCAGGAGAATCGGGTACTGCTGCCAATTCTCGGCGATTTGTACGGCAACGTCTTGGCGGGCGGCCAGCTCAGCCTCAAAATCGAGGACACCGGCATTCACATCCGCCACTACGAAACACGCCTGCCGCTCGATCCCAAATCGTACAGCACCGTTCTGGAATATGCGAGTGTGCACAACCCGGGCCTTCCCGAGATTCCGGAATTGCTGCGCGACCTGGAACAAATGCCGCCGCGCGAACAAACCACGCCCGAGAATGTGTTGGAGCGCCGCCGCGCGAAGGAGCGCTTCAAAGACCGGCTTTGGCGGGCTTACCATGGCAACGCCGACGTAAAGCGCGCGATCGACGAAGCGCTACTGTACCTTGCGGGAAACATAGATGAACTGGACCGGCTGTTGTCGATCCAGGCTTACCGGCTGGCTTATTGGAAGATCGGTTACGAGGAAATCAATTACCGGCGCTTTTTCGATATTAACGAACTGGTGGGTTTACGCGTGGAAGCGCCGGAAGTCTTCGATGACGGTAACCGCAAAACTCTCGAACTGGTTCGTAGCGGAAAGGTCACTGGGCTGCGCATCGACCATATCGACGGCCTGTGGGACCCGGGATGCTTCCTGCGGAAACTCGAAGCGGCGGGCGCCGGAGGTGGGCGGCTCTACGTGGTAGTAGAGAAAATCCTGGGGCGCGAGGAGCCCCTCCCGCAGGAGTGGCCAGTCAGCGGCACTACAGGTTACGACTTTCTCAACGCCGTGAACGGAATCTTCGTCTGCCCGGAGGGATTGCGGAAACTGGAGGAAATTTATTCGCGCCGGACCGGAAATTATCTCCCGTTTGCGGAGCTCTGCTACATCTCGAACAAACAGGTGATGGAGACGCTGTTTAAAGGCGATGTCAATGCATTGGGGCATCATCTGGGGCGGCTGGCGGCGGGGCACCGCGTAGGGCGCGATATCCGGCTTTCCGAGTTGATGGATGTGTTGGTCGAGGTGACCGCGTGCCTTCCCGTATATCGCACGTACATCCACAATTTCGAGATTGCGGCGCGCGACCGCAAGTACCTCGAGCAGACGCTGGCTCTGGCTCGCCGGCGCACGTCGGGCGAACGGATCAGCGATGAAGCTTTTGCTTTTCTGAAGTGCGTACTCTTACTCGACCCGCCCTATTATCTGGAGGAGCACAAGCGCGATTGGCTGGATTTCGTCATGCGGTGGCAGCAGTTTACCGGTCCCGTGATGGCCAAGGGATTGGAAGATACAGCCACGTACCGCCACAATTCGCTGCTTTCGCTGAATGAAGTGGGCGGCGATCCGTTGCGCGAATTGCCGCCCTGCAATCTTGCCGAATTTCATGAATTCAACCGGCGTCGGCTGGAGGAGTGGCCCGACACCATGAACGCCTCGGCCACACACGACACCAAGCGCGGAGAAGACCTCCGCGCGCGGCTCAATGTATTGACCGAAATGCCGGATGAATGGGAGGCGCGCCTGGATTGTTGGATGGCCTGGAATGTGAGCCGGAAAAGCACTGTCACCGGAGCCCTGGCGCCCTCTTCCTCAGAAGAAATTCTGATTTATCAGACGCTGTTGGGTGCCTGGCCCCCCGAGCCATCGGACGAACCCGGGTTTCCGGCCCGCGTGAAAGAGTTCCTGACCAAAGCGTTGCGTGAAGCCAAACAAAACAGCAGTTGGATCGCCCCGCATGAAGAATATGAACGGGCCGTGCACGATTTCGTGGACCGCATCCTGGCGCCGGATTGCCAGTTCCTTGCAGATATGCGTGAGTTTCAGCGGACGCTCGCCGTTTACGGCGCGCGCAACGGCCTGAGCCAGTTGCTCCTGAAGGTCACGTCGCCGGGAGTGCCCGATATCTATCAGGGTGCGGAGTTGTGGCAATTTACCCTGGTCGATCCGGATAACCGGCGCCCCGTAGACTATGCGCGGCGGATCGGGCTCTTGGACATCTTGCGGCGCCGGGAATCCGAGAATTACATTCAGTTGTTTCGCGAGTTGGCGGCCGACCCCACCCGCGATGAAATGAAGCTCTTTGTCACCTACAAAGCGCTCGAATTCCGAAGGCTGAACCAGGAACTCTTTGCGCGCGGCCGGTACCTGCCGTTGCAGGTGCGTGGAGCATGGGCGGAGCATCTTTGCGCCTTCGCGCGGGAGCAATCGGGACATTGGGTCGTGGTGATCGCGCCGCGCTGGACCAGCGGCCTTTCCGATTGGGCTGACACCGAGGTAGTGCTTCCCCAAGACGCTCCAAAGGAATGGACAGATGTCTTGACCAAACTGGTCCCGCGAAGTTGGCGGATGGCAGACCTGCTGGCGGAATTCCCGTTGGCGCTGCTCAGCGGCCAAACAATGGAATGATGTATCCGGCCAGACCGCTTCTTGACTGTCGCGGCTTGGAAAGCGCCTCATACTGAGCCGCGACCATAAGGAAGCGGTTTGGCGCCGATTCTGAAATACGCGATCGTAGTTGCGAAAGCATGTACTTAGCTTACGACGCCGCGCGCTTCTTCGGCGCCCGCTTCTTGGGAGCGGCGGTTTCGAGCGGCAGTTCCTCCTGCTCGGCGCTGGCGCTGGCCGTGGCTGCCTGCGCCGGTTTGCGCCGCTCGGCCAGGCTCTTCTTCAGCGCTTCCATGATGTCGATTACGGGCGCTACCTGGGCTACCGGCGTCGCTACCACCTTCTTGCCCTCGATCTTAGCCTCGATCATCTTCTGCAGGTTGTCGCGGTAGGTGTCGTGGTATTTCTGCGGCTCGAAATCCGCCTCCAGCGAGGAGATGAGCATCTTGGCCATATCCAGTTCCTTTTCCTTCACCAGGCTGGTGTCGGTGCGGAACTCGTCTACCTGGCGGATCTCATCCTGGTAGAACATGGTATGCGAGAGAATGCCTTTGGCGCCAGGACGCAGAACGATGATGTGCTCCCGGTTGTGCATCGCTACCTTCGCCAAGGCATAGTATTGCGATTCCCGGAGCGCCTGAAAAAGCAGCGCATATGGCTTTTCGCCCCCCTCGTCGGGCGCCACATAATAGGAGCTCTCGAGGTAGATCGGGTCGACCTGGTCGGCCTTGACGAACTCCAGGATCTCCATTACCTTCGCGGTCTTGGGGGCTACCTTCTTGATGTCTTCGTCATCGATGACCACGTAGTGGTCCTTCTCATATTCGTAACCCTTCACCAGGTCGCTGCGCGGAATCGGTTTGTCTTCCGCCTGGCATACGGTGACCTGGCGGATGCGCGAGTGGTCATCTTTGTGCAAGAGGTTGAAGCTGACGGTTTCACTGCGGGCTGCGCTAAACAGCCGAACAGGGAAGGAGACGAGACCGAAAGTGAGGTGGCCTTTCCAAACACTCGATGCCATAATTGCAACTCCGCCGTTTCAAGATACCATGTAAGCTGAGGAGGATCAAGGATTTATGGCTCTCGAAGAGTATCGCGCCAAACGCCGGTTCGAGAACACGCCCGAACCTCCTCCCGGCCAGATCCACAGCAAAACCGATTCCAGCGGCTACTTTTGTGTGCAACGCCACGATGCCACACGCCTCCATTATGATTTCCGGCTGGAAGTGGACGGAGTGCTGAAGTCATGGGCAATCCCGAAAGGTCCTACTTTGGACCCGGCCGTGAAACACTTCGCCGCCCACGTGGAGGATCATCCCCTCGAGTACGGCGGTTTCGAAGGCAATATTCCGAAGGGGAACTACGGGGCCGGCAGTGTGATGTTGTGGGACCGCGGAACTTATGAACTGCTCGGGGATGCGAAGGCCGGCGAACAATTGGCGCGCGGCGATTTCAAATTCCGCCTTCACGGAGAAAAACTGAATGGCGATTTCGCCATTGTCCACATGAAGGGTCGCGGCAAGGGGAACGAGTGGCTCCTGATCAAGAAGCAAGACGAATTCGCGGTGCCGGGCTGGGACGTGGAGGCCCACGCGTACAGCGCGCTTTCAGGCCGCACACAGGAAGAAATCGCACGCAATATGCCGGCTCGGAAGGCGAAACGCAAGACCGCGGGCGCGGCCGATCGGGTGTGGGTGAGCGACCGCCCGGCCAAACGCGCTTCCAAGGCCACCTCGCCGATCGCGGCCGGCAAACCGGCGCCGGTTAAAAAAAAACGAAAATCGAGGCCGGCAGCCTGAAAGGCGCGCGGGCCACCGCGATGCCTTCCGCCATCGAACCGATGATGGCGACGCTGTCCGACAAACCTCCGCGCGGCGACGACTGGCTCTTTGAAGTGAAGTGGGACGGCGTCCGCGCATTGGCGTTTGTCGATCACGAGGAAGTCCGCCTGCAGGCGCGCAGTGGATTGCGGTGCGAACGACAGTATCCTGAGCTGGCGGTGATTCCCCACCAGATTGCGGGCTCGCAAGCCGTGCTGGATGGGGAAATTGCGGTGCTCGACGACAAAGGAGTTTCGCGGTTCCACCTCATTCAGCCGCGAATCGCAAATAGCGATCCCAACAGCGTAGCCCACCTGGTACGATCCACCCCTGTTGTGTACTTCGTGTTCGATTTGCTGTACCTGGATGGGTATGATCTTCGCAATGTTGCGCTCAGCGAGCGCCGCAAGTTGCTGGAAGAAGTCGTCGCTCCGAGTGAGGTACTGCGCGTCTCGGAAGCATTCCCTCGGGCCGGGGAAGAGATGCTCGAGGCGGCGCGCGAACATGGGCTGGAGGGTGTCCTGGCCAAGCACGCGAATAGCTGCTATGAGTCCCGGCGCAGCCGCGAGTGGATCAAGGTCAAGATCGTCAACGAACAGGAATTCGTGATCGGCGGGTTCACCGAGCCGCAGGGAGACCGGCAGTATTTCGGCGCGCTGGTTCTGGGCGTGTTTGACGGAACCAAACTCAGGTGGGTGGGAAACGTCGGAACCGGGTTCGATCAAAAAATGCTGGCCTCGCTGTTCCAGCGATTAACACCGCTGGTTACCAAAGCGTGCCCGTTCGAGGAGCGGCCCAAACCGGACCGCGGAATGACCTGGGTGCGCCCGGAGCTGGTGTGCCAGGTGAAGTACGCGCACTGGACGGAAGACAAACGGCTGCGCGCCCCCGTGTTCCTGGGCCTGCGCAACGATGTGAATCCGCGGCAGGTGAAGAAAGAGGAGCCGGCAGCGCCGCCGGCGGCTCTTTTTGCCGAGAACGAAAAGGAAGCGACGCGCCAGATCGATGGACGAACACTCAAATTCACAAATCTGAACAAGGTGTTCTATCCCGATGAGGGCTATACCAAGCGCGACGTTTTGAACTTCTATAACGACATTGCGGATCTGATCGTGCCCCACCTGAAAGACCGGCCCCTGTCGCTCAAACGTTATCCCAACGGCATCAAGGAAGAGTTTTTCTTCCAGAAGAACGTGCCGGGGGCGTTTGCGCCCTGGCTGCGCACCGAGTTGATCCAGTCCGAGCACAACCATGGCCCGATCAAGTATGTTTTCGCCGGCGACCGGGCGAGCCTGCTGTATCTCGTCAATCTGGGGTGCATCGACCACAATCCGTGGATGAGCCGTTCACAGAGTCTCGACAACCCGGATTTCGTGCTCCTCGATCTGGACCCGCAGGAGTGCCCGTTCGAAATGATCGTGGACGCCGCGCTGCTGGTGAAGCGCGTGTTGGATCAGATCGGCCTCGAAGGATATCCCAAAACCACGGGCGGGGACGGTATGCACGTCTACATTCCCCTGGAACCGGTCTATACCTACGAAGAGGCGCGCACTTTCGCCGAGCTCATTGCGCGCCTGGTCTTTGACAAAAAACCAGATCTGTTCACTACGCCACGTTCCGTATCGAAGCGCAAGACGAATCGCGTGTACTTCGACTATCTCCAGATCGGCAAATCGAAGACGATTGCGGCGCCGTACGTGCTGCGGGCGTATCCCGGCGCTCCGGTAGCAACACCGCTGGAATGGGCCGAGGTGCGGCGCGGCTTGCACCCGAGCCAGTTCAACATCACCAATGTCCGCGAGCGATTCGCGGACAAGGGCGATCTGTTCGCGGGCGTGCTGGAGAGGCCGCAGCGACTGGAAGCGGCTTTGGAGAAGCTTGACGGGCTGTTCCGCGAGCTTGCGCACAAGCGCTGAAGCCAAAAGGGGCCGGGCATCTGGCCCAGCCCCAAAAGAACGAAGATGGAGTCTCGTCAGAACAGCAGGCGACCGCCAAAATTGATCTGGCGGCCAAACGCGCCGTTCACGCTGCTGGTGATTTGACCGAAATCGGGCGAGTTGATGTTCGTGACCGGGCTCACAGGATGTACGGTGTTGGAGAGATTATAAGCCTCGCCGCGCAATTCGAAGTTAAAGCGGTCACGTACGCGGAAGCTCTTGAACAGGGAGAGATTGTAATTCCAGAAGTCGGGCCCGCGAAGACTGTTGCGCCCCAGGTTGCCGATATTGGCTCCTGCGGGTGCGAAAAAGGCTGAGTTGTTGAAGAATGACTGGCCGTTACCGAAGTTGCCGGTCACCGGGGACGACCCATTGAAGCTGGCCAGCACCGTGTTGCCGGGGCAGGCGCACAGCAATGGATCCGCCGTGAGGGTAAGCGGCGTCCCGGTGGACCACGTCGCAACACCATTCAACTGCCAGCCGCCGAGGATGGTGCTGACGATATTACTGCCGTGGCGGCCGAACGGCAGCTCCCAAAGATGGCTGATCGTCAGGACATGCTGCCGGTCCCAGTCCAGCGGAGCGTAATTCGAGCGCAGATCGAACGGGTTGAGCAGCATGCCGTTGTTCGCTGTGTAGCCCAGCGCCTTGCTCCACGTGTAAGAAGCCAGGAAGCTGATGCCCTGAGAAAAACGTTTGCTCAGGCTGACCTGCAGTGAATTGTAATTGCTGGTGAGCCCATTGTCATACAGCGACGTACTGCTGGTGCGGCCAAGGCCCGCGAAAGGTAATCCGAAAGCCCCGGTGCCCGGTGCGGCCGCATTGAGTTCCTCTACAAACGGCAGATGGCGGTCGAGTGCGCCCACATATCCCAGTGAGAGCATCGTGCCGTAGTAAAAATCCCGCTGCAGTTGCAGGCTGAACGTCTGAACATAGGGTGTGGGCAGGTTATGCGGGATGACGGTGGCCGGTAGGTTCCCCGCCGAGGTTCCATTCTGAAGCGAAGCGGGCGCCGCAGTGTTGCTGATCACCGTTGCACCAAATTGGCCGGTGAATGGAGCGATAGCGTAACCGCCCTGAACGCCGGCTACCGCACCTGTGATCGGCGCCATCCAACCCGAAAGCATGTATGGCGGCTGGAAGTAGTTGATTCCGTATCCGCCGCGCACCACGGTCTTATCGGTTACATGAAACGCGAGACCGATGCGGGGGGCGAGGTTGCGCAGCTGATACAACGAGTTGTGCATCCCGATGCCTCCATTTCCGGCGAAGTTGAAAGTGTTCGTCGTGGGATCGAAGAACGCGGCTTCTCCAGCGCTGCGCGGCTCGATCGGGCTGAAGATCTCGTACCGCAAACCGAGATCAAGGGTGACTTTCCGCAGGAGCTGAACTGTATCGCCGACCCACAACCCGTATTGCGTCTGCCGAATGGTCGGCGTCGTCAGGAAGCTCGAAACGCCGACCTGCGAGGGCGCACCCAGCAGGAAAGCGGCAAACGAGTTGTAGAGAGAGGCATACGGCGAAAGCGAAACTCCGTTATTGAGCAGCGTAGCGCCCGGACCGAAGAAGACAGTCCCGCTGGGACCGAAGATATTGTTCATGCTGTCCAGGAACCCGTCGCTGCGATAGCGCCGCACCTCCACGCCAAACTTCAGGTTGTGCATGGTGGTGTGCAATCCCCAGCCCCAATTCCAATGGAATGTGTTGTCCACCGGATGCTCGGGAATCCACGCCGGCGCGCCGATGGCGCCCATACCCGGAATCACGATGCCCTCCAGGGAGTTGAAGTTGCTCACTCCGAGAAGATTTCCTAGAGCGGTCTGGTCGCCCCACAGCCCCAACTTCTGGTCGTAGCGGTTATAGCCGAAGCGGAAATCGGTAATCAGCCTGTCGCTGAAAGAGTGGGTAATTCCGATCGCGGCGTTCTGCCCCACCAGGCGGCCGCGCGTCCCGGCCCCGATCACGTCGCCCAGCGGCGATTGCATAATGGCGTGGTTGTTGGAGTAGCCATAACGCAGGAACGCCGCCGTGCGCTCGCTGAAGTGTTGATCGATGCGGCCGTCGAACTTGTGGTAGTCATTCTGGAACGGCACATTGGTGACGTAGTTATTCGCCAGTCCCGGCTCGTTGGGAGCCGGAATGAAACTGGCGATCGCCGCCGCCGCGGGATTGATCAGCCGGCCCGGGATGATACCGGTTGGGAAAAGAACGCGTCCCATACCGGCGCTCGTTCCGGTAAATGGCGAATAGATCGTCAGTCCCGGAATGGCACTGAAGTTCCCACCAATCGCTTGGGGGATCGGCACAGTCGAAATGGTCGTATTCGCACCGCGCTGATAGCTGCCTTCGTACGACCCGAAAAAGAAAGTCTTGTCGGGAACGACGGCTCCGCCGACTGCGGCGCCGAACTGGTTATACACAAAATGGGGCGTAGAGATATCGGCGGGAGCAAAAAAGCTTCGGGTGCGCAGAGGATTGCCGCTATAGAATTCGAAAAGTCCTCCGTGCCACCCGTTGGTTCCCGCGCGCATGCTGTCTGTCACGAAGGCGCCGCCGGTGACGCCTTTATCCATGGTGAGATTGGCAGTGGAAATATTCTTCTGTTCCAACGCTTCCATGGGCACCACACGGACGGCAGTGCCACGGAACGGCTCGCGATTCACGACTCCTTCGAAATAATTGTTGTTCTCCCAGGGAGCTTGGCCATTGGTGCTGTAAAAGCGATTACGATCGGGATCGCGCGCCTGGTCGAGAGCCGGCACCGGGGGTGTAATGCCCGATTGCAGTGACGTCAGCTCCTGGTGGTTGCGGTCGATGACGGGCAGTTCGCGTATGGTGCGCGTTCCCAATCCGACTCCCACTTCGCCGTTATCAGTTTGTGTAACCGGCGAGGTGCCTTTGATTTCCACTGATTCGGCAGGGCTGCCCGCCTCGAGCGAGAGATTGACGGTCGTTGGGCCGGTAGTAGTGAGCTCGATATTCTGTTGAGAAGTGCGCTTGAAACCTGCTGTGACAACATCTACCCGATAAGTCCCTGGAGCAAGACCCGCAACTGAGAAAGAGCCATCCGGACCAGTCAATGCCTTTTGTGATGTGTTCGCAGTGACGTTAGTGATTGTGATCTCCGCATTCGGAACCGCCGCCCCGTTCGCAGAGGTGATTTTGCCCGAAAGAGTGCCTCCTCCTGCTGCCTGCCCCCACAAAGCCGTGGCAAAGGATAGCAGTAAGATACACTTCCACTCAACACGTAACTTCCACATTGATCCTCCTAGTACAAACTAACCTCTGTGTTCGAGCGTATCAGCGGCGGGAAATACTGGTCAATGCAGGTTTCGTGATGAGCACAACAAGGGCCAGCGGATTAGTTAAGGAGTACGCAAACAGGAAGTGTTCTTAGCCACAAGAACGGCGTTAGGTGCGGCGCAAATAAGTGTCCTCGCCGCGCATCCAGTCATCCCGGCGCGGAGAGAATATGTCAATAACGACACTATCTTCCAGTGCTTCTACGGAATGCGGGGCATGAGGCGCTATGGTCAGGGCTTCCCCCGCGCTCACGGTGTGTTCGCGGCCGTCCATCCGAAATTTCAATGCACCCTGCTCCACCATAGTGACCTGTTCATTCACATGGCTGTGTTCGGGAACGACGGCATATTTCAGGAGGCGCAGGCGCGCGATCGTAAGACCCTGAGTATGGATCACTTTCCGGATCATTCGTGGATTTAACTGTTCTTCCTCGACCGTATTCCAATTATGAAGGGGCATAGCAGCCATTCTATGCCTGTTGGATGGTTTCCAGCACACGCGTTTGCTCGCCCTCCGTAAGAAACGGATAGAGCGGCAGCGACAATACTTCGCGCGCCCACTGTTCGGCGATGGGCAGCGGTTCCGCAGTTGCCGCAAACAGCGCTTGCCGGTGCAGCGGAAAGCGGTAATGAATTTGGGTCTCGATACCCTGAGAGAGCAGACGTTCCCGGACGCGGTCGCGCTCCGGACACCGCACTACATACAGGTGGCGCACATCGCACACACCCTTTTTCGCCGGCCGGCGTACCCAGGCCGGCGGCAGTTCGCGGTCATATCGCGCCGCGATCGCCAGGCGCCGCTCGAGCAATTCGCTGCTATGACGTAATTTCACCAGCAGCAGCGCGGCCTGCATTTCGTCCATACGCGCCGCAATGCCTTCCGCGCCAAAGCGGTCCCGTTCGCCGGTATACCCCAGGAAACTGAGCGAGCGGATGTGTTCGGCGACGGCCGCATCCGAGGTCACCACGGCTCCGGCATCTCCCAACGCGCCAACGTTCTTGGATGGATAAAAACTCAGCGCCGCGCCGTCTCCCCAGCTCCCCACGGGACGCCCATCGACGCTCGCGCTGAATCCCTGTGCCGCGTCCTCCAAGAGCAGAATGCCATGGCGATCCGCGATGGTCCGCAAGTCCTGTACGTCTGCGGGCCGGCCGTAAAGGTGCACCACGAGAATCGCTTTTGTGCGCGCGGTGATTCGCGCGGCGGCTTTTGCGGGGTCCAGGTTATAGCTGTCCGGGTCTATGTCTGCGAAGACCGCCGTAGCGCCGGCGGCGGCGATCATTTTGGCCGAGGCGTAAAACGAGGCCGGCGTCGTAATCACCTCATCGCCGGCTCCGATACCGAAGCCGCGAAGCAGCAGTTCCAAAGCGGCTGTTCCGCTAGCCACCCCCACCGCATAGCGTGCTCCCGTGCGGCGCGCCAACTCCTGCTCCAGTTCTTCAATCTTTGGCCCGAACAAGAAGACACCGGAGTCGAGCACCTCTCCGGCCGCACTCATCAGTTCCGGCTTATAACATTGGATCTCGCGCGAAAGATCGAGAAACGGCACTACTCCCAAAGCCGCTGGCACCCTCCGCCAGGGACTCACAGCCCTACCAGTTCATAGTGGCCTGGACCTCCTGGTCGTCCACCGCCAGTTCCTGTTGTGCTTTCGACGGCTCCAGCGCGGCATACTCGAGCCGAGTCGCCAGAAGTTCGTCCATGATGTAATCCCGATGGGCGCAGATGGCCTCCTGCAACGGAGTGTTCCCGGTGGCCAGTCCTAACTCGATTCGCTGGCTTACGGAGAGTCCGGCGTCTTTGCGCATCACTTGCAGGTTTCGCACCAGGTCTCGGATCAGGCCTTCCTGCTTGAGCGCTACCGTCAGTTCCAGATCGAGCGCGGCGAGAATTCCCGCCTCCTCAGCCACACCGTATCGCGGATTGGCCTCCTGCTCGATTCGAAGGAGCCCGGCGGGCACGGGTTCTTCGAAGCCGGGCACGTGTACCTGTCCGTTTTCCTGTATGTGTGCGGCCAGCGCATCGCGCGTTTCCGGATCGAGAGCTTCGAATGCCTGGCGGAAGCGGGACACTTCCTTGCGGAAATGCGCGCCCGCAGCCCGCCAGTCGGCGCGCACGGCCTTCCGAAAAAATACAGCCGTATCGCCGGCAAACCGTACTTCCTTTACGTTCAGCTCGCTTTGGATCAGCGCGCTCTGCTCTTCGATTGCGGGCCGGCGCTCCGGCGCGCAAACGACAGTGGCGGAAAGCAGCGGCTGGCGGACCCGCGTGGCGCCCTGCGAGCGAACCTTCAAACCAAGCTTGATTACGTTGCGCACCGTTTCCGTACGGCGCAACAGCGCCTCATCGCGCCACGCCGCCGGGATCTGCGGCCATTCCGCCTGATGGATCGATTCTGCCGCTCCGGCATCGAGCCCCCGCACGGCATTCTGCCAGATATGCTCCGTCACGAAAGGAATGACCGGCGCGAGCGCCAGCAGGGCGGAGCGCAGCGAGGCCAGGAGCGACGAATAGGCCGCTCGTTTGTCCGCCTCGTGCCCGGCGCGCCAGAATCGCCGCCGGCTTACCCGGATGTACCAGTTCGATACGTCATCGAGATAGGCTTCCACATCGCGCATCACGGCGGGAGTGTCGTAGCAGTCGTAGCCCCGCTGCACATCGTCCAGCATGACCGCCGTGCGCGCCAACAGCCAGCGGTCGGTAACCTGCAGCGTCTCCGGAGGAATGGCCTCCGAAAGGTCCGGCTGGTCGAGAATCGCGTAGTTCACCAGGAAGACATAGATGTTCCACAGGTCGGCGATCTTCCGCGATGCCATCTCGGCCAGGTTGTAGCTGAAACGCATGTTGACCGTGACGGGACGGCTGCAGAACAGGTACCGCATGGGATCGGCGCCTACCTTGTTTACCGCGTCGTCAAACTGGATCATGAATCCGGTCTTCGAAAAGCGCTCGCCCTCCTCGCTCACCACCGACTCGTACGACAGCACCCTTTCGTAAGGCGCGCGGCCGCTGAGCGTCACTCCCATGAACAGCATCGAGTAGAACCACAACCGGACCTGCTCGCGCATCTCCGAGATCCACTCGGCGGGAAAGGCGCGCTCCCACGCGGCACGATCATCGAAGTAGCCGAGGGTGCTATAAGGCACGATGCCGGCGTCGAGCCAGCAATCGCCGACTTCGACCACGCGCGGCGCTTCACTGTTGCACTTCGGGCAGCGGATACGGACTTCGTCAATCCACGGCCGATGCAGTTCCGGAAGCGCGTCTACCGCCGCTGTGTCCACGGCTAATGAGCGTAGTTCTTCGAGCGAGCCCAGCACCGTAAGCTCGTTGCACTGCGGGCAGATATAGAACGGAAGCGGAAGACCCCAGTAGCGTTTGCGTGAGATGCACCAGTCGCTCATATTGGTCAACCAGTCTTCCATCGCCTTGCCGATGTGCTCGGGCATCCACGCCACTTGGCGCGCCGCTTCGATCATCCGCGGCCGGATCTCCTCGCAACTGATAAACCACTCGTCCACCAGCCGGAAAATCAACTCCGTCTTGCACCGCCAGCAGACCGGATACGGGTGCGTATACATTTCGGCCTTGAGCAGCTTGCCTGCCTCCTTCAGCGCATAGGAGATGTCCTGCGCCACGTCGGAGGCATGCTTCGCCGAAAGCCATCCGAAATCAGGGAGGTAGTTGCCATTGCCATCCACCGGAGAGATGGCCGGCAGGCCGAGTTCCTGGCCCAACTCGTAGTCTTCGCGCCCGCATCCCGGCGCGATATGTACAATGCCGGAGCCTTCGACAGCGTCCACGTCGCTCCACGGCACCACGCGATGCGGCTCCACCCTCTGTTGTTCCGGCAGTTCGGGAAAGAACGGCTCATACTCAAGACCGACCAGCTCGCTGCCCGGGATTTCGCGAACCACAGTGGGGTGAAACTCGCGCAGCTTTCCCAGGGCCTCTTTGCCCAGAATGAGCGTGTAGTTCCAATGGTGCGAAGAGACTTCCACGTATGTGAGCTCGGGGTTGACGGCGGCCGCCACGTTAGCGGCCAGCGTCCACGGCGTGGTCGTCCACAGCAGCAGACGGCGCGAGGGAGTAGCTCTCAGCGAGGCCATCACGTAGACCGAAAGGTGCTCCCGGTCCTTATGCGAGCCTGCCATTTCGTGTTCCGAGAGACTCGTGCCGCAGCGCCAGCACCACGGCATCGGGAGGCCTTTCTGATAGAGCCACCCGCGGCGGTGACACTCTTTCAGGAAAGCCCAGATCCCGAGAATGTTGTAGTCGTGGAAAGTGAAGTAAGAATTCTCCCAATCCATCCACATGCCCAAACGTTTGGATTGCTCGGTGATCACGCGGGCATAGGTTTCGACGCGCTGCCGGCATTGCCGCGAGAAATTAGCCAGCCCGAACCGCTCGATATCGGGTTTGCCGTTGAATCCGAGAGCACGCTCCACTTCCACTTCCACCCAGAGGCCCTGGCAGTCGAAGCCGTTCTGATATTTCGCCGAATGGCCGGTCATTGCCTGGTAGCGCAGGAAAACATCCTTGAGCGTCCGTCCCCAGGCGTGATGGACACCCATCGGGTTATTCGCCGTAATCGGCCCGTCGACAAACCGGAACAGCGGGCTCGCGGCCCGCAGTTCGCGCAGTTTCTCAAACGCTTTGGAATCCCGCCAGAAGGTAAGGATTCCCTCTTCAAGCGCCGGGGCATCGGTGTACACCGGCGGCACAGACTCCAGCTTGTGCATGGTTACTTTTCCATTGTGGCATAGTGCCGTATGCGGCCCCGAAGCCTGCCACGGCCTTCGAACGCGCGGCAACCGGCCTCAAAAGACGAATTTCAGCGCTCCCTGCCTGATGCGCGGATCGGCGGCGCTCAAGATTCTGCCAAATGTTGGGCTATTGATGGCCGTGGTTGGGTTTCCGGGATTCCGGAGATATCGGCGGTTTTGAAACCGGTAGCTCCGAAGCGGATGTTGTAAGTGCCCGGCGGAATTCTATGATAAAATTCACGCATTATCTAGCAGGAATTTGACCCGAAACGGGGAGTTGGGGGTCAAAGAACCGTCAAATTTTAGAGGGATCCGCTCTCATGCTGCCTGTCGGCAGACCAGAATTCGCGAGCAGGCAAATTTCGTTTGGGCCTTTCGTCGTCGATGTGGACTGGCCGCGACTGCGCCGCAATGGCCAGGAACTCGAACTCAGACCTCGTGCCTTTCGCGTGCTGAAAGTCCTGCTGCAAAATCCCGGACGAGTGGTGGACTATCGGCAGATGATCCGGGATGCCTGGGATGGGATTCAGGTGTCTACGCATACCGTGACCGTCACCGTGGGCGAGTTAAAGGAAGTCCTTGGCGAGTACGGCTCCTGGATCAGTTGCCGTCCGAAGTTCGGCTATTGCCTGGAGATGCCCGCAACGGAAGATCTCATCCGCACGGGCTGGCATTTCTGGAATCAGTTCACGCGGACGGGCTTTGACAATGCCTTGCGTTGTTTCCAGCAGGCCGCCGACGCGGATACCGCGGATTTCCGGGCCTTCGAAGCCATTTCGAGCACTTATTTGACGCGGGCGTCTCTTTTGATTCGGTCTCCGGAGGAGAACTATCGCGGCTTTCTGGAAGCGCACAACCGCGCTATGGCGTTGTGTGGATTGACGCCCGAGTTGCGGCTCGATCGGGCTTTTGCGCTGTACATCTTCGAACAAAAAGTGCAGGAGGCGGAAGCGGCGCTGCAGGAAGTGCAGCGGGAAGAGCCGCGCAACGCAGATCTTTATGTCCGGCTGAGCATGGTTCATCTAGCGCTGGGCCGCATGGATGAAGCCCTTCAAGACTTGGAACAGGCGCAGGCGATCGATGCACTTTTCCCCCCGCTGTCGTTTGTCTGGACGATCGTGCATTTGTTCCGCCGGGAATTCGACGCTGCCGTCGCGTGCGGAAAGAACACAGTCGATCTGCATCCCAGCTCGCAAATCGGCCGCACCGATTATGCCTTGGCACTGGAACTTGCGGGCCGCCCGGTAGAAGCGATGGCGCAATACAAGCTGGCTAGCACGATGGCCTTCGATATACCTTGGATGCGCGCGCGTGAAGCGATGTGCCTCGCCCGGTATGGTAACCGCGCAGACGCCCGGCGAGTTTTGGAAGAGCTGCGGCGCAATCGGGACACCGATTACATCGACGCATACCACCTGGCATTGCTCCTCTCCGCCCTAGGCAAGCCCGGCGAGGCGTTTCGCGAACTGGAGCGGGCCTGGGAAGAGAAATCGTGGGCCGTGCTGCTTGTGGATGTGGACACTCGGGCCGATGCGCTGCGTAGCGACCCGCGCTTCCCCGCCTGGCGGCGCAAGATAAATGCGTACCGCGCCAGGCGCGATTCCCCCTCAATGAAAATCGTGTGATTCCGCTGCAGCCCCCGCGCGCAATCCTGCGATATGTCCCGCTTTCACGGAAATCACTCCGTCCAGGTTTTGCAGCACGCCGCGAATGAGCAGAAAAGGCTCGCTTAGTACTTCGAATTTGTAGCGATCGAACATGGGCGGCGTCACAATGGCGTTCATAATTCCGGTCTCGTCTTCCATGCTCAGGAAGACGAACCCATTGGCGGTGCCGGGGCGCTGGCGCACGATCACCGAGCCGGCAATCCGCACCAGCCGGCCGTCCGGAACTGCCGCCAGATCTATAGCGCGTGTGACGCCGATCGCGGTCATCTCGGCGCGCCGCCACGCCATGGGATGGCGGCCGATAGTCATGCCAGTGCCGCGGTAATCGGCCCACAGGCGCTCTTCGGTATTCATAGGCGCCAGCGGAGACGGTTCGCCTTTTTCTTCCAATGAAGCCAGCAGCGGACCGACGGGGAGAATCGCGCGCTGCGCCTGCCAGAGCGCATCGCGGCGATGCAGCCGGTCGAGCGAATTCAAAGCGCCGATCTCGGCCAAACGGTTGATTTCGTCTCTGCGCAATTCGGGGACACGTAGCGAGAGATCGTCGACGCTGGTGAAGGGGCGGGCGCGCACTATAGCGCGGCCGGATTCTTCGCGCAGACCCTTGGCGTATCGCAGTCCAAGCCGCAAGTGGGGTGCTGATACCGAGCCGCGACCGTCAGGGAGCGGTTGTTCCACCGTGCACAGCCAGCCGGATTGCAGAACATCCACCGGCAGCACGCGCAGTCCATGCCGCTGCGCGTCCTTGATCAAAATTGCCGGCGAGTAGAATCCCATCGGCTGATTGTTCAGCATGGCGCAGGTGAATGCGGCCAGGTAATGGCATTTCAGATAAGCGCTGGCATAAGCCAGCAGCGCGAAACTGGCGGCGTGCGATTCCGGGAAACCGTAAAGAGCGAAAGAAGTGATGGAGTGCACGATGGTGTCTTGCACGGCTCCCGTGATTCCGTTCTTCTCCATCCCCGCGCGCAGCTTCAACTCGATATCCTGCATGCGCTTTTCCGATCGCTTGAAACCCATGGCGCGGCGCAGTTCTTCCGCCTGGCCGCCGGTGAACCCGGCCGCAATCATCGCCATGCGCAGCAATTGCTCCTGGAACAGCGGCACTCCCAGCGTGCGCCGGAGCACCTCCTCGAGCGAAGGATGCAGGCAGTCCGGAGCTTCCCTTCCTTGCCGGCGGTTGAGATATGGGTGCACCATTTTGCCGACGATCGGTCCGGGCCGGATGATCGCCACCTGCACCACAATGTCGTAAAAGTTCTTTGGTTTCATGCGAGGCAGTGAAGACATCTGCGCGCGGCTCTCTACCTGGAACATGCCGATGGTATCCGCCTTTTGCAGCGCTTCAAAAATCGCCGGGTCTTCCGGCGGCAGGTGCGCCAGGTCCACCTGCTCTCCGTATACTTCGGGAATCAGTTGCAGGCACTCTTCGATGACCGCCATCATGCCCAGGCCAAGCAGATCGACCTTGATGATTCCCATATCCGCGCAGTCTTCCTTGTCCCACTGCACCACCACGCGGCCAGGCATGGTGGCGGGCTCCAGAGGCACTACGGAATCGAGATCGCCCTGGCAAATCACCATGCCGCCGGAGTGTTGGCCGAGATGGCGCGGCAAATCCTGCGCCATCTCGTACAACTCGAAAAATTTACGCACCCGTGGATGGTGCAGATCGAAACCAGCCTCGCGGAACTGGCGTTCGGTGGTGTCCTTAGGGTCTTTCCACTCCCAGGCTCGCACCAGGCTTGATAGCCGTTCGAGCGTGGTAATCTCGAAGCCCAGCGCCTTGCCCACCTCGCGCGCGGCGGAGCGCCCCCGGTAGGTGATGACGTTGGCGGTCATGGCCGCTCCCAGCCTGCCGAAGCGCTGGTAGACATATTGGATGGCGCGCTCGCGCTGATCGCCGCTGGGGAGATCGATATCGATATCCGGCCACTCGCCGCGCTCTTCGGAAAGAAAGCGTTCGAACAGCAGGTCCATCCCCACCGGATCGACCGCCGTGATTTCGAGCGCATAACACACCGCGCTATTGGCCGCTGACCCGCGTCCTTGCGCCAGGATGCCGTTTCCCCGGCAGAAACGCACGATATCCCAGACGATCAGAAAATATCCGGGAAGTTTGAGTTTTTCGATGAGCGCCAGTTCCCGCTCGATCTGCCGGCGCGCTTTTTCGTGATACGGGACATACTGGCGGCGCGCCCCTTCATCGGTGATCTTGCGCAGGAACGACATCATTGTCTCGCCCTCAGGCACGGGGTAGCGCGGGAACTCGTAACCGAGATCGGCCAGCGTGAATTCCAGCCGCGAAGAAATCTCCTGGGTATTGGCGATAGCCTCGGGAAGATCGGCGAACAGGCGCGCCATTTCTGTTGGCGTTTTTACGTGTCTCTCGGAGTTTCGCTCCAGCAGTCGGCCGGCCGTGGCCAGCGTCACTTTTTTTCGTATGCAGGTGAATACGTCGAGCAGTTCGCGTTGCGGCGGCGTGGCATAGGCTGTTCCATTGGTTGCCACCAGTGGTATGGCCAGCCGCCGCGCCTGTTCCACAATTGCCTGGTTGCGCGCCTCCTCCTCCCGTTGGTAGTGGCGCTGGAGTTCGGCGTACACATTGCCCTTTCCGAAAATATCTAGCAGCCGCGCATCGGGTGATCGCGTCAGGCAGATCAAGCCTTTGGAAAACTCCGCCAGTTCTTCCGGTGTGGCTGCGCCCTCGCCCTTTTTGGCGCGCAGCTTCATGCGCGTAACAAGGCGGCACAGGTTGCGATAGCCTTCGCGGGTTTCCGCCAGCAAGGGATAAGAGATACCGTTGGTGCAGGTGATTTCCGACCCGATGTGGGCGCGGATGCCGGCCTTCTTCGCTGCCATGTGAAATCGCGGCGCCCCATAGACGCCGTTGCGGTCCACCAAAGCCATGGCGTGCATTCCGAACTGCGTGCAGGCGCCGGCCAGTTCTTCCGGCACCGAAGCGCCTTCCAGAAAGCTGAACCCCGAACGAGCGTGCAACTCGACGTAGCTCTCAGTCATAGCTGCCCTCGACGAACCAGCCGCGCGGCTCGCAATAAATGCGGTAGAGCGCTCCATCGCTCAATGCCAGGTCCCATTCATCGCGCAGCCACGGATCGATCGTCCACCAGTCTCCCGATGTGCGCCAGGGGCCGGCCGCCTCGAGCACTTTGCCGCGCACTCCGGGGGCCGCCACATAGTTCGGCTTTCCACCGGCGATCGCCACACGCGCCATGCGCGGCGGGCGGAACAGGCGCAGCGCCAGGCACACCCGCTCCGGTGGGTGGCCTTGCACCCGGGCGCACCCGAATTCGTTCATACGAAATGCGCCCGGCCGGTGCGTATCCAGCAGTTCGGGCGAACCCACCGCTTCCTGACCCACGATTGCCTTGATGCGCGCCAGGGTGAGTTCGAGCTTCACGGGCTCGGGCACGCCGGGAATAAACAGGCCGCTCTGTGCCGCCTGGGGTTTTACGGGGTCCACTTCCAGCGCCGCGTGCACCACCGGCGCCGCGGGAGGATGCGCCGCCAGATCCAGTTGCCATAACTTGAGAAAAGCCCGCTGATCCAGCGAAGGCACAGGCAAACGCAGCGTACGCTGAAAAATCGTCCGGTCTTCCAGTTTGAGCCGGAGACGCAATTCGTCGGTCGCCAGCCCGCGCGTGGCCAGCCGCGTGGTTAAACCGCTCAACAGCCGGGCCAGCACGAATGCCAGCGGTTCAAGCAACTCCACCGGATACTCCAGTTCCAGTTCATCGGAGAACTGCAGCGGCTCTTCCAGAGGAATTAATTTCCGGTCCGCTTCGCCGCGCGCCAGTTCCTGTAAACGGAGGCCCTCCGTCCCCAGCCGCTCGGCAATTCCTAGCGGCGGCAGCGCGGCCAGATCGCGAAACCGGCGAATCCCCCAGCGATCCAGTGTTTCCTGCAATTCGGCAGACGGCGCCAGTAATATCAACGGCAGCGAGCCTAGAAATTTGCCTTCATCGCCTTGGGGAAGAATGCTAACTCCCTGGAACCCGCGAGCCGCGCAAATGGCGGCATCGGGATTAGCCGCCAAGGCCAGATTCGCCTGGATGCCCGTTTCCCGGGCACGCCGCGCAATTGCGGCTGCGATGTCCTGCGCCAGTCCGAAGAGCCGGTCGAGGCCGGAGATATCGAACATCACGCAATCGGGCGCGGTCTGTTCTACCAGAGGCGAAAACTCGAAAGCGAGAGCCTTCAAATTTCCACTGCCATGGAGGGAAGCGAACATGGCTACTCCGGCACTGCGGCATCGAAGGCGGCTGTCAGCGCGCGGCCCGGCTTGGTTCGCTCTGCGCGCACGCGGATGCCCCGCAACAGGCGGG
>PSRJ01000302.1 GCA_003175985.1 Terriglobia bacterium
TTCTTCTCGATGAAGGTGAACCCGATCTTGTGCGGCCCGGCTTTCACCGGAACTCGCACTTCCATGCGCTTTTCGAATTCCTGATCCGCCTGGGAGGTGGCGTACATCAGCTTCTGGTCTTCACCACCGCCGACCGTGACGCGGTGGATCACCTTGTCATCCATCAGAACTACGTATTCGTTCTTATATTCGATGCCCTTCACCCAGTGGGTCGTGTTCGACCACAAGCCCGCGTGCAGGACATACTCGCCATCGAGCGGGAAATTGTGTGTGATCACGGTACCTCCGCGGGTACCCACCGGCAGACCATCGATGTGGCTATATTGCGAGAGTTCCGGCGGAATCCGGTAAGTCTGGACGGCGGCGGGCGTTTTCGGATCACCGACGGCGAGGCTGCTGATCTTCCAGGCCGCGGAGAGATAGCGTTCCAGCAGCACCGGCGAAACGCCCAGCAGGTCGGCAATATTGTCGAAGCCATAAGCCGCGTCGTCGGGCGGAAGCAATGAGGCGGCATCCACGTCCAGCGCGAGCAGGTCACGCACCGCGTTCCCATATTCGGTGCGATTCAAGCGGTGCACGAGGGCGCGTCCCGGATTCGGCTTGGAGGCCGCGGCGCGATCGATGGAAGTCTCGAGGTACGAAATCAAACCTTGGGCAGCGGTTTTGTCCGGCCGCGGCAGACCTGCAGGAGGCATCAGCCCGCCGCGCACTTTGCGGATTACTTTTTCCCAGATCTCCGGCGCCGCCGGCGGATTGTTGACATCGGCCCGATCGAGCATTAAATCGGCGGTCTTCAATTTCTGGTTGTGACAGCCCACGCAATACTTGTCGAGGAGCGCGCGGTGCTCCGGTGCAGCATGCAGGAACATGCCGCTAAGTACAAGGAAATGAAAAATTAGACCCCTCACGGAATGCCGGCTCGCGCCACATTGTACCCCCCGGCGGAAGATCGAGTCAATGACAGCATGGGGCCATGCTAGATTCGTTAAATGCTGCCAGGAACGGTCACCGCGGCGGCGAGCGGCCTGCTGGGTTTCGACACGGATAGCGTCGTAACCGCGGCTACCGCCGCCGCGTTTGTTGCTCAAGGGTTTCGATTCTGCATCCGCTATGTATCCCGCGTGGCACGCCAGAATGCCAACGATCTCTCGAGCGCCGAAGCGCTTCAACTGCTCGATGCGGGGCTGGCGCTGATGCCGGTGCAGCACGTTCGCGGTTTCGGGTGGTCGCCGAATGCGGATCTGGGAGCTTCGGATGGCGTTCACGCCGCCTACCACGCATTTGTGATCGGCTTCCCGGCGGGCGTCAATGTCTGGTGCGACCTGGAGGGAGTCGCGGCGGGCACACCAGCTCAGCAGGTAATCGACTACTGCAACGGCTGGTACGACGCCGTGGCGGCGGCCGGCTACGTTCCCGGCATCTACGTCGGTGCGGATGCCATCCTGGACGGTCCCACTCTGCGGCGCGACCTCAAGTTCACCCACTATTGGAAATCATTGAGCCGCGTCCCCGACATTCCAGGACGTGGATACCAAATGGTCCAAAGCAACGAGCACAATGTCAACGGGATCAGCATCGACGAGAACCGTACCCAGACGGATCTGCTGGGTGATACGGTGCTTTGGCTGGCGGCGAATGGCGGGGTCTAGACCGGCCCCTTAACTCCACAGTTGCTTGCTGGCCAGGCGCGCGCCTTCGGCCAGGGCCTGAAACTTGGCCCAAATCACAGTGGGATGCACCTCCGTCTCGTACGTCGCTTGCGAGGAGAAGCCGCAATCGGCGCCGGCGATCACCGATTCCCGGCCGACCAGTTTGGCGTAGCGCGCGATGCGTTCCGCGATCCACTCGGGGTGCTCCACGATGTTGCTCGCATGGGTGATGACGCCAGGGATGATTGCCTTGCCCTCCGGTATTTTGACCTGCTCCCACACGTGATATTCGTGCTCATGGCGCGGGTTGGCAGCCTCAAACGAGTAGGCGCCGGCATTGACCTGCAGCATGAACGCGGCGATCAACGCGAGCGGCGCGTCGTGTACGCGGGGCCCTTCGTTGATGCCGTAGCAGGTGTGATAGCGGACCTTGTCCGGGGGAATCCCGCGCAGCCCATGATTGACCGCCTCAACATACATAGCAGCGGTCTTCTGCCGTTCAGCGTCGCTCATTGACGAGAAGCTGAAGAGCTCGGTCAGGAACGGATCGTCGATCTGCACGAGAAAGCCGGCATCCACAATGGCCTCGTACTCTTGGTGCAGAGCCTCGGCGGCGGCATGGAAGTACTCCTCGTCCGTCTTGTAATACGCGTTGCGCCCCACGCCGCTGGGAGCCACGGCGGGCATGAAAACATCTTCGGGCGAGAGGCCCGCGAGAGCCGCCTTCAGATTCCCGATATCCCGCTTCACCGCTTGCTGCCCACGGTACCGGATCGGACCGGTGCAGACCATGGGCACAATGGGCGCGAGCGAAGCACCCAGCATGGCGTGTCGAAAATATTGCTCGTAGTATTCCGGGAACGCCGCTACTTCCGTTTCGAACATCGCGGACCGGGGGCCGGCGTGCGGTTCAAAACCCGCCAACCGCTCGCTTACGTAACTGAAGAAGCCGGCCTTTCCCTGCTCTCCATCGGTCACGATGTCGATGCCGCACTCGGCCTGGCGGCGCACGATTTCGGCGACGGCGCTTCGCACGCGCTGTTCGAAGGTTCCGGCATCGTACGATTCGCCCCGAAGCTTCGAACGCATCAGGTCCAGCAGGTCTTTCGGCCGCGGCAGGCTGCCGCAGTGCGTCGTGAGAATACGGCCTGTGCTGCGCTTCACCGCGTTACGGCTGTACCCCGGCCTTAATGTGCCCTTCCATGATGTCCTTGTTGTTCTCTTCGCAGGAGTATTCCATGATTTCCCACTCGGGGTGGAGGGTCCAGACGCGGACACTGTCCCACGGCTTGGTGTAAGCCTTCGGGTCGTCAATGGTGAGGACGTAATCGATGTGGCCCAGGTCGCGGCGCTTGAAGCGCTCGATGGTGTGCAACTGGTCGCTGTGCGGATGGCCAATGGTATCGATGCGGGTTTTGCCGTTGAACCCTACGGTGTCGATCACCAGCGTATCTCCTTCCCAATGGCCAACGGAATTTCCAAACCAGGTGGGATCCGCGTTTTTGTCATGAGGCCGCCCGTCCAGCGGTGTCACGTGGAACCAGCTGTTCTGCTCGTAGAGCATGGCGATGTACTTGTCGTTTTGAACAATCTGGATCGGGTGAGGTCCGCCAACCGATCGTAGAAGGCCAAACGGGAGACAACTGCCGGCATAGTCGCCCTTGGCGGCGTCGTAACTCTCCCACCGTTCCTTGCCCCACGGTGTGAACGGCAAATCTTTCACGCCCTTGCAGCAAGGCATGTCCTCTGTCACGTCGGCCATACGCGGGCTTTGCCAGACACCGCTGAAATCGGGCTTGCCATTGGCCAGGCGCGGCGCAGGACCGGTGGGCGGTTTGAATCCGCGCTGCTGTCCGGCGGCGGGCCGAACCAGAGGCAGCGCCAGTACGGCGGCGATCGCGGCGATCGATAAACAGGAACTAATCCTCATTAGAAATCTCCTTGCTCCCCGTTCCCAGTAGGCTATTACGCGCGATGACACGTGTCAAGCAGGAACACGTTTCGCATCGATTGCCCGCGAAGATGCATCTAATCAGGTCAACAGCAGTAGCGCGCGTTTGACACGGCCCGGAAGCTCTTTTTATCTTGGTATATATGACTGACCAGTCAGTCAGCGACCGTAAGAAAACCTCCATCCTGGAGGCTGCGCGTACGGTGTTTTCCCGACAGGGCTACGCGGAAACAGCGGTCGACGATGTTGCCGAAGAAGCGCACATTGCGAAAGGAACGCTTTACCTCTATTTCAAGTCGAAAGAGGAACTGTACCTGGCCGCGCTGGTCAGCGATTTGCGGGCAATGTCGGCTGAGGGCCGGCGCGAAATGGAGTCCGCCGCGGGCTTTCGCGAAAAGCTGCGCGCCTTCCTGCGCGTGCGCTTGAATTATTGCCGCTCCCACGAGGATTTTCTGCGCATTTACCTGGCGGAATACGGGAGCATGTTCATAAAGACACCGCTCAACCGGGAACTCTCGCAGCTTTTGCGGGACAACATGCGTTTTATCGCGCGCATGATCGAGCAGGCGATCGAAGAGGGGGAGGTCCGGCCGATACCGGCAGGCGCCGCCGCGGCCGCAATTGTGGATGTATCCCGCGGGCTGATGGAGCGCCGCCTGCTGCGTTGGAAGGAATTTCAGGCGCAGCCGGAGATCGACTTCGCCCTGGAATTGCTGCTGGCGGGCATGGGACAGCAGAGGCGCGCGGCGCAGCGGCCGGAAGCCAAGAAACTGAGCATCAAGAGGGGAGGGTAGGAGTGCAGAAGACTCTTCGCGGATCGGCTTTGTACGGGACGGCGCTCCTGTTGCCGGCGCTTTTCTTACCGGCGCTGCGCGCGCAATTGGGCGCGCCCGCCGGCGGCGGCACCGCGCGGGCGGCGCAGTTGCCGCTTTCCGGCCGCACCGCGCAACAGGGTAGCGTAGCCACGGTGCAGAACCCGCTTCCCGGCGGCACGCAAAGCGTGAATACGATTAGCAGCTCGGTGCAGGTACAGGGCGCCTATCAGGGTAGCGTTGCGCCATCCGTCACTCCCGGACCGGTGCTGGCGCTCTCGCTTGCCGACGCGATTCGCCGTGGCCTTCAATACAACCTGGGCGCGGTGAGTTTTCAGAACAGCGTGCGCCAGGCGCGGGCGCAGCGCGTCGTCGAACTGGCAAACCTTCTGCCCAACATCAACGGCAATATGCTGGTTACGGAACAGCAGAACAACCTGGCGGCATTCGGCTTCAACTTCACTCTTCCCGTGCCGGGATTCAGCATCCCCACGATCGTGGGGCCCTTCCATTATTTCGACTTGCGCGCCCGCTTGACGCAGAACGTCCTGAATTTCACCGACCTGCGAAACTATCGCGCTACCGAGCAATTGGTGCGCGCTACCGACCTCTCGGCCCAGGACGCGCGGGACCTGATCGTGCTGGCAGTGACGGGCTCTTATCTTTCGATTGTCTCGGCGTCGGCGCGAATCGATTCGGCGCGGGCGCAGGTAGTCACGGCGCAGGCCGCTTACCAGCAGGCTGTGGACCGGCACGACGCAGGAGTGGCCGCCCGTATCGACGTCACCCGCAGCCAGGTGGAGCTGCAAACGCAGCAGCAGCGCCTTACCTCGCAGGAGACCGATTTCGCCAAGCAGAAAATCCTGCTGGGGCGGATCATCGGATTGCCGCCGGGGCAGGAGTTCACGCTGACCGATGCGCTCCCATACGCCCCCGTGACCGGCATTACGCTGGAGCAAGCTCTGCAGCGCGCCAGCACGACCCGAGCGGACTTGAAGGCGGCTCAGGCGCAGGTGCAGGCGGCGGACCTGACGCGGAAAGCCGCCCTCGCCGAGCGTTACCCGTCGGTGGACCTGGCGGCCGATTACGGTGTCATCGGGACGTCTCCGCAAAACTCGCACGGGACGTTCGGCGTGACCGGAACTTTGCGGTTTCCCATCTGGCAGGGCGGGCGTGTTCGCGGCGACGTCGACCAAGCCGATGCCGCGCTCCAACAACGCCGGGCGGAATATGAAGACCTTCGCGGACGGGTTGACGCGGAGGTGCGCCAGGCGTTCCTGGATCTGACGGCGGCCGCCAACCAGGTGAGCGTGGCGCAAAGTAACCGCGATCTGGCGCAGGAGACTCTGACGCAGGCGCGCGACCGTTTCGCCGCAGGAGTCGCCGATACCATCGAGGTGATTCAAGCCCAGGAGTCGGTGGCCGCCGCGGAGCAGGATTACATTGGCAGCACCTATGCACACAATCTGGCGAAGGCAACGCTGGCCCGCGCCATGGGACAAGCGGATCAAGGAATCCAGCAGCTTCTCGGGAGGCCGTAATGCCGACTGAAGAATTGAAAAGGACCGAGCGCCCCCCGGTTTCCGAACCTCCGCCGCGAACGCGCGGAAGGTGGAAGGCCCTAGTCATCGTGCTCCTGATAGGCGTGGTACTGGCAGTGGCGGGCGCTCTTTATTGGAGATATGCGCAGACTTACGAATCCACCGACGATGCGCAGGTGGACGCACATATGAGCGCGATCGGCGCGCGCATCGCGGGGACCATCACGGCCGTGTACGTAGATGAAAATCAGTTTGTGAAGGCCGGACAACTGGTGGCCGAGACCGATCCGCGGGATTACCAGGTGGCGCTCCAACAAAGCCAGGCGGAGATCGCTCAAAGGCAGGCGGAAATTCAGGTACAAAGCCCGAATATTTCGATTACGGAAACCTCCAGCCAAACGAATATCAGCACGGCTCAGGCCGATGTGGCTACCGCGGATGCTGCCGTGGGGTGGGCGGAGCGGGATTACCTGGCTGCCCAAGGAAGGCTGCGGGAAGCCGAAGCCAACAACGCCAAAGCCCAGGACGATGTCGCGCGTTACAAAGCGCTGGTGGATAAAGACGAGATCCCGCGGCAAGTGTTCGATCAGGCGCTGGCCAATGCCAAAGGCGCCGCGGCCGCGGTGGATACCAACCGCGCGGCGGTGGAGGCTTCGCAAAAGCTGGTGGATCAGCGGCAAGCGCAACTGGCGCAAGCTCAGAGCCGTCTGGCCGAGGCAAACGGCAATGCACCACACCAGCTCGCCATCAGCCGCGCCAACGTGGCTGCCAGGCAGGCGGACACACAGGTGGCCCGGGCACGCGCCGAGCAGGCGCAGCTCAATCTCTCTTACACCAAAATCTACTCCCCGGTCTCCGGGGTGGTCACCAAACGCAGCGCGGAAGTCGGCAATCACGTGCAGCCCGGCCAGCAACTCTTTCTGGTGACTCAACTGGATGACCTCTGGGTGACCGCCAATTTCAAGGAGACGCAGCTCAAACATGTGCATCCCGGCCAGCGCGTCACGATTTCAGTGGACGCGTACGATCAAAAATTCAGCGGCTACGTCGAAAGCATGCCGGCAGCTACCGGCACGATCACCAGCCTGCTGCCGCCCGAGAACGCCAGCGGGAACTATGTAAAAGTCGTGCAGCGGCTGCCTGTGCGTATCCGCTTCGACAAGAATCAGTCCGGTATGGACCGCTTGCGGCCCGGCATGTCGGTAGAACCGAAAGTTATGCTCCAATAGCGCGATGCCATCGGCGCAATCTCAAGGAAGTCTTTGGACCCCCAAATACAACCCATGGGCGGTCGCATTGACTGTCACGCTTGCGACTTTCATGGAAGTGCTCGACACTTCGATTGCCAACGTGTCTCTGCCGCACATCGCCAGCAATCTGGCGGCCAGCCGCGAGGAATCCACGTGGGTGCTGACCAGTTACCTCGTTTCAAACGCCATCATTCTGCCGATGAGCGCGTGGCTGCAGCGGCTGATCGGCCGCAAGCGCTTCTACATGACCTGCGTGGCGCTGTTCACTTGCAGCAGTTTCCTGTGCGGGCTCGCGCCGAGCCTGGGAATGCTGGTGTTCTTTCGCGTCCTCCAAGGCGTCGGCGGGGGTGGCTTGCAGCCCAGCGAGCAGGCGATCCTGGCCGATACATTTGCCCCCGAAAAACGGGGGGTTGCGTTTTCGGTATACGGAATGGCAGTGGTTGTGGCTCCCGCCCTGGGACCCACGCTGGGCGGCTGGATTACGGATAACTTCAGTTGGCGCTGGATTTTTTACATCAACGTTCCCATCGGCATCATTTCGCTCCTGCTCACCTCCCGCATGGTGGAAGATCCGCCCTACCTGCAAAAGATCCGGGCAATGGGACGGCCGCGCATCGACTATATCGGGCTGAGCCTGATCGTGCTCGCAATCGGATCCCTCCAGATCGTCCTCGATAAAGGACAGGAAGCCGACTGGTTTAACTCGACGTGGATCACGGTACTCCTGGCCATCGCGCTTTACGCGTTCGTGGTGTGGGTGGTGTGGGAGTGGTTTCATCCCGAGCCGATCGTGGATGTGCGGCTGTTCAAGAACCGCAACTTCGCGACCGCCATGTGCTTCACCTTCGTCCTGGGAACCGTTCTGTTCGGCACGACTGTCGTGATTCCCCAGTTTCTCCAACTGCTGCTCGGCTATCCCGCGACCAAGGCCGGCGAAGCGATGGCCGGCGGGGGACTGGCGATGCTGCTGATGATGCCGATTGCGGGGCAACTGGTAAGCCGGGTCGACCCGCGCGCCATGATGGCCGTCGGGTTCTTCTCGACGGCCGCTGCGATGTACTACATGATGACCCATATCAGCCTGCAGATGGACTTCCGCACCGCGGCCATGTTGCGCACGTACCAGGCGATGGGCCTCCCCCTCATATTTCTGCCGTCCAACACGCTGGCCTACGTGGGCATTCCGCGCGAAAAGGGAAACCAGATCGCGTCCATGAACAGCTTCATCCGGAATGTCGGCGGCAGCATCGGTATCGCGTTAATCAGCTCGTCGATCACGAGACAGGTAGCCAGACATCAGAGCTATCTCGTCGCTCACGCGACTCCTGGCAACAGCCACTTCGAGCAGATGGTGAACGGGATCGCGCAGACACTGGCCC
>PSRJ01000224.1 GCA_003175985.1 Terriglobia bacterium
CCGCCAGTACCGGAAGCCGCCGCAGCGCCGGAAGCACCGCCCGCGGCACCGCAAACGGACGCGCGCAAGCCTGTGGTCCCGCAGCGCACCGAGGCCAGAATTCGCCCGAAGCCCGCGCCGCTCCGCATCACTTCCACGGAACGGCCTGCCTCCGTGGAAACTTCTCCCGAAATTCAGCCGCTTCCGGAAACGAATCAGCAGGCCGCCACGCCGGCGCCTCCGCAGGAGCCCGAGCCTCCCGCCGCTACGGCAACAGCGCCTGCATCCGCTCCCCCAGCCACCGCCAGCGGAGCGCCAGCGAAACCGCGAAATCCGGTGGTGCGCACCTTCGGCAAGTTCTTCGGCAAATTCAAGCGCAAGCCGGCGGAGCCGGCGGAGTCATTCGAAAGCACTGCCGATCGGCCGGCCGCGAAGTAGCGGCTGGGGCGGAGCCCGACCTGCCGGACGAGCTGTTCGATTTCCTGGAATTTGTCTGCCGCCAGAAACTCGAGGCCACGCCGCAGTGCTAGCATGGCGCGGCCGTGGCAGATGGTATCGTAGGGGCATGACTACGGTCCAGGTGACGCTGGACGATCCGCAGTTGGACGTTTTCGAGAGCCCGCCCTTTCTCTGCATCGAAATCCTATCGCGGCGCGATGAGATCAGCGAGGTGCTGGAAAAGCTCGAGGAATATGAGGTTTTCGGCGTTCCTAATATTTGGGTGCTTGATCCGCGGCGCCGCAAAGCTTTCACCTACGCTGGAAAGCGGCTCGAAGAAGTAGAAAGCGACGCTCTGGTGACCGCGGATGGTCAGGCCCGCTTGTCGCTAGAAGACGTCTTTCGTGGACTGTAGCGTTACGGCCCCGGCGGCAGATCGATCGCGGGGTTGCGCCCGAAGAATCCCCACGGGATCAGCCGGAAACCGGCGGCGTGTACCGGCATCACGGGCCAATCCTCGGGCCGGGGATTGTGCGTGATCCCCATGGTGTACCACAGCACTACGTCCTGATTGTCGATGGGGCGATTGGCTGCCGTCCACTTCACCAACCCGTCACCGCCGCGGCTCTGATTGGGGTAATCGCCGCCCGCATACCGCTCCGCCGAATTGTACGGCGTGACCCACACGTGCGCGTTGAGGAAACCGGCGCGCTTGCGTACCCAGGAATCGGGCGCGGCGAACGGCTCGGCGTTCTCTCCGGGCAGAAGCGCATACCCGGTGGGATGGTCCAGGGAATTCTTCGTTGAAGTACTCTCGATGACCCAGCGGCGGCTGCTCGCCAGGTTCAGATTCCGCTGCGCCTGGCGTTCCGTGCGCAGCGGCGTTTCTTTCATGGTGAAAGCGCCGCCATACGCATTCCTGGCGCCGGCCGGAGCCGCGGCGCTATTCAACTCGATCACGCGGTTGCCTGCGGCGCCGTCCACATCCAGATCGAGGCGGAAGGTGAAGAAGTGCTGATGATGCACGGCCGCGATGTTTTTCGCCACCATATGGCTGTAAGGCTCGTCCTGGCCATCGGCCACGCCTTTCACGGCCATGATTCCGGTAAGCGCGACGCGCATTTCGAGCGCGCCATCCTGGTGGAAGATCCAGTCGAACCCGTAATCGTAATTGCCGACCTGCGAGACAAACCCAAGCACCAGGTCGCGGGCGCGGCGCGCCTCCTCGCCATGTTTCCAGGCGATGCCCGCATCCCGCTCGTAAAGCGCGACGACGCCGGAAAACGTATGCGGCGCGCCGGAGCCATCGGCCATTACGGCATCCGCGAGAGCGCAGTTGGCCGGGCAATCGACACCGACCCGTAATGGCGTAGCGCTCAGTCCCAGGCCCAGTTCCCCCACATCAAAACTATTGCGGAAGAACCAGCCGTTTCCCGGGTCGCCGTAAGGCACCACCATTTCGGAAACCGACCCGCGGTAGAGGATCGGCCGGACGCGGCCTCCGTCCTCGTAGCCCACGGTGTACAACACCAGCCCTTCCCGCGGATGCAGCGCGTAACGAAACCGCCATTTCTGCCAGCGCACTTCGCCATCTTCGATCTGAAAGCCGGGGCGCGGCTGCGTGATCGTCAACGGCGCAGGCGCCTGGCGGTAGGGGCGTGTGGATTGCGGATCGAGGTCAGCGTTTTCGCGAGAGACGGGCGCGGCAGGCCCGATGTCGGCCAGGTCGATGATTTTTCCGGTGGTGAGGTTCACGTGCGCGACTACGCCTTCGATCGGGTGCGCGTCAAAGTTGCGCCCGGCGCTCGTGTAATAGGAGAGCGCGCGGACAATGCGCCCGTGTTCCGCCTCCGGGAGCGCAAAATAACCGGCGGACCACGCCACGATTTCGACGGCGTTCAAATCCGTGATACCGCGATTCTGGATCGCGCGCCGCCAGCGTGCATCGGCGCGCACAATGCGGTCGGCCTGCTGTGTGTCTTCATAACCGATCGCCGGCTGTGCCCCGGGAACTTCTTTCAAAGATTCCAGGCGCGAGGAGGAGACGTCGGCCACAGCCTCCCAGGTCTGATCGGAAGAGCGGTCATAGATCACCGCCGCAACACGGCGCGCTCCCGGTGTGCCCCGCAGAACCTGGTCTTTCGGGGGTTCCGCCAAGTCGATGAAACCGAATCGAGCGCTGGTGGGAACGCGGCCGGATTCCCTGATGATCCGCACCGCGGCCCGAATTTCAGCGGCGGTGGGCGGCGCCAGCGGATTCGACGCCGCCGCGCAGAAACTGGCCCCCACGGCCCAAACCATCGTGAGAAAGGCCGTTGCCCACCGCTCCCTCACGGTCGCGGCTCGGTAAGTACCGCGTTTCTGAGCCGCGCGCGTCAGCAAGCGGTTTCCGCCTTTTTCATCCTGCTACAGCACGTCTTCGGACCAGTCTTCCAAAACCTGCTTGACTTTGGTCATGAATTGGTCGGCCATGGCGCCATCGATCAGACGGTGATCGAAAGTGACCGAGAGATAGCTGATTGAGCGAATGGCAATGGCATCGTCAATTACTACCGGGGTCTTGTCCACCGTGCCTACACCCAGTATGGCTACCTGTGGCTGATTGATGATCGGGGTTCCCATCACACTGCCGAAGCTGCCGAAATTTGTGATGGAGAAGGTGCCGCCTTGCACTTCGTCGGGCTTAAGCTGCCGGGAGCGGGCGCGTGTCGCCAGGTCCACGATCGAGTGCTGCAAGCCCAGCACGTTTTTCTCGTCGGCCCCACGGATCACGGGCACGATCAGGCCGTTCTCCAGGGCCACCGCGATTCCGATGTTAATTTCGTTGTGATAGATGATGTTGTTCCCGTCGATGGAGGCGTTGAGCAGCGGGTATTGGCGGAGACCGACCACCGCGGCGCGCGTCACGAACGGCAGGTACGTCAGCGAGAACCCATACCGGGACTGCACATCCGACTTGTGGCGTTCGCGCATTTTCGCCACCTTGGTCATGTCCACGCGGTGCACCGTAGTAACGTGGGGCGAGGTGCGTTTGGAGAGGACCATGTGCTCAGCGATCTTCTGCCGCATGGCGCTCATGGGTTCGATGCGAGCTTTGGCCTGTACAGAAGGCGGCAGCGGCGCTGGAGGCGGCGGGGACGCGGGACGCGGAGTTGCGGCCGCGGCGCGAGCCGGCTGAGGCACCGGCGCGGCAGCCTTGGGCGCCGGGGCACTCTGTTGCGACAGGTACGTTTCCACATCCTGCTTGGTGATGCGCCCGCCTGCTCCCGTACCCTGCACACGGTTGAGATCGATATTGTTCTCGCGAGCCATGCGCCGCACCAGCGGAGAAAGCGGCCCCGCGGGTTCGCCGGCGGGAGCGGCGTCTTCCACCTGTTGCGGCGCCGGCGTGGGCGTGATGGTCTCCTGCGCCGGCGGCTCTGGCCGGGGTGCGGTCTGTTTGGGAGACGGAGCAGCCGGCGCCGCCGCAGCCGGCCGCGTCGCCCCATTGCCGCCATCTTCGATCCGCGCCACCACGGTGTTGATGCTCACCGTGTTGCCTTCCTCCACCAGCACCTCGGAAAGCGTTCCAGCCGCCGGCGATGGGATCTCCGTATCCACTTTATCGGTTGAGATCTCAAAGAGCGGCTCGTCGCGCTCCACGTGCTCGCCAGGCTTCTTCAGCCACTTGGTCAACGTACCTTCGACAATACTTTCCCCCATCTGGGGCATTACGACGTCGGTCATAGGCCTCTCACTCCAGAGTTGCCGCCGGTATTGCGGTCTCCAGCAGCATCTCGCAATCAAAGACGCGGCCAAAATGCGCCGCCAGACTTCGTGAAACCTCGTGCACGCTTGCCTGGGCGCCCAGCCGCGCCATTGAAGTCACCGGCTTGGTCAGCCCGCAGGGCACGATGTATTGGAAATAGCTCAGGTCGGTGGTGACATTCAAGGCGAAACCGTGGGAAGTCACCCAGCGGCTGATATGGACGCCGATGGCGGCGATCTTTTGTTCGCTCACCCACACTCCCGTCAATTTCGGGACGCGCCCACCCTTGATGCCGAAATCGGCCAGCGTGTCGATAATCACCTGTTCGATGGCGCGCACGTAGGCGCCAACATCGCGCGACCACTCCCGCAAATCGAGAATCGGGTAGCCCACCAGCTGGCCGGGGCCATGGTAGGTGACATCGCCCCCGCGATCGGTAGGAAAAAAAGAGATACCCGCGCGACGCAGGATTTCGTCTCCGGCCAGGACGTTTTCCGCCCGTGCGTTGCGGCCCAGTGTAATCACGTGCGGATGCTCGAGCAGCAGAAGCTGGTCGCAAATCAATCCCTGCTTACGCTCGGCTGCGAGCTCCTGCTGCAGCTCGAGGGCGGCGGCGTATTCCACACGTCCGAGTTCCCGCAATTGGCAGCTACGCATTGATGGAAAGACCGTACACCGCGTTGAAGGCTTCGCCCATCGCTTCATACAGAGTGGGATGGGCGTGAATGGTCTGCATCATGGTTTCCACGGTAGCTTCCGCGCTCATGGCCGTCACGGCTTCCGCGATCAACTCGAAGGCCTCGGGCCCGATGATGTGCACGCCCAGGATCTCGCCGTGTGTTTCGTCGGCTACTACTTTGATGAATCCTTCATGCTTCCCGAGAATCGTTGCGCGGCTGTTGCCGGCGAAGGGGAACCGGCCGATTTTCACCTTGTAGCCCTGGGCGCGCGCCTGCGCCTCGGTGAGCCCGACACTCCCGATCCCCGGTTCCGTATACGTGCAGCCGGGAATGCGGTTCTTGTTGATCGGAACCGCCGGCTTTCCGGCCATGTGCGCCACCGCGATCATGCCTTCCATGGTGGCCACGTGCGCCAGTTGCGGCGTCCCCGCCACCACGTCGCCGATAGCATAAATGCCCGGTTCGGCCGTCTGCTGATATTCGTTTACTTTGATGAAACCGCGGTCGAGTTCCACGCGCGTATTTTCCAGGCCGATGTTTTCGCTGTTCGGCTTGCGGCCAACCGCAACCAGCAGCTTTTCGGCTTCCAGTTGCTCCTGTTTGCCGTCTTTGGTGGTGAGCTGCAGGCGCACACACTTGCCGATCTTCTGA
>PSRJ01000070.1 GCA_003175985.1 Terriglobia bacterium
GAGAATCGCGGACTGAGCGCCCGCTGTCTGATTCTGCCTGAGGAAGGAGTGCCAATGCTCCCTGCGGCCTACAACAATAATATGCAGATTATCCAGGGGCCGGGATACGTGACCATTCTTCATGAAATGAATCACTCCGTTCGCATTATTCCCACGGATGGACGGCCGCACGCACCGCAAAGCATCCGCCTGTGGCGGGGAGACTCGCGCGGTCATTGGGAGGGCGATACGTTGGTGGTTGACGTCGCCAACTTTACCGCGCGTAATCCTTTCCGGGGATCGGGCGAGAAACTGCATGTCGTGGAACGATTCACGCGGGTCGACGAGAACACTATTCTGTATCGATTCACGGTTGAAGATCCCGAGACGTGGGATAAACCCTGGACAGCCGAACTGGCAATGGTGAAGGAGAAGGGGCCAATCTATGAATTCGCATGCCACGAAGGCAATTATGGATTGGCAAATACGCTCCGGGGAGCTCGCGTAGCTGAGGCGGAAGCCGCGACACCGGGGAAATAAAGCACTCCGCCGACAGGCCGCTATTAGCGGGGCTTCGCCTGTTCCGTTTCCTGCCGCCGCGCGCCGCGCAACACATCGCCCAGCGCGTAATTGCCCTCGTGGCAGGCGTATTCGTAAATCGGCTTGTCGGTGGCAGGCCAGGTATACTCGCCAGTCCAAGACCGGTCCCACGTGTCGGGGTCTTCCACGGTGAAACGATACAGCAAGGTCTTGTCGTCGATGCGTGTGAAGCGCTCGATCACGTGCAGATTCTCGGTCGAACCCCGAAATCGGGTTTTGTCGTTGAAATTGGTGGTGTCGACGACCAGCGTGTCCCCCTCCCAGTGACCCACCGAATCACCCATCCAGCGGCGGATGTTTTTCGGAAGGTGCTGCGCGTTCATACGAACGATGCGCGCGTCATGCACCATTTCGGTAAGAATCATGACCGAGTTCGGAGTCTGCACAATCTGGTGCAGATCGTTGTAGAAATAGTCGGGGAGCGCCGGCGGACCGGAAGTCGAACCGAATCCGAGCAGACAGCGTTCGCCGAGCGGCCGCCGCTCGGGGTCGTCGAACGCGCCGGGCGGCTCGCTGAATGCCGTATCCTGATTCTCGCGCGCGTCGGATGTCGGCACGGCCGCGCGGGCGGCAGCCTGCCGTTTGCGCGCTGCTTCATTGTACGGCGGCACATGGCCGTCCGCCGGATCGACCACAATGGAAGTGCGAATCTGCCCGTCTACTACTGTGAATACCGTGCCCTGATTCAGCCAGAAACGATTGTAGCCTCCTACCGAGCCGCCGCCCGCCCTTTCGAGCACTTCGAAGAACGATCGCGGCGCGGTGCTCACGCCGCCCACAGGCGGCGCCGGGCGATCGGCACGCGACGGGGCGTTGTCCCGCTCCCTGCGAGCGACTTCGGTTTTCTGTAGAGCCTCGGCTTTTTCTCTTGTCAAGAATGGCGGATCCCCGGGCAAGCGTTCGAGCGGCGTCATAGTAGCCAGGTCGTAAATGCCCTGCAAATCCGGGTGCCCATCGGGCATGCGGGGAATCGCGGCTTTGGAAGCAGGCCTGGTCGCCTGACCGGCCACGGGATGCACGGTCAGCGCGATGAACACGAACGCCAGTCCCATTGCCCACGTCCACGAGATGAATCGATTCCGCATACAACACCTCTCTCTGATTACTTGCTCAGCGGATGCTTCCGCCACTGGCCATACAACAGTTCTTCCACAAACTCGACGCACTTGAAATCCAGGAGCTGAGCGTTCTTCTCCTGACGCCGGTAGAGCGCCATGCTCATTTTCCAAGGGCGTGTAAACACGGCCGGATCTTCAATAGTCGCTTCGTACGAGATCACATCCGGGCTGGTGCGCGTGTAGCGCTCCACGACGTGCAGCTTGTCACTATGAAAGTTCCCGGCGCGGTCGAACCAGCTCTGATCGTTCAATCCCGTTACGTCGACAACCAGCGTTTCCCCTTCCCAGTGACCTGCTGACTGGCCCATCCAGGAATCTGCCGGCGGGCGGCCAGGATCCTTCAGATAAATATTGCGAACGGCGCCGGCATATTCGTAGACGAAGCTCATCGCGCTCGCGCTCTGCACGATTTGGAATGGATACGGCATATAAGTGGCGCGCGGGACGCCTGGCAGGTAGCATTTGACCTCAGGGTCGAGGTTCAGCCAGTCTTGCTGGTTCTGCTTCTTTTTGGCGAGTGCTTCTGGTCTATAGGGAAGCTCGCCGCCTTCCACTACGCCCACTCCCGGTGGTACAGCCCCCACGGCTCCTAACGCGACTACAGCGGCGGCGGGCACCGGACCGAAAGGCCCGGGACGCAGTGCCATGGCCGGACGCGCCACGTGGGCCTCGATGTCGTAGTTGGCTTCGTTCAGCGCCTGCCAGATTCCGTTCAGGTCGGGCTTCCCGCCCGGCGCGCGCGGCGCACGATACGCCTGTCCGCTCAGCGGCAGGCCTCCCAAAACCAACAGCAGGGCCAGTCCTGTCACAGTAAGCCTAACCCATATGCGCCATGGCCGGCGCGTCTCGATGCTGCTCATGGATCGATCCTATGTCCGAACCATTATCTCTCGGCGGCGGCCTGCTTGCCCGATGCGGCGCCGCAGTTGACGCTCAGACGCCCGGCCGCTCGATTAGCAACCTGGGAGCCCGTCAGTGCATCCCATAAGCAGATGATGAGAAGTGCCCTCACGAGCGCTGGTTGGGCATCTCGAGCGGCCGGGCACCTTTGGAGGCGATACGCCGAGGAGCGCGCGCGGCCTATACAGCCTGCACCCCTGAGGCCCAATCCCAAAGCATGGCCTGACCAGGGACTACACGCGGCCTGGATCGGCCACAGCACCGTGTTGTTGAAGATCGATGGCGTCACCATCCTGACCGATCCGGTATTCAGCCGGAGGGTTGGTATCCGCTTAGGACCGGTCACGCTGGGAATCAAGCGGCTGGTCGAGCCGGCCGTGGCAATCCACGCACTCCCCCGCATCGATCTCATTCTTCTTTCCCACGCGCACATGGACCATTTCGATATCCGCAGCCTCCGTCGCCTGGAGAACCGCAGCGCCGCCGTGATCACGGCCAGCAGAACGAGCGATCTGCTGCGCGTCCGGCGGTACGGCCGCGTCCAGGAACTGGGTTGGAATGAGACCGCGACGGTAGGTCCGCTGACGATTCGCGCCTTTCGCGTGAATCATTGGGGCGCACGCATGCGAACGGACACGCATCGCGGCTATAACGGCTACACCATAGAGGCCGGACGTCATCGCGTTCTGTTCGGCGGAGACACCGCTCTGACTGACGCGTTTCGGGGCTTGAAGAAGCGTCATTCGTACGACCTGGCCATCATGCCGGTGGGGGCATACGATCCGTGGATTCACTACCACTGCACCCCGGAACAGGCGTGGCGAATGGCCCAGGATGCCGGTTCCGAATTTTTTCTGCCCGTGCATCACCAGACGCTCCTTCTCAGCCGCGAGCCTTATCTGGAGCCCATCGAGCGCGTCTACGGCGCAGCCGGACCGCATCCAGGCCGCGTAGCCGTGCGGCAAATTGGTCAGGAATTCCGCCTTTAACAGGACGCTATGCGGCGCCGCGTCCGGGCCCGGGAGCGAACGGCGGATACGTTCGGGGATGCAGAACCTGGCGCTCCAGAAAGAAATCCGTGAGCGCCGCGCAGGACTCGGCGAATTCCGGATGCGAGTCAAATGCGTGCGGAACGCCGGTGAACGTGTGCAACTCGGAGGGAACCTTGAGGGCGCGAAGCGCCTGCAGCAGATGCTCGCTGTTCTCCGGAGGAATGGTCACATCCGACAGACCATGGAAAATCACGGTGGGCGGGTAACCCTCCCGGATATGCGCAAGGGGGCTGGCGTCACGAATTGCGGCCTCATTACTGCCGGGCGGCATCAGCGCCTGCGCGACGTTCTTGACATCGGTCGCCGGATAAAACGCGACGCAAGCCGCAAGCGCCATATCGGGCTGGGCCGCGGTAAATAACGCAATGTGCCCTCCCGCCGAATAACCGGCGATCACGATGTGCGCCGGGTCTATCCCTAGCGAGCTGGCATTGGCGCGCACCCACCGGATATGAGTCCGGGCGTCATCGATCTGGGAAGGCCACTTCGCCACACCGCTCAGACGATACTGCGCCGCGATGGAAACGTAGCCGCGAGCGGTGATGGGCGTCACCCGATCGCCCATCGTGTCTTTGCTCCCCCGGGCAAACCCACCGCCATGAAAGTGCACCAGGGCCATGCGTTTCTCCGTTCCCGCCGGCGGCCTGTAGATGTCACAGCGGAGTTCGCTATCGCCGCCTTTTCCTACGGCGACATTCTTTTCCACCTTGATGCCAGATGCACCGGAAGTTTGGGCGAGCGCCACACCGCTCAGTGAGTACCCAAGCCCGGCAGCGCCACCTATCCCGAGAAGAGTTCTCCGACGTATCGCCGGCTGGTTAGACATAGGCGAATTATATAACGGCTATTGGGCTTAGAAAGCCGCGGCGATTGGCAATCGTCGCGCAGGATGCCATCCTGCGCCCCAGGAGAAAGCGTCTCGCGCTCACCCTGCCACACATGTAAATTGCTCTTCCTCCCTGATACGCCGCGCGGCCGAACTGCACGGTCATACGTCTGCGGAGGAGAATTATGGAAGAAAAAGCAATCAGTCCCCAACCAAATTTGCCGGTAGGGAATTGTACACCAAGTACTGTTTTTACGGTTTCATTGAACGTCAGCCCTGCATCGCAGGTGCAGACGAATACCAGGGTGCAATTGAGCGGAGTTTCGCAAGAAGAGCACAGACTCGCGAATTGCGAAATCACCGAGAAGCAGGCTCTCTTCGACTGGACCCTCACCTTCCAGCCGCCCGGCGGAACGGAGACGAACGCCGATGGGCTGCTCTTGAGTTCCAATACCCTCGATCCTTTCTTTGTCCCGGCGAGCGAAGGCACGTACCGGGTCACGCTGGTAGGAGAGAGTACCACCCTGGGGCAGAAGACTGCGCGAGCGACGATCACCGTGGTCTCGCCGCCTCCCGTGCTGCTCAACGCACAAGGGAAACTGACTTTCCTGCGCGTGCATGATTTCGGAACGGGGTTCGGACCACCGACAGATTTCATCGACGTGGAAGCGGTGGTGCAACTGAATACGCAACCGGGGAAGAGCTTCGGGTTTCAACTGAGAAATGATAAGAACCGCCCTGCCCGCCAAGGCATGCTGGACTTGATGCGCGATGCGTTCGAGAACAATGTGACGGTATCGATCGACTTCTTCATCGTGCCGGGGAAGAACAACGGCGTCATCATCCGGACGGCGCTTTTGAAATAGTAGCAGCGGAATAGGGCAAAGGGAGACCGCTCCCTTACGGTCGCGGCTCGGTAAGTCCGGGCAGGAGAAATAACGATGGCACAGAATTACGTCCCGATTGCTGGTAGCGAGCGCCGGCCGGCGCGCGGCGCCCGCTACCTGGGTCCCGTGAATCCTCAGGAACGGGTGGAAGTGAGTGTGTATCTGCGGGCGCCCGATGCAGCCCGGGAAACCGTCAGAGAATCACTGGAGAACCGGCGCAAATTGACTCACGCCGAATACGCCGCGGCGCACGCGGCCCACGCGGCGAATCTCGAGCAGGTGCGGCGGTTCGCCAAGGATTGTAATCTGAGCGTGCTGGAGACCGATAGCGTACGCGGAGCCGCGGTTCTTGCGGGCGGGGCCGCGGAAATGGCCAAGGCTTTCGGAACGGAACTGCACTATTGGCAGCAAGACGAGCGCACGTTTCGAGGGCGTACCGGGGCTCTCCACATTCCCTCCGATCTGGCGCCGCTGGTGCTGGGGGTATTCGGTCTCGACGACCGTCCTCAAGCGCGGCCGCTGAAGGTCGTCTTCAATCCGCAGGCCGCCCCGGGCGTAGCGACTTCACACACTGCTCCTGCAATCGCCCGCCTGTACAATTTCCCCGCGTATGGCAACGGCGCAGGACAAACCATCGGCATTATCGAGCTGGGCGGCGGATTTCGAGACGCCGATCTGCAGGTGAACTTCTCCCGGGTCGGGCTGCCCGTACCGCCGGTCATTCCGGTTTCGGTGGACGGAGGAAGCAATTCGCCCGGAGACGATCCGCGCGGCGACGATGCCGAAGTGATGCTGGACATCGTAGTGGCGGGAGAAGTTGCGAGCGGCGCAAACATTGTCGTTTACTTCGCGCCAAACAGCGACCGCGGCTTTATCGATGCGGTGAACACGGCCGTTTTCGATAATGTTCACCGGCCCTCCGTAATTTCGATCAGTTGGGGACTTACCGAGTCGGAGTGGTCGCAGCAATCGATCACCGCAATGGACCAGGCGTTCCAGTCGGCCGCGGCCCTGGGCATTACGGTCTTCTGTTCCACGGGGGATAACGGATCAGGCGACGGAAGGGACGATGGCCGCGCTCACTTGGAATTCCCATCCTCCAGCCCACATGTGGTGGCTTGCGGCGGCACGCACCTGGAGACCTCGGGGAACACTATCACCAGCGAAGTGGTATGGAACAGCGATCACGGGGCTACAGGCGGCGGAATCAGCGATGTGTTCGGGCTGCCCGATTACCAGGCGTCAGCGGGAGTGCCGGCCTCGGCGAACGGCGATGGCCGGATCGGCCGCGGCATACCCGATATTTCCGGCGATGCGGACCCGGCAACCGGCTTCCAGGTGCGCGTCGATGGCACCGACCTCGTAATAGGCGGCACCAGTGCGGTGGCGCCGCTTTGGGCGGGGCTGATGGCGCTCATCAATGAACAGCTTATCGACCGGGTCGGATTCGTCAATCCGATTCTGTACCGGGACCTGATCTTCGAGGCCGATGTCACGCGTGATATTACCAGCGGCAACAATGGCGCCTACGGGGCTCGCGGAGGCTGGGATGCGTGCACCGGCCTCGGGTCACCGAACGGAGAGAACTGGCTGGCGGCGTTGATTTATTGAAATCGAAAACGCGCTTTCGCTATCGCTGGCCGTGGTGGTCGTTATTCAGGAGCCGGCGGCCGTCATCCTCGACGCATTTCGGAGACTCTTCCAGCGGATCGTCCGAGGGCTTGACGACGCGCGGCGCCATTGTCCAGGGAGCCGTGAGCACCTTCGGATCTTCCACTGTGGCCTGGTAGACCAGGTTGGGGCCGTCGCGCCACAGGCGTTCGGTGACGTGCATGGCGTCACTATGGAAGTAGCCCTCTTCGCCGAACCAAGTCTCGTCCACAAAGTTGGTCACGTCGACCACGAGCGTGTTGCCTTCCCAATGCGCTACGGAGTCTCCGTAGAAAGAGGGGTTGGGGTTCACGCGGTGCGGGCGGCCGTCGGTCGGGATGATGCGGTACGGGTCGCCGGAAATATCTTCATAGAAAAAGATGATCTCGTTCGGCAATTGCACGATCTTGCGCGGGGAACCGATGCGCGGAACGCCCGGCTTGCCGCAGTAAAAGACCTGGTCGGTCTTGCTCTCGTTGTCGGATAGGTTCTTCACTTTGGCCTGAAGTTCCGGTTTGTAGGAAGGGGCCGCGGTGAAGGGGAGGGCGCCAGCCACGGGAGTTTTCGCGCCCCGGCGCGCGCTCTGATCGACCGTCTTGACTGTCGAGGCGCCGTTGACGGTTTTCTTAAGTCCGGTCGGCGGCAGGTCGATGCCGAAGGCCCACACGCCGCTCAAGTCCGGGTGCGAAGAGGCGGTTTTGCTGTTCTGTTGCGCAACGGCTCCGTAGGGGAGCAGCACCGCCGCGGTGATCAGGGAAAAGAAACGGTAGTTCATTGGCGTCCTCCTCCTAAGGTTGTTGGCCAGGACTCACTAATTCCAACGCATTGCCATCGGGCAGCGTGATTTTTTGCAGATAACCATAGAGCGAGCCGTCTTTGGCGCGCACGCCTTCAATGGTCACGCTCTGGCCGATTGCCTTGGCGAAATCCGCGCGGGTGACCCCGACTCGCCGGAACCAGGCCGGCGGGTTGCTTTCGAGCTGCCAGGATTCGCCGGTATCCTTCGCATCCATGTAAATCACGATGTGAGGATTGACCCATTCGACCTTGGTGACCGTGCCCGTGAGGCTGAATTTCTTGGTCATATCGAAGATGGCGGAAGGCGAGTGGTGCGCCCACAGCGAGCCTGTGGCAAGCAGGCAGGCGGCCGCGGCCCACCGGCCCCAAGTTCTGGATTTCAAGGCAGTTCTCCTTTCCAACGTGTAGGGAGTATAGCACAGCCGGATGCCCGGAACCGGGCCTGGCCGTCGAGGGTAATGGCGCCAGCGGGCCGGAGATGCTACAAAGGTAACAGAGGCTCTCTTCTGGCAGCGACAACTTCTATTAGTCCCGTACGGGACATCGAACTGACTCCTCTACCCAACGGGGTGCGGGTCATTACCGAGGCCATGCCGCACGTGCGTTCGGTTTCGGTCGGCATCTGGATCGGCACCGGCTCACGGCGCGAGACACCCGAACAGAACGGCATTTCCCATTTCATCGAACACATGCTGTTCAAGGGAACGACGCATCGCTCGGCGGAGGATATCGCCCGCTCGGTCGATTCGATCGGCGGCAACCTGGATGCGTTCACGGCCAAAGAGCTGGTCTGCTTCAACACGAAGGTGCTCGATCAGCATCTCTCGCTCGCCTGGGACGTGCTGGCGGACCTGGTGCTGAATCCGCTGTTCCGCTCCGAGGACATCGAAAAAGAGAAGGGCGTCATCCTGGAAGAGATCAAGATGGAGGCGGATAGCCCGGACTATCTCGTTCATGAGATCTTCTCCTCGAATTTCTGGAAGGATCATCCGCTGGGTAAGCCGATCCTGGGCACGCGGGAGACGGTGAGACGGTTCGACAGCGACATGATCCGGCAATATTACGCATCGGTTTATGCTCCGGCGAATCTGATTGTGACCGCGGCGGGAAACCTGACGCACGACCGGGTCGTGGCCCTGGTGCGCGATCATTTCGAGCGGCTGCCCGCGGGGGCCCCGGTGCCGCCCGATCCCGTGCCAAGCACCCATGCGCGTATAGCGCTCCGCAATAAGAAATCGCTGGAACAGGTACACATGTGCCTGGGAGTGCCGTCTTACCCGCTGCCGCACCAGGAGCGATTCGCCTGTTACGTTCTCAACACGCTGCTGGGCGGCGGCATGAGTTCGCGCCTGTTTCAGAACATCCGGGAACGGCAGGGGCTGGCATACGCGGTCTTCTCCGAGTTGAACCCCTATCGCGATACGGGATGCTTGTCGATTTACGCGGGCACTTCGCAGGAATCGGCGCGCAAGGTTGTGGAATCGATCATCCACGAATTTCACGAGTTGAAGGAAAAGCCGGTCAGCGAAGAGGAACTGCGGCGCGCCAAAGATCACCTCAAGGGTTCACTGATGCTCAGTCTGGAATCCACGGCCAGCCGCATGACCAACCTGGCACGCCAAGAAATGTACTTCGGGCGCTTCTTTACGCTGGACGAACTGGTGGAGAGCATCGAGGCGATTACAGCCGCCGACGTGCAGCGTATCGCGCAGACGTTTTTCGATCCTAAACAGATCGCACTGACCGTCCTGGGGAATCTGGAGAATTTCCGGATTGGCCGGGAAGACCTGGTCTGCTGAAGGACTCCGCCTCGAAGACGTAAAGCCGCGCCCGCGGATTTTTGGCCTCGGCGCCGCTCTTGCGCTCGAGCGCTTCCAGAAACTGTGCGGCCGTCCATCCGTAGCGGGGGGCCACTTGCGGGAGCAGGATTCCGGATCGCGGTCCTACCTGCAGTAGGGCGCCGTGCCTACCAACCTCAATGCGATGCGGGCCGGCGATCTGCCGCATGGGCGTAAGGACCGAGATTTCGATATCGAATGCTCCTTCCAGAGCGGCGCCGGAAGAAAATCGCGGGTCATCGAGCGCCGCGGAGAGCGCTAACTCGGGTACGGATTCGGTCAGCGAAGAGCGGCTCTGGTAAGTTCCGACGCAGCCGAGCAGTTCCGAGCCGCGATGCAGGCTGACGAAAACGCCGCGCCTCGCTTGTAGAGCCGGGCTTCCAGCGCGACAAAGTGCGGGGCGGCGCTCGCCCGTTTCCTGAAAATGGTTCAGGGTCGCACCGGCACTCTGCAGCAGTGCGTCCTGGTCGGGCACAGCCAGCGCAAAGACCGTCCGGATGTAGTATCCCAGCGCAGCGTAACTCACGCAGTGATGAAAATCGCCTGTCAGTTCGCCGGAAGTCTGGTAGTCGAGTGTCGCCTGGTAGAGATCGTCCGGGTGGAGGAGCTGAAGCGTATCGAGCAATAAGGCGATGGGCTCGGATCCGCATACGGTGTCGCCGGTTTCCGCCAGGCTCCTGAGGAAGAGCGCGGAATCCAGGCTGCCGGAGGCGTCCATGGATTCGAAATCCAGTTGCTGCAACCGCAGCGCGATCTGATCATCCATAGGGAAAGGCACATAGTCAAAACTCTCGCCGTAGTGCGTGAAATCGGAGGACGCCAGAAAGACCGTCCCGGGACGCCATTCCGAGGCGAGAGTCTCGGCCGCTTTCCGGCGGGCGTGCTCATCTAAAGCGCCAACATACAGCGGCGAGATCCGCGCGCGGGGCGCGGCTTTTTGCAGAAAAGGAAGCTGGATTTCGAACGAGTGATCACAGACCAGCCGCTCAGCGACACTCGCGAATCGGGCCGCCAGGCTGCCGTCCATTTCCAGCGGACCTAGCGGTGTGGCGATGGTTTCGACCTGCGGGACAGCGGCCTGGCGCAGCACGCCGCGGTGGGGAAAAGCAAGCACGATGATCCGTTCCGGTTGTTGCCGCCGCAACGACCGGTAGACCGAGGCGGCCACGGCGCCGGAATATTGGGGGCCGGCATGCGGCACGACGAAGCCGATGCCATCCGGGAACAGATAGGGCCCGGTTCGTTCTTCGGAACGCTCGAACAGCTCATCCAATAATCGATTGAGTGTTTCCGCTTCCCCCGGATACCACGTACCGCTAAAGGGCGACATGTGGATGGCCGCCATAATCATCCACAGCGGATGTGCAGCAGGTCCGGTTCGACAGGAGGAGAAATGCGGGCATTCCAAACGCCGGGAATCGGCGTTCCGCAATCGGGACAGCCGCCGGAGTCCGAAATCCGGTTTCGCAACACACGAAATCCATAGCGCTCGATCAGCGCGGCGCCGCAGCCGGGACAAAACGTATTTTCGTAGCCCCCGGTATCGCCCGGAAGGTTGCCGGCATATACAAAGCGCAAACCGGCGGACCGGCCGATCTCTGCTGCGCGGATGAGAGTCTCAGGCGGCGTGTCGTCCGGGCCCGTCATCTTGTAATCCTTGTGAAACGCGGTAACGTGCCACGGAATGTCGCAAGAAATAGAGGCCAGAAACGCGGCCATCTGACGCAGTTCGGAATCGGAGTCGTTAAAACCGGGGACCACGAGCGTGACAACTTCCAGCCAGAAGCCCATCTGGTGAATACGGCGGATGGATTCGAGGATCGGACCGATGCGGCCGCCGAGTTCGTGGTAGCGGCGATCGTCGAAGCTTTTCAAATCGACCTTGTAAAGATCGACCCACGGCCGGAGATACTCCAGAACTTCCGGCGTGGCATTGCCATTGGATACAAAGCCGGTGGTCAGCCCGGCCGCTTTGGCTTCGCGGAACACGGCCACGGCCCATTCGGCGGTGATCAGCGGCTCGTTGTACGTGCTGACCAATGTTGGGGCGCGATATTGTAGTGCCTGCTCAGCCAGCTCGCGCGGTGTGATGCAAGCGAAATCCAGACTGGACCGGACGTCGCGCAAGGCTTGGGAGGAGATCCAGTTCTGGCAATAGCCGCAGTGCAGGTCGCAGCCCAGCATGCCGAAGCTCAGCGCGCGGCTTCCGGGCAGAGCATGAAAGAACGGCTTCTTCTCTATGGGATCGCAATGCACCGCGTTCACATAACCGTAGGGAGCGTACAACGTGCCCTCGCGGTTGTAGCGCACTTTGCAAACGCCCTGGAAACCGGAGGCGATCGGGCAGCGGTGCCCGCAGGCAAAACACTCCACCCGGTTGCGGTCGAGGGGGCGGTAGAGGTCCGCCACTCGGGTATTTTCCGCGAGTTGCGAGGCCAGCGTCTTCATGGCAATCCGACGAGGCTGTCTGAAATTATTGTAACGCGGACGGGTCTTATAATTAATCTCGATATGGCAAACCAAGCAACATACGACGATGCAAATTTAATTCTCCGGCTTTACGAACTCAGGCGCGAAGAGACCTTGCGCAAGGCTCGCCAATGGTTCATGACCTTTTCCGCCACTTCGCTTGAGGAAGTGCAGAAAGCGGCGCCTCAAGGAAGCCAGGAGAACGCCTATATGCGAATGGTGACGAGCTATTGGGATATGGCCGCCACATTCGTCACCTCAGGCGTACTGAACGAGGAGCTGTTCCTGGAGACAAATGGCGAAGCGCTGTTTATTTGGGAAAAGATTCGTCCCCTGGTCCCAGCCATCCGTGAGGCTTTCCAGAGTCCCGGCTATATGAGCAATCTGGAAAAGGTGGCTAACGTCGCCATCAAACGGATGGGGGCAGACGCGTACGAGAGCTTTTCGGCGCGTGTCCGGGGTATGGCAGCTGCCAAGCAAGGATCTTAAGTTCGATTGCGCACGTTGGGACAAATCGTGCTAAAGCCCTCCCTTAGAAACTGGAGATAAGGGAGGGCATCTCCTCAATGCTGACGCGGAATGACTTGGTAATTCTGTTGATCGGCGCTATTAACGTAGGGCTGATACTTGGAGCCGTTGGGGTGATTTCCTGGGTAATTTCCGACGCGCGCCGTGAAAAATTCCGCCAGGAGAGTAAAAAGTCCCGAAGCGCCATAGCGATGGCTGCGCGGCAGGGCCGCCCGCACTAGCCGACGAGGTCATCGGGGCTGCAATAATCCATACAATTGAGAGACCATGTCTGATTCTCTGTTCGCCGGCCGGCGCGCCGTGTTTCGCAAATTGCACGAGAGCGGCTGTTTCGTGATTCCCAACCCCTGGGACACGGGGACTGCCCGCTATCTGCAATATTTGGGATTCCCTGCCCTGGCGACGACAAGTTCGGGCCTGGCATTCTCCCTTGGCCTTCCGGATACGAATCTGGCTGTTCCGCTCGACACAATGCTCCGTCACTTTTCAGAGATCGCGCAAGCGGTTGATTTGCCCGTGAACGCAGATTTTATGTCGGGTTATGCGAGCGAACCGGAAGGTGTCGGGGCGAATGTGAAGCTTTGTGTCGAAACCGGGATTTCCGGGCTCTCGATCGAAGATTCCACCGGCGACCGCGATCACCCTTTGTACGATCCCAGCATCGCACAGGAGAGGATCCGCGCGGCGCGCGCGGCCATCGACGCCACCACCAGCGGCGTGCTACTCACTGCCCGTGCCGAATGTTATTTGACCGGCCATCCCGAACCGCTCAAAGAAGCGATTCGGCGGCTCCAGTTGTATGCCGAGGCGGGCGCGGACGTCCTGTACGCGCCAGGTCCGAAGGTGCGCGCAGACATCGGGGCCATCGTCAAAGCGGTCAGCCCCAAACCGGTCAATATTCTGATGAGCGCGAACACGGGATTGCGGGTTTCCGATCTCGCGGATCTCGGTGTGCGGCGTATCAGTGTGGGCTCCGGCCTGGCGCGCGCCGCCTGGGGAGGCTTTCTGCGAGCCGCCAAAAGCATCGCCGAGGATGGCAGCTTCGCCGGCTTCGATGCGGCGGCGTCCTTCGCCGACCTCAATGGCTTTTTCCAGGAGGACTTCACTAAGCGGCGTTCCAGGTCTTAAAATAAGATTATGAACAGGCGCGAGCATGTTCAGGATTTTCTTGCCCGGAAACGCATCGCCATGGTGGGCGTTTCCCGGAATGCGGGGGACTTCAGCCGCACCCTGTTTCGCGAATTGCTGCGGCGGGGGTATGACGTCGTTCCCGTCCATCCCGCGGTGAGCGAGATCGACGGACGGCCTTGTTTCTCACGGTTACAAAGCATCTTCCCCCCGGTGGAGGGCGCATTGTTGCTTACCACACCGGACGTGACCGACAAAGTCGTGCGGGATTGCGTCGAGGCCGGAATTCAGCGAGTCTGGATGCACCGGAGCAGCGGCGCGGGCGCCGTGAGTCCCCGCGCCGTGGAGTATTGCGCATCCCAGGGCGTCTCGGTCGTAGCCGGCGAGTGCCCTTTCATGTTCTTTGCGCATCCCGGATTCATTCACGGATTGCACGGGACGATCCGGAAGATCACAGGTACCTACCCGCGCTGACCGCCGCGCCGGATACGATACGATAGGCCATGGCTTCTCGCGCCGGGGCCCTGGCGGGTGTGCTGATCTTCCTAGCGGCGCTATATGCGGCGGACGTTCCGAAGCTTCGATTGGACGACACAATCCGGCCGGTACGTTATGCGGTCGAATTGACCCTATTGCCGGACGGGCCTGGCTTTTCCGGCAAAATCGACATCGATATCGAGTTCCGAAAGCCCGCGGCTGAGGTATGGCTGAACGCTGCCGATCTCCAAATTCAACAAGCGAGCCTGGAGCGAGGGGGCCGCATACTGGCCGCTACCATTCAGGCTGGCGACCCGAATTTTGTTGGCTTGCGATTGCCCTCCGTGGCGCCGGCGGGCCCCGCGAAACTGCATATCAGCTTTCAAGGGAAGGTCAGTACAAAGAACACGGCGGGCATCTTTGTGGGCCGGGACGGCAGCGAAACGTACCTCTTCTCCCAGTTTGAAACCACTGACGCACGCCGAGCCTTTCCCTGTTTTGACCAGCCCAACTTCAAGACGCCCTGGCAACTCACCCTGCACGTGAAGAAGGAGCACCGGGCGTTCTCAAACACTCCGCAGGTCTCGGAAAACGAGGAACCCGGTGGAATGAAGCGCGTGGTCTTCGCTCCCACAAAACCGTTGCCGAGCTACCTGATCGCGTTGGCGGTAGGCCCGTTCGAAATCGTGGACGGAGGCACGGCGGGAATCAATCACTTTCCGGTGCGAATCGTTACTCCCAAAGGCAAGGCGTACCAGGCACGGTACGCCGCAGAAGTGACCGCCGCAATCCTCGACCGGTTGGAAAAATATTTCGGAGTTCCCTACCCGTTCGAAAAAGCCGACCAGATCGCCGTGCCGCTGACCATCGGATTTGGCGCCATGGAGAACGCCGGATTGGTGACTTACGCGCAGTCGATCCTGCTGGCCGATCCATCGACCGACGCCATCCAGCGCCAGCGGATATATGCCAGTGTTGCCGCCCACGAGTTGGCGCACCAATGGTTTGGGGACCTGGTCACGCTGGCGTGGTGGGACGACGCCTGGCTGAATGAAGCGTTCGCGACGTGGGCCTCCAACAAGACTCTGGCCGCATGGCACCCGGAGTGGAATACCCGCCTCAGCGATTTGGGAAGTAAGTACGACGCGATGTCGCAAGACAGTCTGACGACGGCCCGAAAGATCCGCCAGCCGATCGAGAGCATGGATGATATCGCCAGCGCGTTCGATGGGATCACCTATCAAAAAGGCGCGGCGGTAATTCGCATGTTCGAAAGCTGGGTGGGTGAGAAACACTTTCAGGCGGGCGTCAACAGCTACCTGCGGCGATATGCTTTGCGGGCCGCCACGGCCAACGATTTTCTGGACGCGATCAGCGGAACCGGCCAGCCGAGGTTAGCAGCAGCGTTTTCCACCTTTCTGCAACAATCGGGCTTGCCCGAAGTGTCGGTACAACTGCGATGCGATGGCGCTCCCCGCTTGACGCTAAATCAGAAACGGTATCGCCCGATCGGGTCTGCCCCAACGAGCAACGAAGCCTGGCAGATTCCGGTCTGCGTGCGTTACAAAACGCAAAAAGGTACACAGACTGAGTGTTTCCTTCTCGATAAGAGCACCGCCGAATTTCGCCTTTCCCAATCGAGCGGCTGCCCGGAATACATTTCCGCCAACGACGGCGCGACCGGGTATTACCTGGTCAACTACGACGATGCCCAACTGACCCGGTTGATCGAGCGCGGCAACGAGTTTCTGGATCCCGGCGAGCGCCGGACGTTGCTGCACGACCTGCAAGCACTGGCTGCCGCCGGGGAGGCGAAAGAGAGCAGCGCGCTGGATGCCGCGGCCCGGTTTGCGGGTGCGACCGAGCGGCCTATTGTTATCGAAGCGCAGTCTGTTGTGCGGAGTGTGCGGCCGCTTGTTCCGGTTGATTTGCATCCCAACTATGCAAGGTTCGTGCGCAAGGTCTTCGGAGAACGTGCCGCTCAGTTGGGTTGGCAGGCGAAATCTGGTGAGGACTCGGAAACAAGGTTATTACGTTCTGCACTTGTGCCGTTCGTAGCTTCAGAGGGCGATGACGCCCGACTGAGCGCCGAAGCCCGGCGTCTTGCCGAGGGCTGGCTGCGGAATCGGGGTGGAGTAGATAACGAGATCCGGCGCCAGGTATTGCTGACGGCGGCTCGCGGGGCCGATCGCGCCTTTTTCGATAGTCTGTTGAGGGAACTGCGTAAGACCGACGACGTCAGCGTTCGCCAGCAGATCGTAAATGCACTGGGGGCTTTTCGCGATCCGCAAATCGCGTGGTCGGCGCTCGATCTCCTTCTTCATTCCGATCTCGACCCCAAGGAGAGTTTGGCCCTGTTGTTCCCGGACAGCCCGGAGACGGCGGCACTGCGGTTCGACTTTGTGAAGGCGAATTACGAGGCGCTGCTCGAGCGGATGCCGACTGGCGGTTCCTTCGATGTCGGAGCGTACCTTCCTTTGATCGGTCAGGATTCTTGCGACGAGAAGTCTCGTACGGAATTTGTGAGCTTCTTTGAACAGCGAGCCCGCAATTTTCTGGGCGGTCCGCGAACCTACGCTGGTGCGTTGGAGCGGATTCAACTCTGTGAGGCGCAGAGGGCGGCGCAGGGCGAGGACATTACGAAGTTCTTCGAAAAACAGTGACGAAGCGGCCCGATTTTGGCGGAAGGCACGTGATATAATCCAGCCCATGAAAAGAACCATCGTTCTACCGGTATTGCTGGCAATGGGGTTCGCTGTGTGCGTTATCGCGCAATCGGAGGCGGACTACTCCGGCTGGATGAAAGACGTTGCTGCCACAAAGGGTAAAGCGAAGAAGGCTTTGGACAGCAAATCGAATTCCGACGTGGCCGACGCTGGTAGCCATCTTGCCGGACTGTTCAAACAGGTGGGCGCGTTTTGGTCGAGCCGGAACGCCAGTGATGCCGTGACCATCGCCAAGAATGCGGAAACGGCTTCTAACGATCTGGCCGCCGCGGCTAAGGCCGGTGATGACGCCAAAATGCAGTCCGCAATGCAAACCATCAACGGCGCATGCGGCACTTGTCACATGGCGCATCGCGAAGGATCGCCGGGTAGTTTCAAAATCAAGTAAGCTTCATACGGTGCAGTAAGCCTGCGAATCGCCGATCCGATCGAAGTGTGTCGTACAGCGGATCGTCTTTGAGGCCGAGGTGAAGCTCGTGGTTGCTCACGGCTTTTTCGAGCCATTGAAAGGCGCGATTTTTGTCGCCTAATCCGATGTAGCCCTCCGCGATCGCCAGCGCCGGAACACCGCCGCTCCGCGATTGCCGCAGAAGTTCGTTCAGGACTTGCCGCGCGGCATCCGTTTGCCCCGCCAAGGCGTAAGAATAGGCAAGCTGGCCATCGAGCCAGGGATCGCTGCCCATAAGCTGCCGCGCCAGTTTCAATTGAGAAATCCCTTCCGGGTATTCTCCGTTTGCGATCAGACTCATTCCCAGACCCTGCCGAGTGAGTGCGAAGTTCGGGTCCAGGGCGAGAACCTTTTGAGACTGCTCGATGGCATCCCGGTAGCGCCGCATGGCATAAAGCGAGTCGGCAATTCCCTGCGCCATGTATGGCGAGACGGGGTCCAACTCCAGCGCACGCTTGTTTTCGGCCATGGCCTCGTCTAACCGGCCCATCTTGTTCAAATAATATGCATACCAGCGATGGGCAACCGTGCTTCCGGGGCTGAGCGCCAGCGCCTTTTTGAATTCCTGCTCAGCCGCGCTCCAATCAAAATCAAAGGTGTACGCCTCGGCCAGGTCTACATGGGCTTCTCCCAGGCTGGAATCCAAATCGAGAGCCCTTTGCGCGGATGCCCGGAGTTTCGGAATCACCTCCGCCGCCGGTGTGGCGGTCATGACGGACAAGCCCGTGTAACAGCGCGCCAAGCCCAGGTACGGCAACGCGAAGCCGGCGTCGATCGCGATGGCCTGCTGCAAATAACCGATCGCGGTGTGGATACTGCCGGGCGTGTTCTTGTTCCAGAAATATACGCCCTTCAGATAGTTCTCGTAAGCTTGCGGATGAACGGTAACCGCTAAGTTGCTGGAGGCATTGGCGCTCGGGGACCCGCCCGTAGCTAAAGCAACACCCAGCTCGCTGGTAATCGCTTGCGATATCTCGCGTTGAATGGCTAAGGCGTCTTTCGCCTGCCGGTCGTAGCTCCCCGACCACAGCCGGTACCCTGTGTTAGTGTCGTCAAGCTGCGCGGTGATACGGAGACGGTCGCCATACTTTCGTACAGTGCCTTCCAGAACGGTGCGCACAGTCAGCTTGCGGCCGATTTCCCGAATGTCGAGCGTCTTGCCTTTGAATTGGAAGGCGGAAGTGCGCGCCACCACTTGAAGACGCGGCACGCTTCCGAGCGAGTCGATCAGTTCATCCGTCAACCCGTCGCTGAAGAACTCGTCGTCCTTGTTACCGCCCAGATTCAGGAAGGGCAATACGGCGATCGAGGGCTTGGCGGACACTCCTGCTCTTGGCGCCCGCGTCCGCCACAAAACCGTGCCAGAACCGGCCAACACCAAAAACACAAACAGAAGCGCGGCGACTTTCCAGCTTGGAATCCGCGCGCGATTGGGCGGGGCACTGGACGTTTCTTCAACGAATGCCGGGGTATACCCGCCTTTCGGCAGCTCAATACGGACGGTATTTTGCGCACCGTCGGTGTCATAATACTTCGCCAACCTGGTCCGGAGGCGATTCGCCTCGGCCCGAACAATATTGTTCACGCGCGGATCGAACGACTTGCCGCGCCCGAAGACCTCCACTCCGATGGAATATTCCTTGATCTGATCGCCCCGGCCGGAGAGCGTTTCCTCGATTACATAACGAAGGAAATTCGCCTGTGCCCGCGCGGTGCGGAACGTCTGGCTGGCGAGGATCTTTTCCAATTCCGCCCGGACCGCCTCGGGCGCCGGGGCCGTGCCCGGCCGCAGACTCACTGGCTCGCCGCCGGATTTCAAGCGGCGCGCGGTCTCAAGAGAAGCTCCCATCCAAGTCCCTTGTCCTCTATGAATTATCCGGGGAAAGTAACGTTCCGAGCAACCGTTACAACACCCATTAATGCTTCATTTCTCTGAGGTTTGGCGGCCATCATATCACAGTACTGAGGGGCCTTCAACAACTGGAAGGCAAGCGATTCGGGAGGGGAATTCAATGCGACACCTGAGGTGGAAATGGGCATTACTGTCCATCATCGGCATGAGGCTTCTGCTGGGCCAGACCGCCGGAACGGGTGCCCTTACGGGCACGGTTTTCGATCCCGGCGGAGCCGCAGTACCTAACGTAACCGTCACGGTGACGAATACCGGCAGCGGGCAGGAACGAAGCGTCACCACCGGGGCCGATGGAAGCTACACGGTTGGATTGCTGCCGCCGGGGACATACAAGGCCCGTTTCACTGCTGTCGGCTTTAAAACAGCCGACGTGGGTCCCGTCACGGTTACGGTGACCGAAACTCCAGTGCTCAACCGGGTTCTCGAGATTGGTTCGCAGACGGAGCAGGTAACTGTAGAAGCGAACGCCGAAACCGTTCAGGCGAGCAATGCGACTCTCGGCACCGTGGTTTCGACCAGAACCGTTACCGATCTTCCTCTCAATACCAGAAACTATACGAATCTTCTGGCGCTTTCGGCGGGTGTCAATTCCACGGTAAATAACGCGACGGCGATCGGTAAGGGTTCCCAGGATTTTGCCGTGAACGGATCAAGCAATGCCCAGAACAACTTTTCCATGGACGGCGTCTCCATTCAGAATTATGGCGGGCAAGGCACCACACATGAAGGCGGCTCGTATACGTCGTTCGGTATTCCAAGCCCCGACGCCATTCAGGAATTCAAGATTCAGACTTCGCAATACGATGCCGGCTACGGCCGCAACCCGGGCGCGAACGTGAACGTGGTCACCCGGTCGGGCAGTAACCAGCTCCATGGGACAGCCTTCGAGTTCTTCCGCAACACGAAACTCAACGCCAACGATTTTTTCCTGAATCGTTCCGGCGCTCCCCGGCCGGTCATCAATCAGAATCAGTTCGGAGGCGTGCTGGGCGGTCCGGTCAAGAAAGATAAGCTGTTTTTCTTCTTCTCTTATCAAGGCACCCGCCAGCGGAATGGGGCATCCAACACGACCTATCAGCCGGGCGTAATTCTGCCGCCGATTCCCTTGGGCGACCGTTCCAATACGGCCGCCCTTCGGTCCGCACTCGGAAGTACGTTCTGTCCAGGCAACCACACGGGAGATCCCCGCTATGGTTCCCTCGGAGTCCCGTTGAGCTGCGATGGATCGAATATCAACCCGGTAGCGATCAACATCCTGCAGGCCAAGTTGCCGAACGGGAATTATCTGATCCCCAGTTCCACCAGCCGGACTTTCCAGAATTCCCCGTTAAGCGTCCCGGGTTCTTACGCGGAGAACCAGTACATCGCCAACATGGATTATCTTGTCAATGCCAGAAACACGCTCGCCGGGCGTTTCTTCAAGTCGACCGATCCGCAGACACTCGCATTTACCCCCATCTGCAGCGGGAATTGCCTCGATGGTTTTGCGGCGAACCAGGCATTTACGAATCTATACGGCACCGCCAAATACACCTCGGTGCTCTCCAACAACTTCGTGAACGAAGCACTGGTCTCTTTCCAGCGAAACTACACAAATGACACTCCGGTAAACACAACCAATACGAACCCGAGCGTAGGGATTACTCCGACAACTCCGGGCATCAACGCGTTGTCGCCGATGCTGATCGGCGGGCTTTTTCAGATCGGCGGCGGGTCCTTCGACAATCAACAGATGTCGGTGAACACCTGGATTTTCGGCGATCAGCTTTCCTGGGTGCGCGGGAAGCACACGGTTCGATTCGGCGGCGAAGTGCAGCGGGTTCAGTGGAACTGGGACTTCATCAGTATCGCAAAGGGGGCCCTGGTGTTCGTCAACTTCAACGATTTCCTGCTCGGCCGCTCCGCCTGTGCGCCCGGCAGCTTTCCGGCTACCTGCAATCCCGGCAATCCGGGAAACACGACCGGTCTTCCCGTAAGCAACATTATTGCGGAGATCCTTCCCACGCGCGCCGGCTCTCCCCAAGGTATTGTCAACGGATATCGCGCGAGTAACGCGAGCGCGTTCCTTCAGGATGATTTCAAAGTCAGCTCCCGTCTCACTGTGAACCTTGGCCTTCGTTGGGAATACGACGGCATGCCCAGTGACAAATACGGCAATCTCACAAACATCTGGCTCAGCCAGGTAACAACGGCGGCGCCCGGAACTTCGGCCGCAAATGGAACATTGGTAGGGTGGGTGGTGCCTGCCAATTATGGGGGAGCGGTGCCCACGGGAGTTCTGAAGAGCAGTCACAATATCGCGAGTAAGACCGACCCGTCGCTAACGAATTTCGCCCCGCGCATCGGCTTTGCCTGGCGGCCCCTGAATCGATTTGTGGTGCGTGGCGGTTACGGGTTCTTTTATGATCGAATCCCCGGCGACAGCATGATCGAGTCGGTCCAGTTGATGCCTCCATATGCCGGCAACGCATCCGCACAGACCGCCGCGACACTGGCGCAGCCATTTCGCGATCCGGGCGCGGGATTTCCCAGCCGATGGGTGAATTTCGCTACCGGCGCCAGCTCACAAATCAATCAGACGATTCTGGCCGAGCAGTTCTTCACGCCGCTTGTCTATTCCTATAATCTGAACTTTCAATACGAGTTCGCGCCCACATGGGTGGCGGAAGTGGGCTACGTAGGATCACACGGCATTCACCTGTTTACCTCGGGATCAGCCCCTAATGCGCCGTACCTGGCAAGCCCGTCGAACCCGATCAACGGCGTCACCGCGAATACCACGTCCAACTATCTACTCCGCGTGCCTTATCTCGGGCTCTCCCAGAATTTCACCCAGGAGGCGACGAACGGCGATTTCAAATTCAACAGCCTTCAGGCAACCCTCCGGAAACAGCTTTCCAAGGGCCTATCCTTGCAGGCCGCCTACACGTTCGCTCGAGCATTCAGCACGGGCAACCTCGGCCTTGGCGATCAACACAACCATGCGGATCAGTATGGATTGAATCCTCAGTACCGGCCGCACCGCTTCACGTTCAACTATAGCTGGGATATCCCGTACGGCAACTTCAAGGGTGTCGCTCAAAAGCTGCTGAGCGGCTGGAATATTTCGGGGATCACCACGATCCAGGACGGCACGCCGTTGACCATGACCGACAGAAACGGCGCATCAGTCTTCGGATTACAAGGTTTTTCGCGCGCCCAGATTTGCGCGGGATCTACCTACGCCGACATCGCGACCTCCGGAGGACTGACTTCGCGCCTGGGCGGCATCAGCGGTGGTCCCGGTTACCTTAATGCCAGGAGTTTCTGCACGAACCAGTTGCCGCAGATCGGAGACGGAACGGGTTTTGGCAACAGTGGAATCGGTGTGATTCTCGGGCCCGGGCAGTTCAACTGGGACCTGTCGCTCGCGAAAGTAACCCGCGTGGGCGGACTCAGAGAAGATGCCACCTTGCAGTTCCGCACGGAGTTCTTCAACATCCTTAACCATGCGCAGTTCAGCAACCCGGTCGTGGCTGTGGATTCCGCGGCCAGTTTCGGTCAGATCACGGGTACATCGGTCAATCCGAGGCTGATTCAGTTCGGACTGAAGTACGTGTTTTGATATGGGGTTGAGAAACGGACCGGGATTATCGCTCCCTGACGGTCGCGGCTCAGTAGGTTGGCGCATGAAGCTCATGCCGTTTCTTGCCGCACTGCTTTTTGTGCCGCTCGCAATCGCCCAAGTCGATCTTTCGGGCGAATGGGGACAGAAGATGCACGAAGACGCTCCAGAGAGGGGCGGCGGTCCCGAAATCGGCGATTACACCGGGTTGCCCATTAATGACCGCGCGCGCATGCAGGCCGATTCCTGGGATGCCGATAAGTGGACCCTGCTCGAGCACCAATGCGAGCCTCATCCGGCCGATTATGCGGTGCGCGGCCCCGGAAGTATGCGGATCTGGGCAGATATGGAGCCGCTGACCAAGGAAGTCACCGCATGGCACACCATGATTATGTGGATGAATCCGGAACGGACAATCTACATGGATGACCGGCCTCACCCCTCGCAGTTCGCACCGCATACCTGGGGAGGTTTCTCGACCGGAGAATGGGTGGACGACATGCTCAAAGTCACAACCACTCACCTCAAAGAGGGCTGGCTGCGCCGCAATGGGCTACCGCGCAGTGAGAAGGCCGAGATGACGGAGTATTTTATCCGTCACGGAGACGCTCTGACCGTAGTGACCATCGTCAAAGACCCGGTCTTCCTGACAGAGCCGCTGATCCGCACCTCTAACTGGATTCTCAACCCGGGTTATGCTCCCACCCCGCAATACTGCGTACCCAGCCGGGAGATCGATCACCCGATTGGCTGGGTCCCGCATCACCTGCCGGGCACGAATCCCTGGCTGTACGATTACGCCGTTAAGAACGGATTTCCCAGAGACGCTGTTCGCGGCGGGGCGGAAACGATGTATCCCGAATACCAGCAGAAGCTTGAACCGGAGCGCCGGAGATGAAGGCGATCCGCGTGGCGGTGTTCGTGGCGGCCGCAATCAGTTCCACCTTCGCGCAGGAACCGCAAATCGAATGTCTGCATGTGAAAGGCAACGTGTACGTGATCGCAGGCGCGGGTGGCAATATTACGGTGCAGGTGGGCGATGAGGCGGTGGTCCTGGTCGATTCGGGACTGCCGCAATACAGCCGGGAAGTAATCAATGCAATCCGCAAAATCTCTTCCAAGCCCATCGGCTACATCATCAACACCACCATCGATCGCGATCATACCGGCGGCAACGAAAGCCTGGCCAAGGGAGGCTTTTTCATGCTGACCTCGGCCAACCAGCAGAGGTCCGCAGCCGCCATTGTCAGCCATCTGAATTTTCTCAATCGCCTCAATACTCCGGCCGATCGGCAGGCCGTCTCACAGCCGGGCTGGCCGACAGACACGTACGATACCGCGGAATGGAAGCTCTACGCTAACGACGAGCCGTTGCTGCTGGAACATCCGGCTTCAGCCCACACCGATAGCGATACGCTCGTGTTTTTTCGCCGGTCGGACGTAGTCAGCGCCGGCGACCTCTTCGATATGACCCGCTACCCGGTGATCGACCGGACGCGCGGCGGGAGCCTGGAGGGCATTTTGAAGGCTCTGAATCATATCTCGCTCGATCTCGCCGTTCCCAAGCAGAACGAGGAAGGTGGAACGTACATCATCCCCGGACACGGACGCATCTGCGATCGCTATGATGTCGCCATCTATCGCGACATGCTGACGATCATCCGCGACCGCATTCGCGATATGGCAGTGCGGGGGATGTCACTGGAGCAGGTCAAAGCAGCCAGGCCGACTTTCGACTACGACGGAGAATTCGGGTCGGATACCGGCGCCTGGACCACCGCGATGTTTATCGAAGCCGTTTACCAGGAAGCGGTCTCGAACGTCCGTCCGGGGACCAGGAAATGAATTTCCGAACCACCAGCATTGCTTTGTTCGTTTGTCTCTGGCTGGTGCAGGGCCGCATTGGCGGGCAAGGCCGCGGCGCTGCACCGGCGCCCGATGGCAGGCCAGGAGCGCTGATCGACTTAACCGGATATTGGGTTTCCATTGTGGACGAAGACTGGCGCTGGCGCATGGTGACACCACCAAAGGGCGATTTCGCCAGTGTGCCGCTGAATGCGGAAGGCCGCCGGGTGGGAAATCTGTGGGACCCGGCGAAGGACGAATCCGAGGGCAACCAGTGTAAAGCCTACGGAGCAGCAGGCCTGATGCGGCTTCCCATCCGCTTGCATATCAGTTGGGCCGATGATATGACACTCCAGGTGGAAAGCGATGCCGGCGCGCAGCGGCGCATGTTTCAATTCGGCGGCTCCCGGTGGCAGGGCGGCGAGCCGCAGTGGCAGGGCGATTCGGTAGCTTCCTGGGTGCGCCAATATCAGAGCCGCGGCTTCGCCCCGCCGTTCGGAGGACCCGTCCCGGGTAAGGGAGGCGCGCTGAAGCTGGTCACGACACACATGCGGCCCGGCTACCTTCGCAAGAATGGCGTACCTTATAGCGAAAACGCGATCCTGACAGAGTACTTCGATCGCATCGAATTCGACGGCGGCAGCTACCTGATTCTGACCAGTATCGTGGAGGATCCACTGTTTCTCAGTGACCTCTTCGTTACCAGCGAGCAGTTCCGGCATGAGCCGGATGCATCAAAATGGAATCCACAACCTTGCAAGGTCAAGTAGGTCTTGGCGGGAGGAGCCAATTAATGAAGTGTTTGAGTCTGGTGCTACTGTTGAGCTGCGGCGCGGCTTATGCCCAAACGAATCGGCAGTCCTCCGCCCGAATGCTCGTGGCCGAGGCAGCCGAGGCACTGGGAGGCGAAGCGCGTGTGCGCGCTGTCCGGAACATCACGCTCGCAGGGTACGGACAGTACGCATATATGTTCGGCGGCGGGCGAATTTCAGGCTCTCCGGACGCGCCGGAAAAGTACATCGCGGCCAACGATCTGCGGCGTGTCTACGACCTCGAGCACGGGCGCTTTCAGCAACTGGAACGGCGCAATATGTTATTTCCGTTCCTCGCGGCATTCGGCCACAGCTTCGCGCTCAACAATCTGATTCTGGATAACGATATAGCCTTTGACGTGAATGGCGATAAAGCTGTCCGCGTGGCCCGGCGGAGCGAAAGTCCCTTGTATGTGGATGGGGTCCACATGCGGCGTATGTGGATGCTCAACAATCCCATCGCGCTAATTCGCGCGTTGATGGAGCCGGGAACGGAGCTTTCGGCGCCCCGCCGCGAGAGTGGGCGGACGCTCCTCGATGCGACCCTGAAGCCGGGCGATAAGCTCACGGCAGCCTTTTCGGCGGATCATCTGCCCGCCTGGGTGCGATGGTCCAACCCGCATATCAATCTTGGTGAGGTCACGTTCACGACGAACTTCACAGGCTATGGCTCGTACGGGGGTCTATTGCTGCCCTTGGGCTACGATACACGTCTCGACTGGCGGAACGTCGATTACTTGAAACTTTACGTAGACACCTACTTGATTGACACCGGGATCGCCGATTTGGCGGCGCCGGCCCAGGTCCGCAATGCCCCCGAGCCTCCTGCCGAACCCGTGTCGGCCGTCACCTCCGTACCGGTTGCCCGCGGCATCTGGCGTATAGACCAAGGCGGCACGACTGTCATCGAATTCAAGGATCACATTACCCTGTTCGAGCTCGACGCCAACTCGCAGCAGGCCAAGGCCAACATCGCCTACGCGCGTACACTGGCGCCGAGGAAGCCCGTAACGCAACTGATCGTCTCGCACAATCATTTCGATCATGCCGCGGGCCTGCGGCAGGCCGTAGCGGAGGGGCTCACAATCATTTCGCGCCGCGGGAGCGAAGGCCTGTTTCGGGAAATGGCGACGCACCCGGCGCCGGATTTTCCGGACGAGCTGGCGCGGTCTCCCAAACAATTCAAGTTCATTCCCGTAGATGAAAAACTGCGCCTTTCGGACGACACCATGACATTGGACGTGCTATGGGCGCGCAACAACATTCATATGCCCGACGCCGTGTTCGCCTACGCGCCCGCGCAAAAAGTAGCGATGGAAGGCGATATCGCCACTGCCGCTTACGATTACCAGTTCTGGCCGGATAACTTCCGCGACAACCTGGAGTTTTACAAACTGGACGTGGAGAAGATTTCGCCGGTGCACTCAGTGTGGCGCGAGCACCCTAACGTGCTGACGATGGAGCAGGTCGATGAGCTGGTCAAAGGGGGGACACAGCGCGCACGCGAACGCTGCGCCACCGAGTTGGCGAAAGGCAATTACTTCGCCGGCTGCCCGGTGTGGAGCAAGCGGTATTGAAGTCCGCGTGTGCAATCCGCAGCTACTTTTTCTCGGCCGGGAACCTTGCATCGATCGGCATATTGGGATTCGCTCGAATCTGAAGCTCAGCGCAATGGTGGTAGGTGAAATCGCCTTCTTTGTTCCGGCCATGGGCCGCCATGAACTCGATCACCTGAAGAGTGCATTTGGCGCAGTTTATGTTGGGGACGGCAACATCGGCCTCCTGGTCCTTGTCGAAAGGAGCGATGTGCAGGAAGAGGCCATCCGCCAGAACGGGTGGGGACGGCGGATATTGAATCGCGCCGGAGACGGAGCGGTCGCCGTTGGCGGACGGCTCCGTACGAGCTTCCGGATCCTTAGGGAGCTCATCGCGCGAGTTTACGGCGAGCGCCACACGATAAAAACCAGGATGAAACGCCATTTCCCGAATTCTGATATGAAGCTTCTCGCCGCCTTGTATCTTCGTTACCGCGCCAGTGGGTTTGCCGGGATCGGCTGACGAACCGCCGCACGGAGGACGCCACTGGGGGTCGCCTAACGGGCCCTCCTCGATCCAGGATGCGGGTTCCAGTAACCGGAAGTGCGCAATTGCCCCAGGCGCGAAGGCGCCCAGTAACGCAGCACAGCACCATATAGCCGGAATGTTGCTCAGGTCAATTCTCATAACCTCTCCGAACGCTTCCCCTTTAGATCCGCTGAAGACATTGGAATAGCGCGGCATCGATTCGCGACACAACATCAGGCATCTGCCGGTAAGCAGCCCCCATCACGAGCCAGCTCGCGCCGGTAGCCATAAGAGCGTGATGAAAACGAAACGGCATGACCTCAAACGAAATCAGGCCGAACAGCGCCAAACCGGCCACCACGATTCCGGTTCGCGCCGTACCGCTTTTGATGAACACCTGACATGTCCTGAAGAAGGAGCCATTCACGAGTCCGAAGACGAGGAAGCGGACGCGGAAGCCTACCGTCGCACATCCCCCCATCAGGACCGCGAACGCCAGCACAAGTAAGGCCAGTGCTTTGAAAGAGCGGTTCCGCTCGAAAAGCTCTTCCAGCGCAACGAGGCCTGTATATGTGGTTATCGTGAAAAGCACATCCAGGGTTTCAATTACCGTGTGGGGGCTGGCAAGCACGTTCGAGACCGAAGTCCCAAACCCAATCGCGATGCCTGCTTGCAGTGCGAGGATCGGAGGCAGCATCAAGCTCGTCACGGCAAGGCTGGAGAGCAGAAACATGCAAACACGCATGATCGCCCGTTCACGCCGGTAAACCCACGCGAAGGCCCCGGCGATTTGCGCCGGATCGCCAAAACTTGCGACTACCATTTTCTTGATCTCATCATCGTCGCGGCCGGTCTCGCGCGCTGCCTCGACGAGGTCCTCGATATGGGATCGTAGTTCGCGCTGAATCTCCTGCCGCCGTTTCCCCGATGGAATCTGCGACGAGTTCACGATCTGATCGACCAGCTCATCCGCCGCGTACATTTACTTGCTCTCCAGGACTGCCGCGATCGCACCGGTCAGATGCTGCCACTGCCTTTCGTATTCCCTTGCGGTTTTCTTTCCTTTTGCAGTCAGCGAGTAATATTTGCGCTCCCTGCCGTTTTCGGCGGTGCGCCATTCGGACTTGATTTGACCCTTTTTCTCAAGTTGATGCAGCGCAGGGTAAAGCGTGCCCTCCTTGAACTCGAATGCGTTGGCACTGCGGCGCGAGGCTTCCTGAAGAATCTCATACCCGTACATTTCGCCCCGCGACAACAGGTTGAGGAGCAATAAGCTGATGCTCCCCTTTAGGAACTGCCTGTCGATCTCCACCGCATCCCTACCTTGTTTTACAGACCTTGGATAACAAGGTATCACCGAATAGTGGCTCTGTCAATCCCGTATTTGCGACTGCTGTCAGGGCAGGTTCCAGTCCAGCCACCGCAGCATTTCCGTCTGGCGGTCCTTGTTTCCGAGCCGTACTTCGAGGTTCACATAGCGTATGCTACGCCGGGCCGCCAGACGGGAAAGCGAGCCGTCATCCTCCTCGGGCTTCTTCTGCTGCAGTACGGCGTTGTATGGCGATTGGGAGAGGACCGCGAAGTCCATAGGGTCGGTGCACAGAAAGAAAGCGTGCGGGTTGCCCGCCTCGCGCAAGGAAGCGGCGTCACTGATTGGCGTTTCGTCCATCACCGAGTACTGTTCGGAATTGTTGTGGACTGCGATGAGCACGCCCCGCATGGGCGGCGGCAGAAAGGCCGACAACAAGTGCTCGCGGCCGCGATCCAAAGTTCGCTGCGCCGCCTCGCGCTGCTCGGGCGTACTGTCGGGATTCAGGCCTTTCAGGCTGATCTCGGTTCCCACACGGGAAAACATGCGATTCGGGTCAAGCTGAAGGCCTTCCACCATCAAGTTGCGTGTCTGGTTCTCGACGAGGAAAGCGATTCCTTCGTGCGTCTCCATATGCCGTTCGAGCACCTCGCGCGCAGTGTCCTCATTGCCGTGAATGTGCAGGTAGTGCCGCGTGGAGCGGCCGTTTCGGAGGATCCGGAATCGCGCACCCGCCACAGCGATGTGCTTGGGGCGAAAGAATGGAAGCCATCCAAACGCCAGTAATTCGCGCCGCGACCACGCCGCCGGCCGCTTCACTGTAATCCCTCTTCTTCGCGCTTCTTGTGTTTGGGCTTCTTGCGCAAAGCCTTGGGAGCGATCGGTTTCGCGGCCGGAATTGGTCCTACACGCTCGCGCGCTATGGCCTTCACCTCCGTGGACAGACTAAACTTCTTCTTGCTTTTCCGCGCCAAGCATCCTCCGCAGAGCCGCAGCCAGCATTTCCGGTGTGAAGGGCTTATGCAGAAAGGCCACGCGCCCCGGCGCGGCCGCTTCCAACGCGCTCACATCCACAGGATAGCCGCTGGTCGCCAGCACGCTGGCACTTTCGTTGCCAACGAGAATCTCCCGTCCCAGATTGTCCAAACTTAGCCCTGGCATGGTGCCATCGATCACGACCACGTCGAAGTCTTGCTGGGCTGCTAACGCCGAAGCCTGTTCGGTGGTTTCCGCGGTCGCCAGAGAATATCCCAAGCGCTCCAAGTAGGCCTTCATCATTCTCAGGAGCTGAGGCTCGTCGTCCACGATCAGAATCCGGAACTGCCCCTGGCGTTTTTCCATCGTAAGATTGCGCTATGAAGTGCTATACGGAATATCTAACGTTTAAAACCAGACAACATCGGGAATACCTCAATATAACCCCGCAGGTAGAGGCGGCGCTTCGCAAGAGCGGTTTGCAGGAGGGCATGATTCTGGTTTCGGCCATGCATATCACTGCGGGAGTGTGGGTCAACGATGCCGAGGACGGGCTGATCGCGGATATCGATGAGTGGCTGGAGAACCTGGCGCCCTTCCGCGCGGATTACCGGCACCACGGAACCGGCGAAACCAATGGCGACTCGCACTTGAAAAGCCTGCTGGTGCACCATGAGGTGATCGTGCCGGTCACGAAGGGAAAGCTGGATTTCGGCCCGTGGCAGCAGATCTATTATGCCGAATTTGACGGGCAGCGAAACAAGCGCGTCATCATCAAGGCGATGGGCGAGTGAATCTGGCGCTGATCGGTTTCGGCAACGTGGGCCGCTCACTGGCCCGGCTCCTGTGCCGCAAGCGCCGGGAGTTTCCGTTTCGCATTACCGGAATCCACACCTTGCGGCACGGCACGGCGCTGGACCCAAACGGTCTTGGCGAGAATCCTTCGTTTGGCCCCCCAGCGGCCTCCATCGCGGATTTCCTGGACGCCTCTAATGCGGATGGCGCCGTCGAACTCACCACGCTCAATCCATTCACTGGAGAACCTGCCATCTCGCATATTCGTGCGGGAATCGCGCGCGGCATGCACGTCGTTACGGCCAATAAAGGGCCGATCGCGCAGGCATTTTCCACATTGCGGGCCGAGGCGGAAGCGGCGCAGGTGCAGTTCCGGTTCGAGTCCACGGTCATGGATGGCGCTCCGGTCTTCAACCTTTGGCGTTCCAATTTGCCGGGGGTCCAGGTACTGGGATTCGCCGGGGCTTTGAATTCGACATCCAAAGTAGTGATCGAGACGATGGAACAGGGCGGGTCATTCGAAGACGGCCTGGCAGCCGCCCGCTCTCTGGGAATCACCGAAGCCGATGGCGCCTACGATGCGGAAGGCTGGGATTCGGCGGCCAAGACCGCGGCGCTGGCCAATGTTCTCCTGGATGCTCATACCACGACCCAGCAGGTACCCACGCGCGGCATCACCCGTCTTACTCCGGAACGGGTGCAGGCGATCGTGCGCCAGGGCAAGACCGTGCGGCTCATCAGCCGGGGCCGCCGGACAAAAGCGGGCGTATCTTTGCGCGTGCGTGCAGAAGTATTAGAGCGATCGGATATTCTCGCCTCCGGCCGCGGCACATCCAATGTCATTTTGTTTCACACGGACCTGATGGGGACGTTTGGATCGGTGTCGGTTAATCCCGGAGTGGAACAAACGGCTTATGGCGTATTCAGCGACTTGGTGAGCCTGTTGCCGGACCGATGATCGGGTCGTTCGCCATGGCTGGACGAGCCGATCACGCCAGACCGGCGTGGGACAAGAGGGCAGTGGGGCAACTGGAACGGACCACAGCCGTGCTGGAGGCAGCTTTACATCCCTGTTCGTAGCGATGTAGTGCCGAGCCAAGCACGCGGCTCACTTCCGTCGCGTCGAATGGTTTGGCCAGAACGTCGTATGCTCCCAAATTCAGAGCTTCAGCCCACAAGTGCTCATCGGCGGCACGGGAAACCACGATGATGTACGGCGGGACGGTAAACGAAGACGTTTTATCCAGAAGCTCCTTCCACGATGCCCCTCCATGATCGTGCTCGCAAAGCACGACAGGGACCGGGTTACTTCGAAGCAGAAGCAACGCCTCGCCAGAAGAAGGACAGCTCTTGAGCCTCAACTTCGAACCGGGGCACAACGTCCCTTGCGAAGACGTCAGCATGTCGGATAATTCAACAGCATCCTCGTCGCGGGAGGCAATTAATAGAACTGTAACCGGGCTGGATTTCTCCGTCATTTTCTGATTTTTTCGCACTGTATATTCCTCCCGTTATTCAATTTATTCGGGTGACTCGGCTGGGAGTTGGGTAAAAGGGGACTACCTGAAAGCCTTCAGGCACCGGAACCGCGCACGAGGAGCGGTTCGCTTATCTGTTGATTCCCGGAAACTTCAGCGGGACTGCGTAATTGCTGTTCCGCCTCGAACCAATCGATGTCGGGCGATCCCACTGGGCATCCCCGGGCTTGCCAAAGGTGGTATGCAAGACTGGCAACTTGCTCAAGATTGGGCGTTTCGATCGGATCTTGCGTCGCAACCACAGGTTGCCCACTGGGTTTCGAGCGTTTCGCCACTTTGCCTCCGCTACTACAACCCTTCCGACGGCGTCCCACTCAAATACAATTTCGGGTGAGACCACATTGTCTATCCAAAACTGTACCGGAGACCAACGCTATGCCAACAGGATAAACCGCATAGCTAGTCCAGTCAATACTTTTCTTTGTGAATTTCCGGTGAGAAAGGTAAGCATTTCCAATTATCTTTCGGCTGATTTTCAGGCGCTGGCGCATACCTTATACCGGTTTCCCGGCGCTGGAACTCCTCCCCCTTGACACCATGGACCAGATGTCTATAAGCTCGATCGAGATAGTAGTTTTTGCCGCGGAAGGAGTTTCGGTGCCGTTCCTGATCGGGTTTCTGATAGCAATGGCGGTAGGGCTGACCGGAGTAGGGGCCGGCTCCATTACCGCGCCTATCCTCATCCTGTTCTTTTCTATTTCTCCTGCCGACAGCGTGGGAACGGCGCTGATCTTCGCGGCGGTGATCAAGCTGGTGGTGGCGCCCATGTATCTGTTCCGGAAGCAGGTGTCCCCGCGCGTGTTGGTATTCCTCTGCGCGGGCGGGCTGCCGGGCGTGCTAGCCGGCGTTTATCTCATCAGTGCGCTCAACGTGCGCCACTACGAACAGACTTTGTTCGTGTTGCTGGGCACCACGATCGCTACCATGGCTCTTTACAGTCTGTATCGGACTCTGGCCAGGGCTGGGACCGCAAAACACACCGAGCGGCATGGCTGGCTTCCGGTGATCGCTGCGGGAATCGGGACGGAAGTCGGATTCTCCTCGGCAGGCGCGGGCGCCCTGGGCTCTTTGGCGCTACTCAATCTGACATCGCTTTCCCCTGCCCAGGTAATTGGAACCGACATGCTGTTTGGATTGGTACTGTCGCTGGTGGGCGGCGGCCTCAATCTGACCGCGGGACACTACAGCTCGGCGCTGTTATGGAAGCTGATTGCCGGCGGCATTGCGGGCGTGCTGATGGGCGCTAACCTGTCTGCCATCCTGCCGGCCAGACCCCTGCGCGTCGGTCTTGCGCTCTGGCTGTCATTCATCGGTGCGCAATTAGCCTGGAAGGGCCTCTTCTAAGTTTTAAACCCTCCCTGCGATTCACGCAGCCGGATAAGAGATCATAGATATTGATGACCGAGCCGGAAGCGGCGGTGGCGATCGTACATGCGCGAGGCCGCGACGAGTCAGTTCTGCTGATTCGCCGGACCGAGCGTCCGGACGACCCATGGTCCGGGCATTGGTCGTTCCCAGGTGGCCGGCGTGACCCCGAAGATAAAGACCTCGTCGATACTGCATTGCGCGAATTAGGGGAAGAGTGCGGGATTCACCTGGGACGCGCGTCTCTGGAAGCATCATTACCGCCGGCGGCCGCGGGGCGCAGAGTGGGTCGCGTCATCACTGTCGCTCCATTTCTTTTCGGGTCGGATAGCGAATTGCCCACCATTCTTGATCCGAACGAAGCGGCGGACGCGCGTTGGATCCCTCTATCGCTGTTCCGCGATCCGGCGCAGCATTCCCTCCGCTCAGTACCTCGGCTTCCCCAGGAGATGGCGTTTCCGGCCATCGAGTTGAATGGCGTGCCGCTGTGGGGTTTCACCTACCGCGTTATTACCGAGTGGTTGGGTTTGCATTCGACCGGCCCGACAGGAGAACAGACCGGCTTTGCAGCCGCCCGTATGCTTCTGGAGTTTCTTCTGGCGCAGGGATTGACTCTGGAGCAGACCTGGAGCGAGCGTGGCGGCGTTCCCGTCGCCGTGGTGAAGGGACCGATTCCGGTTTCGCAAGTGCTCGAGCGCTTTTCCGCACCCGGCCGGCAGATTCCCGCGATCAGTGTCCTCGAGGTACGTCCCGAGTCCGTACGAATCATCGGACTGGCTCAGGAAGAGTATTTAATCGAGGCGGCGCGCGGTTAGCATCGCAAAAACCAAATCTGCGTGCGATGAATCAGGGTTCCTCGCCCGGGCCTGTGAGGAACCATCCAAGGTTCGTCAACAGGGACCGAAGGAACTCACCAAAGGCGTTTAAGCTGGAGAACGGTGGGCACGAGCGCGACTCCGAGCACAGTATGCGGCTGCACGGACGAATTGGAGTCCTGGCATGTCGACGGTCACTCCTTGACAATCCGGTACTCCCCACCGGTGCTCGAAGACATCCGGCGGGCCGCAGTCGATGGATTCAACCTGTTCGCGCGCGGCGGCTTGGAAATCGGCGGCATCCTGTGGGGCACGCGGACCGGGGAAGTGGTCGACATCACGGCCTCATCCCCAATCGAGTGCAATCACGCCCGTGGTCCTGGATTCGCCTTGTCGCCGGAGGATGAGACAGCGCTGGCTGCTCAGCTTAACGATTCGCCGGAACCATCTCTCGTGGCGGTGGGTTTCTATTGTTCTCATACGCGCAGCAAAATCGCCCTCGGAACTGCGGATCAGGAAATTTACGGGAAATTCTTCCCCGAGCCGTGGCAGGCCGTTCTGGTGGTCAAGCCGACACGATGGGGCCCCGCGGACGCAGGCTTCTTTTTTCGAGAAGGCGGCGGCGCCATACGGGTAGATTCGTCTTACCAGGAATTTCAGATTCAGCCACTGAAATCGGCTCCGGAAAGGGAAGAGCTCGCCGTGGCCGCGGAGCCACAACTCACAAGGGCTGAGACCGCGCCGGTATTTGCGGTGTCCGGCAGGAGACGGTGGCCGTGGGTATTGTCAGCCGCCGGAGCGGTGGTGATTGCCGCTGCCGCGATATTGACGTCCGCGGTTCATCCACCGCCACGCCTCGGTTTGCGCACCTACGAACTCGCGGGCCAAATGAGAATCGAATGGGATCGGTCGGCGTCCGTGCTGGCGGCTTCCCGCGGGCTGGTGGAGATCAGCGACGGTGGCAGACACACCATCATTCCGCTGGACAAAACGGCCTTGCACTCGAGCAGCGTCACTTATGCGCAGTCCTCCAATGACGTGCAGGTGCGGCTTCGGATCGATGGTGAACGATTCGGTCCGAACGGCGTGGAAGAGTTCGCGCGCTTCATCGGACCTTCCCCGGCGCCGAACGTCTCCACCGATTTGGCGAAGCCGCCAGCCCCCGACCCGCGGCCGTCCGCGCGCCAGACTGGCCGGCTGATCTGGACCGGCGCGCTCGCCCCGAGCGATGTCGTGGAAATCGATTCCGGTCAGGCCAACAAAGGTTCCATCAGCGGTTCTCTGCCAGGCGTGCCTGTCGCGCTTCGGGTTTACCCGGCCGAATTCGGACCGAACGGGCTGGTGGTTTACTCGGGCGATCCAGCGGCCGGGAACCGCGAAGAAGCGCCCGGACGCAACAATGGATGGAACGCCACCCAGTTTCAATGGAATCCCGTGCGGGCGGGCGAACTCAAGGTGGTGGAAGCCCCTTCTACCTCCAATCATTTCAACCGCCTGGTGTTACGCAACCTTGGCCGGAAACGCGCCGTGATCCTGGTGGAATGGACTATCGAGTAGTTACCAATCAACGGGTTTCCCTGGTTCCAGTTCCCAGACTTCCGTGCCAGACCCGGTCAGCAGTTCCGCTAATTCCGAAGGCCGCCCTGTGAGTGCTGGAAACGTGCCGAAATGCATCGGCACGAGTTTCTTGGGACGGATCAATTTGCACGCGGCCGCGGCTTCGCGCGGGCTCATGGTGAAGAGATCGCCAATCGGTAGAAACGCCAGTTCGGGGTGATAAAGCTGTTCGATGAGCTGCATGTCGGAAAACACGTTGGTATCGCCGGCGAAGTAGGCTGTGCGCCCATCGGAGAAACGCATTACGTAGCCCGCCGCTTCTCCTCCGTAGATGATGTGTCCGTCATCCAAAATCCCGCAACTGTGTACCGCGTGAGTCATCGTAAGTGTGACGTCACCCAATTTCTGCGATCCCCCTTTGTTCATGGGACGCGTCTTTTCCACGCCCTTGGATTCCAACCAGTGGCAGGTCTCATAGATACCCGCTACTTCCGGAGTGAATTTCTTGGCCAGCGGCACCGCATCGTGGATGTGATCGAAATGTCCGTGAGTGATACAGATTGTATCGACGCGACTGATCTCATAGCCGGCCGGATACGCGGGGTTTCCTTCCGTCCAGGGGTCCATAAGGAGAACTTGTCCGGAAGAGAGCCGAAACTGGAAGGTGCCGTGTCCAAGCCACGTGATTTGCATAAAGCGATTATGGCATGGGCCTTGCGGCGCATTATTTCTGAGAGCATTTCACGGCCGGGATGACTCACTCCTTGACACTGGAAAGCGTGTGTGAAATGATCTGTCGCTTACTCCCCCGAGCGAAAGGCCTGAGACAGGTTTGCAGCATGGCTAGTGTGCTTTTGCTCGATGATGACCTTGGTTTCATGGTCGCTCTCTCGCTGGAACTGAGGAAACTGAGTATCGACGCGATCCCGGCGCGCAGTGCGTTAGAGGCGGAACTGCTCGTAGATGCGTTGCAACTGGAGTTGAATGTCCTGGTGGTCAATTGGGAGTGTCCGGGCGCCCAAAGCATCGCCCAGCAATTGCAGGGGCGCATGGGGACTCTGCCGGTAATTTCTATTCAGCGGGAAGGGAGACGGCTGCCGCGGAGCGCCGGTCCCGTAATGGCCCGCTTGTGCAATCCGGGGGATCGGCGTCCGGAACGCATCGCATACTGCGCGGAAATCATCGAGAGCGCCGTCTACGGAGTTCCTGCGCAGTCACACTCCAGCATTCGTGGATTGGCGCCAAGACCCGCGTTCGCTCCTTGTCCGAAGCCGGTGAACTAATCGATCGCCGGCCCGAAGTAACCTTGGGCGAGTGCCGGCTCGGCTTCCAGAGCCTTGCTCCAGCAGGCCCGGGCTTCCTCCGCTTTGCCCGTGGATTCCAATATGCGGCCCAGATTCAGTAACGCTTCGGGCATATCGGACCGCTGCGCGAGAGCTTCCCGGTAGGTTCGGACGGCTTTGTCGAGTTGACCGGCTTTTTCGTACATCAAACCGGCATTGTAGAGCACTTCCGGCGATTTCTCTCCCAGATCGATCAGGCGCGCGTGATATTCGAGCGCCATTTCGAAATCGGAGGCGTGAATGGCCAGCGCCGCCAGGCCGCGCAGGGCGTCGACGGATTTCGGATCTGAATCGAGGATCTTTTCGTAGAGCTGCTCAGCGTGATCGCGGTCACCCAGGTTGCTATAGGCCAGCGCCAGGTTGGCCTGTGCCTCGGGCCATTGCGGCCGGTATTTGAGACAGCCTTCGAAAGCTTCCACGGCTCCGCGATAGTCCTCACGCTGCAGACGTAAGTATCCGAGGCGAAACCGCGCCTCGTCCTCCTTGGGAGCGCGCTCGAGAACCTGCTTGTACCAGCGCTCCGCTTCCTCCATCTGCCCGGAATGCTCCAGCAGCAGCGCCATGTTCCAGACCGGAGCGAGCGAATCGCCACCCGCTTTCATGGCCTGGTCGTACGCGCGGCGTGCCGCCGTGGTGTCGCCCAATTGTTCCCGCACGATGCCCAGGTTCGTAAGAGCTTCGGCAGATTGCGGCCGCAGCTTCAGGGCTTCCTCATAGGCTTCCGCAGCCTGCTCGCGGCGGCCAGCCTTCTGGTGCGCCAGGCCGAGATTGAACCAGCCTTCGAAGTGACCCGGAACCGCCGAAACCAACAGGGTGCAGAACTTCGCGGTCAGCGCGTGCTCGCGTGCCGCCGCGGACCAGGCGGCCAGGCCTTCCAAGGCTACGGTCGAATCTGGCCGCATATCCAGAAGACGCTCGGAATACTCGCGTACCATGTCGAAGTCTTCTTTGGCCATACCGATCAGGATCAGATTCGAGAGGGATTCTTCCGAATCGGGGTTCTTTTCCAAAATGCCCTGGTAAATCTCCGAGGCCTCGTCGGAGTGACCCAGGGTTTGCAGCGATACGGCTTTGCCGAACAGCGCGTCTTCGTGCTCGCGCGAGAGTTCAAGGGCGTGCTCGAAGGAGAACAGAGCCGACTTGGGATCTTCAAGACGGAGATGAGCGATTCCCAGGCCGAGATGAGAATCTACGTGGTTCGGTTCAAGCGATGCAGACTTCTCGAAAGACTCCGCGGCCTGTTCCCAATTCCCGAGGCGCTCCAGGCAGACGGCCAGGTTGAACCAGCCCATGGCGTATTGCGGCTTCATGCGCACGAGGGCGCGGTAGCTCTTCTCGGCCTGCTGGAAATCTTCGAGTTCGAAGTGGATATGGCCCATGGCGCGATAGATCTCGGCGGAGGCTTTACCGGAGGCCGCGGCGGCCTGCAGGTGCTTCAGTGCTTCCTCCCGTTTGCCGGCAAGGTGCAGTGCGACGGCGCGCGCCAGGTGATTGGGGGCGCCGGCTCTTTCTTTCGCGTCCAAAGGGGTGATTCCGATAGCGGTGCTCATTGAATGCTCCGTGGCGGGCGCTTGGACCCCGCGTCTGAATTCGGGCCGCTGGCAGCCGCCAGCCTGGCCCAGTAGATCCGCGCCCGGTCAGTTCGTAAGGCGCTGAAACCGATGCCGCCCCCGGGAAGGCGCCCATCGGTCCAATGCGCGACGATTTCGCCGTCCAGCGAAATCGCGAAATCGTTGCGCCGGGCGCTGGTCTTTACCGTGAACGCCGCGCCGGCGCGGAGAAGCTCTCCCAAGGGCGAGGCGACGGCCGCGTCTTCGACGCCTCCGATCACCACCGAGCGTCTCAATTCAAAGCGGCCGGATTCCGTCAGCCCGATTGTGACTTTGTGATAGTTGCTGAGGTTGGAAGCGCGAAACACGAACGTGAGGCCGCGCTTCTCGATGCGCGCGAGGAACTCGAAATCGTAATCGACTAGGTCCAACGAAGGTTGGAATAATGCCAGGCCCGCCGGTCGCGCGCCGGCCGCATCCAGCTTCCACTCGGCCTTTTCTCCAGTCCACCGCTCCAGGCCGGAATTGAAATCTTCTTCCAATAGCGGCGCAGCCGCAGGCTGTGGTTCTGCGCGCGGCGCGCTCAAGTGTCCCTGTAAGGTACGCGGCTTGTAATCGAACAGAGTGTCCGCGGGTGCGAACCCGAGTTCCTCCAGACGATAGGAATCGCTCCCCGGCGCAGCCGCCGCCGGGGCGAGGGCGTCGGTGCCCAGCGATTGAGTGGCATGCAAAGTCACAGCGGGAAGCGAGTTTGAGCCGGTGCGCTGCTCCGCGCGCCAAGAACCTTCCGAGACGCGCCAAGTGGCCGGTGTAATGTCCAGAGTAGCCGCGAGGCCTCCCGCGGGCGGCGCCGCCGGAAGATTCGCGATGACGCCGTATGCGAAGTCCGGAAACCGCAGCGCGTGCTCGGGAATGGGCATGGCGCACCGTTGCCAGTGGACCGCAATGTCAGCGGTTTCGGTCGCGAGCGGCTGAAGACGGGTCCCGCCGTCGAGACCTTGTTGCAGACTCGCGCGGCGCTCAGAGAAATTCGGTTGCGGAACGGGGCGCCGAAACCCGATTTCCGGCGGAGCCTTTGCCGAGGCTCCGATCGTTTGCGGCCTCGCCACGTTGCGAAAGCGCCGGAGTTTTCCCAGAGACGCGGGCCCAGGTGATTCGAGCCCAATCCCGAGCACTTCAAAACTGGGACGGCGGCTTGCGCGGAGTGCCGCCGCGCATTCGTGCCTGTTTCCCGCGGCCCCGCGCGCCGGCAGTGGAACGCGCGCAACCGAACCGTGGCGCAAGCGGGTTACCGATGTTTGAATGATGAGTGTCCGGCGTATTGTCCTGGAGATTCCGTTGCGGCCGGCAACGAACGGCAGAGGCGCCAGCTCGCGAACCTGCGCCGGAAGACTGTGGCCGAACAACTCCGGCAAATGTCGATTCGTATTCGGGATTTTCCCTCGGAGGAGCATGGGTCTCGAAACCGGAAAAGCCGTTCGCACGTGTAGCTCCGGGAACGCTCTACCGAGAGCGCCCCGGCGCTCCATGACAGGCGAGCTCAGCAACAGTGCGAGCGGCATCTGTTTCGGGTTCTCGCGGCGCCGCATGAGATTAGCCACTTTGTTGGCTTCCTGCAGGCGGTCCATTCCCTTGCGCAAACGAAACTGGTTGCGGTGCTCCCGCGAGCAAAAATCGCCGTCACTGCCCACTCGCATCCGGCTCAGCGGTTTACCACAGAGCTGGCAAGCTTTCGCGCTCATTTCCCGGCATTATTATAAATATTTCCAGGCACAAAGCAAATCCTTAATGCCGGTAATATGTGATTGGTATCCGAAGTAGTTAAGTCCCTATATACCAAAGATAAATTACTAGTTAACTCCTTCTCAAAACGCCCTGCCGGTGGGGAATAGAACGGAATACATCTAAAGTTGACAATAAATTGCGAAGAATTTTTTGTAAAATTGCCGTGGAATTACCCGCTCCACGCAGGAGCATCCGGAGGAAACATGTCGGAATCGGCTGCCCGTGCTGAGCGATTCGAAGCCGCCTCTTCATCGCCGGCGTCCTACTTGTGGGAGATCCCCGGCAAACCAGTCAGTGTGCGCCTCAATCTGGAACTGGTGGAGAATCTGGAGCGCGAAGTCGTCGAAAACTTCCGCTCGCTCAACTCTCGTGGCTCGGAGATCGGGGGTGTACTGCTGGGAACCGCCGCAGGCAGCGCTCCCGCCAGAATTTCGATCGAGCGGTTCGAGCTGGTTTCATGCGATTACACGCGAGGACCCTTGTACCGGTTTTCCCAGGCGGATGTCGAACGGTTCGACCGCGCGATGGAAACGCGTCACAACAGCAACGGGCTGCGCGTGGTCGGCTTCTTCCGCAGCCACACACGTAAGGGATTGTGCCTGGATGCCGACGATATCGCGTTCTTCACCGCGCATTTCCGCGAGCCTCATCAGGTGGCGCTATTGATCCGCCCCTACGCGAGTAAGGCCAGCACGGCGGGAATTTTCATCTGGGAGAACGGCACGGTCCAAGGCGATAACAGTTACCGGGAGTTTCCGTTCCGCAGGCACGATCTGGAACGCAGCACGGCGAATGAAACAGCAGAGCCGGCGCCCCAGGCGAGTACTGCGTCCCCTGCCCCTGCCGCTCCTGAACCCGCTCCGGCCAAATCGCCGTCGCGCGCGCAAATTGTGCCGATTGCCTCACGGAGAGAGATCTCTCTACCGCCGCCGCCCGAACCAGTCGCCGCGGAGCCCGCTCCGGCGCCGGAGCCGAAGGCAGCGGCCGTAGAAAGGAACACGGCCCCGCCCAAAACGCCATCCGCTGAGAAAACTCTCTTTACCGGGAAAACTGTCGCGGACGAAGCGAAACCCGAGCGGCCGGAATCCGGCACGAAAGCGAAATCCGGAAAGCTCACGTGGATCGCCGGCGGGAGTGCCGTGGCCATTGTGCTACTGGGCGGAATGCTCATCTATCCGGGCCTTCTGCACAAGCCGAAGCGCTCCGGAGGTATTCCGGGACAGGACGCTTCGGGTCTCACCCTCCGCGTAGAACGCTCCCAGGGGGAACTTCTGTTGACGTGGAACCGTGATTCCGCTGCCATCCGCAACGCAGCCGGCGCCGTGCTTTCCATTGCCGATGGTGAACAACACGCCAACATAAACATGGATCTGGCACAGCTTCAGAACGGCAGTATCGTTTATTCGCCCACCAGTTCGGACGTGGTCTTCCAGCTCTCGATTACGGGAAAAGACTCCTCCAAGACGCAGAGCGAATCGGTGCGCGTGCTCAGGACGCGGCCTTCCCCGATGCCTTACAATCCGCCGGATAAGCCTGGAACCGCGGTAAACAGTCCCAACGCAGCGAACCCGCTCAACGCGGCCAATGCAACGCCGGGCGCCCCCGGCGCGGTAACAACAGATACACCAGAGCTCACGGAGAACAAGCCGGCGCCCACACCACTCAAACCTTTTGCCGCAGAGGCTATCATGGCGCAGCGCTTGCGGCCGGCACGGCCTTCTGACTTGCCCGACGCGCCAGGACTCGGGTCGGCGGCGCCGGAACCGGCCTCCATTGCACTTCCGGGCGCGAACCTGGCGGCGCCCTCGCCATTGGCTCCGCCCGCACCATCGTCTCCGGCAGCGCCCCAAAGTGGCACACCTGGGAAAGTCGGCGGCCAGATTCTCCAGGCGGAGCTCATTTCCCGAACCAGCCCCGAATATCCGCAGGCGGCCCGGCAAGCCCGCGTTCAGGGAGGGGTCACCGTTGTCGCTACCGTGGGAACGGACGGCAAAATCAAATCTGCGCGCGCCATCTCCGGGCCGCCGCTGCTCTATCCTCCCGCAGTGGCCGCCGTCAAGCAGTGGGTTTATCGGCCCGCGATGCTGAACGGCGCACCGGTCGAGTCGGAAACAAGAATCGAGCTGAAGTTTACGCTGGGGCGTTAAAGCCCGGAGCTCCGGCATATCCGGTCCTTGCCGGTTAGACCCTGTTGCAGTACCCTGGCAAACATGGCTGTCGACACCGTTCGGAATGTGCGCGGCGCCTGCCCTCTGGATTGCCCCGATACGTGCACTTGGATCGTAGAAGTCAGCGGCGGGGAGGCCGTTTCGTTAAGAGGCGATCCCAAGCACCCCTTCACACGCGGATCGTTATGCAACAAAGTCAACGGCTATCTCGCATATGCCCGTTCAGAGGATCGATTGCTATATCCTCTGCGACGCGCAGGCCCAAAGGGTAGCGGCAAGTTCGAGCGGATTTCCTGGGACGAGGCGCTGGCGCTCATCGCTTCGCGGATCGATGACGCAATCGCGCATCGCGGCGGCGAAGCCATCTGGCCGTTCGTCGGCAGCGGGTCAATGGGACTGATCCAAGGGATTTATGGAGCGGGACGCCGTTTGTGGAACGTTCTGGGCGCTTCGCGGCACCTGGTCAATGTCTGCACCATCACAGGCGGTACCGCTACCGGATATACGCTCGGCGATAACCGCGTGGGGATGGATCCTGAAACGCTGCGTTTCTCGAAGCTGATTCTGCTTTGGGGTGCGAACGTTCTGTCCACGCATCCGCATCTATGGCGCCCGATCCTCGAAGCGCGGCGCAATGGCGCATACGTGGTGGCTATCGATCCCATTCGAACCAGGACGGCCGCCGCGGCGGACTGGCATCTGGCTCCGAATCCAGGCACCGACGCGGCTCTGGCACTGGGCCTGCTGAACGTCGTAATCAGCGAAGGCGCAGAGGATCGCGCTTTCCTCGAAGCGCATACCGCGGGATGGGACGCATTTCGCGGCCGCATCGCGGAATTTCCACCTGATCGGGTCGCCGCCATATGCGGAATTTCGGCGGAAGCGATCGCAACGCTCGGAGGCCGTTTAGCGCGGACCCGCCCCACGGGCATTCGCATCGGCATCGGATTGCAGCGGCATGCTGGCGGCGGCATGGCGGTCCGGACCATCACGTGCATTCCCGGAGTCACGGGAGACTGGCAATATGCCGGCGGCGGTGCATTCTACGATACCCGCGGTTTCTACGGGATCAACTGGCCGGCCTTGTGGAGGGACGATCTCCGCACTCGCGAGACGCGGATCTTGAAAATGACTCGCCTGGGCGAGTGTCTCCTCGAACTGGACCCGCCGCCAGTCGAGGTGCTGTTTGTCTACGCGAGCAACCCTCTCGCGAGTGTGCCCCAGCAGAGCAAGGTTCGTCAGGGGCTGGCCCGGGAAGATCTATTTACGGTAGTCGTCGAGCATTTCCTCACCGATACGGCACGGTATGCCGACATCGTGTTGCCCGCGACGATGCAAATAGAACACCGGGATCTGATGATCGCTTACGGACACCTGTATCTCTCCTGGAACGAGCCGGCGGTGGCACCGCCGGGCGAGTGCTTGCCCACGACGGAGATCTTCCGCCGGCTTGCGCGCACCCTCGGCCTGACCGAGCCAGCGCTTTACGAGAGCGACGAAACAATTGCGCGCGAATTACTCGAAAGCAGTCATTCCTCGCTCCGCGGCATTACACTGGAGGCGCTGAAAGCGCGCGGGTCTATCCGCCTGAGCTACCCCGAGCCATTCATCCCGTTCGCCCACGGGTTTCCGACGCCGTCCGGAAAGCTCGAATTCCTGTCGGAGCGCATGGCCGGCTCCGGTCTCGATCCGCTGGCCGGCTACACGCCTCCGCTGGAAACACGGCACGCGAAGACGCCTCTGACCCACCGTTACCCGCTCGCTCTTCTCACTCCCGCGGACCACTATTTCCTGAACTCGATGTTTGCGAACGTTCCCAGCCAGCTGCGCCGGTCCGGCCCGCCCCGAGTCCTGCTGCATCCGCAGGACGCAGCGCCTCGCAGCATCGCGAGCGGCGACCGGGTGCGGATCTTCAATGATCGCGGATCGTTTTTCGCAATCGCGGAAATTTCCGATTGTGTGCGCCCGGGTGTGGCCGCCAGTCCTAAGGGACATTGGCCGGGGAAGAGCGATGGCGACACCACAGTGAACGCCACCGTTGACGACCGCGAGTCAGACATGGGCAACGGCGCTGTCTACCATGACAACCGCGTCCAGATCGAGGCGGCATCCCGCTGAGCTTCGGCACCGTCGAGTCTTCCTGTTACGCTAGCGGTTTATGCGCAGATTTGTTCCCGCCATTGCGGTATTGGCCGCGGCGGGATGCGGATACGTTGGCGAGCCGCAGCCGCCGCTGGCCAATATTCCGGCGCGGGTGACGGATCTTACCGCAGTGCAGCGTGGCGCGCGCCTCATCGTGCAATTCACAGCTCCGCAACTCACTACCGAGGGGGTGACTCTCAAGCCCGCGCCTGAACTGGATTTGCGCCTTGGCCCGCCGGGAGAACCGTTCCAAGAAGACAACTGGGCGGCGGGCGCCCGCAAAGCAAACAATGGAACCATCGAGAAGGGAGCGGCGCGATACGAGATCCCAACCGCGGAATGGACCGGCAAGGAAATTGTCGCGGGCGTGCGCGCGATCGGAGCGAATGGTAAAAAGTCCGGCTGGTCGAATTTCGTGGTGATTCCCGTGATCGCTGCGCCGGAGACGCCCGCGCGTTTGCAGGCGGAAAACACAGCCGCGGGAGTGCAACTCACCTGGCAGGCGAGTGGCAGCGAGTTCCGTGTCCTTCGCAAGTACTCCGGTGAAAGCTACCGGTTACTAGCAACCGTACCTCAGCCTCCTTGGATTGACAGCACCACGCAGTACGGAGAGAGCTACACCTACGAAGTGCAGACGGTGGTCAAACTGGCCGAAAACCGGCTGGCCGAAAGCGAGCTTTCTTCGGAAGTCTCCATCACGCCGCAAGACCGGTTTCCCCCGGCTGTGCCCGGCGGCTTGCGCGTCCTCGAAGGGCCTGCCTCAGTCGAGCTTTCCTGGGATGCCAACACGGAACCGGATTTCACCGGTTACCGTGTCTATCGGGCCACGTCCGATGGCCAGTTCTTGAGAATCGCCGAGGTAGGGCTTCCCAGTTACTCGGACCGGGCCGCCGGGCACGGCAACGCATATCGATACGCCGTGAGCGCCGTTGACCGGGTGGGCAACGAAAGCGCCCGCTCGGCCCCAGTCGAGATCACATTGCAGTAAGTTACACCGCTTGCAGGTGGTGCGACAACTCTCCGTAAAATGGGGCGTTGGTTGCTTTGTGCACTGTGGGTCGGGTATACTGTCAATTCAAATGCCGCACCACTACGTCAGCTCGTTTCGATTCCGGTTCCGGTTTGACCGGTTCCGGTAGAGTGGCGTTGGTCGAGACGGCATTTCAGTAGCGAGTTGAAACCAACCCACCGGAACAGGTGGGTTTTTTATTTCGGAGGAGGGGAGTTTCGGGATGATTATTTCAATGCGTCCGCATGCCACCAAACAGGAGATCGAACACGTCTGCGAACGGGTTCGCGAGTTTGGTTATAAGGTGCATTCGATCGAGGGTGAGGAGCGAGTAGTAATCGGGGTTGTAGGCGTGGGCGATGTGACGGCTTGTCTGGAGTCGCTCGAGGCCACTCCCGGTGTCGAGAGCGCCATGCGGATTTCGGCGCCTTATAAATTTGTCAGCCGTGAATTCAAGAAAGAAGACTCGGCGATCCGCGTCAACGGTCTGGAAATCGGCGGTGACGAGTTTGTCGTAATGGCCGGTCCCTGCTCGGTGGAAAGTGAACGGCAGATCATGCAGACGGCGGAAGGAGTGGCCCGCGCCGGAGCGCACATGCTGCGTGGCGGGGCATTCAAGCCGCGCACTTCGCCTTACGATTTCCAGGGCCTGGAACGCGAAGGGCTCAAGCTGTTGCGCAAAGCTAAGGAAGCGACCGGCCTGGGAATCATCACGGAGGTGATGAGCGACCGCGACGTCGATCTGGTAGCGGAATATGCCGACTGCATGCAGGTGGGCGCGCGCAACATGCAGAACTTTTCTTTGCTGAAGTCGCTAGGCGGATGCGGCCGCCCCGTTCTGCTCAAACGCGGTTTAAGCTCCACGATCAAGGAGCTGCTCATGTCGGCCGAATACGTGGTAGCCCATGGCAACTCCAATGTGATTCTATGCGAGCGCGGCATTCGCACGTTTGAGACGGCCACGCGGAACACCTGCGATATTGCCGCAGTCCCCGTACTGAACGAATTGACGCATCTGCCGGTGATCCTCGACCCCAGCCACGCCACCGGCAAGCGCAGCCTGGTTCCGGCGATCTCGCGCGCGGCTGTGGCCGTGGGAGCCAACGGCCTGCTCCTCGAGGTGCATCCTTGTCCGGAAAAGGCTGTTAGCGATGGAGCACAATCTCTCACCCTGGAAGCGTTCGACGATATGATGCGCAGTTTGAAACCATACATCGAGCTCTGGAAGCAGTCGCGTGCGCCGGCAGCGGCAGCGGCAGGCGTCGCATAACCGGCGGTTTTCCCACAATTCCACGCTCACGGAAGACTACGTGCAACAAGTTCGTGAAGATGCGAACCGCGCGCAGCTTAACGGAGACAAGAACGTTAGAAGCGTTGTTCCCAGGGCCAAAGCGGTGGATTTTCTGCGCCCTGTTCGGTGCGCCGGAACGCTGGTGGTCTCTGGTAGAGTTGGCCGGTATGGCGGGTTTACAGCCCCGCAGTTTACGGCCGCATATCACTCATTTGCGCGCCGGGGGAATCCTGGAAGAAAAGGTTGCGGATGGCCATGCGTCGGTGCAGGCCAATCACAGCAGCCCAGTTTTTGCAGAACTGCAATCGATTGTAACGAAGCTCACAGACGCCGCGACGCCGCCCGAGACCATTTTGATCGTCGAAGACCAGCCAGCAACCGCGCAGATCACCCGCATTCTTCTGGAAAGCTGGGGTTACCAAGTGCTCGAAGCTCACTGTGCCCCGGAGGCAATGGAGATCTTCGATACTCATCGCGAGTCGATCGGTCTGCTGCTCTCGGACGTCAAGATGCCGGGCATGAGCGGACCGCAGCTTGCCGATGAACTCCTGCGGCAGCGCCCGGACCTGCGCGTCGTCTTCATGTCAGGCGCGCACGAAGAAGCACCGTTACGAGCCGATACCGCCTTCCTGCCCAAGCCATTTAATCCAGCGAGTCTTTCGCGTATTGTCCGCAGACAACTCGACCGCCGTTCCGCGGGAACTTAGTTACATTAATCCCAATTCAGACTCGCAACTAGTGGCAGAGAACCTGCGTTCCACACATAGAGGGGATGAAGCAATGAGACAAAAAGTTCTCGCCACGACCTTCCTACTATTTTCAACAGTCCTCGCCGGTTGTGGTGGAGGCTACGGCTACAATTATCGTTACGTATCATACGGTCCTCCACCACCGCGGTATTACGGCGCCATCGGTGTCGCGCCGGGACCGGGCTATGTCTGGACGAATGGTTATTGGGCGTGGCGGGGCGGCCGTTACGATTGGATGGATGGCCGGTGGGTGCGTCCGCCACGCGGAAGAACGGCTTGGATTGAGGGCCGCTGGGACCGGGACGGCCGCGGTTGGGCTTACCGGCCCGGACACTGGCGTTAATCGATCAGCGGCCTAACATTTCCAGGTAGAGAGCCACTGACTCGATGCCGCGAAAAAAATTCGGAAGGTGGAATTTTTCGTTGGGGGCGTGGAGATTGTCGTCGGGAAGCCCGAAGCCCATCATCACGCTGGGAATGCCGAGGTACTGGTCGAACACTCCAACGATGGGAATCGAGCCACCGGATCGGATGAAGACCGTCTCTTTTCCAAAGACCTGGTTCATCGCCTGCGCCGCGGCATGAATAAAGCGGTTGTCGGGATTCGTCAATGACGGAGCCGCGGAATGGATTACCCGAAATTCCGCGCGCACGCCCCGGGGACACGCCGCTTTCACAGCGTTCTTAAGTTGCTGCGCGGCCTCCTCGGGCCGCTGGTCTGCGACCAGCCGTGTGCTCACCTTGGCGACCGCGCGGGCGGGAATTACGGTTTTGGCTCCTTCCCCGGTGAAGCCGCCACGAATCCCGTGGACTTCGAGCGTCGGCCGCGCCCACACGCGTTCGAACAGCGGCACCTCCGGTTCACCCACAAGCTCGGCCGCTCCCATCTCCTTTTGCGTGTATTCGGTTTCATCGAACGGAAGACGGGCCCACGCTTCGCGTTCCTGGGGGTCGGGTGGGATCACACGATCATAAAAACCCGGGATCGAGATGTGACCGTTGGAGTCTTTCAGCGCGCACAGGATTTGGGCGATGGCTTGGATCGGGTTGGGCGCCGCGCCGCCATAAACACCCGAGTGCAGATCGTGATTGGCGCCCTCCACAACCAATTCTCCATAAACGATTCCACGCAGTCCGATGCAGATGGTGGGCAGCCCGGGCGCGAACATCTCGGTATCGCAAATCACGGCGGCGTCGGCCTTCAGCCGCGGCGGCCTGGTGCGCACGTACTCCTCGATGTGCTCGCCCCCGGTTTCCTCTTCGCCCTCGATCAGGAATTTCACATTGACCGGGAGCTTGCCTGTGGACTTCAGCAGTCCCTCGACCGCCTTGATCTGGATATAGGTCTGCCCTTTGTCATCGGAGGAGCCGCGCGCGAAAATGTCCTGGCCGCGGATCTCGGGCTCGAAGGGCGGAGATTTCCATTCTTCCAACGGATCGGCCGGCTGTACGTCGTAATGCCCATAGAACAGAATTGTCGGCTTCCCGGGCGCGTTCATCCACTCCGCATATACCAGCGGATGGCCTTTGCCTTCGATCAGCTCCGCGAAGCTCATTCCGGCCGTACGTAATTCCTCGCGGACGAATTCGGCGGCCCGCCGGACATCGGAGGAATGCTCAGGCAGGGTGCTCACGCTGGGAATTCGCAGGAAGGCGCGAAGGCCTTCAACGAACTCGGACCGGTGCTGCTGGTAGTAGCTCATGCTGTCTTCACCTTAACCCACTTGCGAGGCCGGATTGAGGAGTTCGTTGAGCCGCTCGGGCCGAATACCGGATTTTTCCAGCGCCACATCGCGAATCGTGCGGCCGCTGGCATACGCTTCTTTGACGAGCGCGGCAGCTTTTTCGTACCCGATCTCCGGCGCGAGAGAAGTACCCATGGCGAGCGACTGCTCGACGAAACCCTCGGCGCGTGCACGATCCACCTCGAGACCATCCACCAGCTTCGCGGCGAAATTGCGGCTCGCGGCGGCCAACAGTTCGATCGATTCCAGAAGGTCGTACGCCATTAGAGGCATCATCACATTCAGCTCAAAGTTGCCCGCCGCGGCGCACCAGGTGATAGTCGCGTCATTGCCAATCACCTGAGCGCAGACCATGAGCAGGCTTTCGGCAATCACGGGGTTCACCTTACCGGGCATGATGCTGGAGCCGGGCTGGACGGGCGGCAATTTGAGTTCTCCCAAACCGCAGCGGGGACCGGAGCCCAGCCAGCGGATGTCGTTGGCTATTTTCGTGAGGGCGACGGCATAGGTGCGGAGGGCGCCGCTGAGAAAGCAGGCGCTCTCCCGCGCGGCCTGCGCTTCAAAGTGATTGGCGGCTTCGACAAAGGGGAGGCCCGTGCGCCGCGCGATCTCCGCAATCACGGCGGGCGCAAAGCCGCGCGGAGCGTTGAGCCCCGTCCCTACCGCAGTGCCGCCCAGAGGCAATTCGTAAATGCCTGAGAGCGCCGACTCCACACGCGCGCGAGAAAGCTCCACCTGGCGCGCGTAACCGCTGAACTCCTGACCCATGCGGATGGGTACGGCGTCCTGCAAATGCGTCCGGCCGATCTTGATGATGTCCCAGAATTGCTGCGCCTTACCTTCAAGCGACTCCTGCAACTGCCGCATCGCCGGCAGAAGCCGCGCTTGCACTTCCTCTGCTGCTGCGATGTGCATGGCGGTGGGAATCACGTCGTTGCTCGATTGCCCCCGGTTCACTTCATCGTTGGGGTGGGCTCCAGCAAGGTGGCCGATCACCTCGTTAGCGTTCATGTTGGTAGACGTGCCGCTCCCCGTCTGGAAAATATCGACAACGAATTCCGCATCATGGCGGCCCTCGGCCACGGCCTCTGCAGCCGCTTCGATTTCGGGCCGTCCGTTTGCTTTTGCAGCCGCGCTTTTGATGAGGCCCAAGGCACGAAGAAACGATCTTGGAAATCGCTTGCCGCTGATCGGAAAGTTCTCGATGGCGCGGGCCGTTTGCGCCCCGTACAGCGCTTCGGCAGGTACGCGCATCTCTCCCATAGTGTCGCGTTCGATTCGGTAAGAGACACTCATACTCCCATTTTGAGCGGTAACGGCCGTGGGAACGCGATGAGGGGGTAGATTCGGGGCGGGAGCGCTTAGTTCCGGGCGGACTTGTGTCTACGGCGCAACATACCGAGAACGCACAGACCGCTCCCCAGCATCAGAATGACCGAGGGTTCCGGCACGTTGCTTCCATCCTCGATAAAGAGCGTGTCGAGGAAAAAGCCATTCGAATCGGCCAGTCCGTTGTTCATGCTGGTCCAGGCTACGATTCTGCTGATAGTCGGATGCGTCGGATCCTGCCCCAGGAAGGCCAGTAATGGCGCGTCATTGCAGGGTTGCGGGTTGGGATTCAACGAGGCCAGGCCCGAGCAGACACCGCCCAAACCGCTGGCCACCAACGAATACGTCCCCAGCAGGTTATTCTGCCCGTCGAAGGCCTGTAAGGTTGCGCTGAAATCCGTCAGTGAACGAGAGCTGATGTAGAAACCGGCGCTCGTAACGGGGGAACTGAAGGAGATCGTGAGGGCATTCGGGCCGAGCACGCCGAGTAAGTTGTCGCCAAACCCCGGCGTCATGCCTGTAGGAGCGCCGAAGTGGCCGGCGAACGTCGAGACGCTCTGTCCCGCAATCGCGTCTGGAAACGTCCAGGAGCTGCCATCCCAGGCATAAATTGTGTTATCCGCGCGCTGCAGCAACCCCACCGAGCCCAGTGTGATGTTCACGGCGTGATTCGAAGTCGTGTTGGGAATCGTGCCGGGTGCGCCGGTGGCTTCGCCGAAAGCACCGAACCAGTCCACGGGATCGTTTGAGAATATCTGGCCCTGGGTGAGACAGGAAGTCAGATTTCCATTCAAGCTACACGTTACACCGCCGGCGTTGCCAACGACCGACATACCGACTGCGATGCCAACAACTGCGAGCGCTCGCCTCATGCAATTCGAACCAAGTGTACAGTTTAGGACGCCAGCCCTATTGAAACAAGAGGAATAACACAGAACCAGTGCCAGCAGGTTCCAAACCCACCCCGGCGAATCGCAGTAGCAGTCGCCTAAGTAGTTTGTTTATAACGAAAACGAGGTATCACGCGTTCTAGTACCCTGGATATACCCACACCCGAGTCAGGGCTCTGTGCGGCGTTGTCTTTCGTAAGGTTTCTTCAGGTATTTGCCGGCTTCTTCCTGCGCGCCCTGCGTGTTGTCTTTGGTTCGTACGCCCAGGTTGTACTCGTTGACTGCGCGCTCCCTTTGTCCGGTGATGTCGAAGATCTTCCCCAGATTGATGTGCGACCAGACTTCGGTCCATTTGGGATCGAGATCGCCGCTCAAAGCCTCCCGGAACTCGTTGGCCGCGGACTGGTAGTTGTTCTGGAGGAAATAGACTTCGGCAATGCGGTAGTGCGCCAGAGAACTGGTGCGGTTGGTAGTAAGCGCCTTCTGATATTCCTGTAACGCTTCGCCAAATTCGCTGAGCTCGGCAAATTCTTCGCCGCGCCGGATAGCAACGGCCACCCGCACCTGGTTGCTGAACCGCAAGACGCGGCCATCGGGGTCAATGGTCACTGTTTTCGGCTTCCCGAACGTGTCGACGGAGAACTCCGAGGAGGTCCCGACCACTTCGACCCGCTTCTCCTCGGGGTTACCTTCAGTTTCGATCTTCAGATTGACCGGCATGCGGAAAGTATCCAGATCCTGAGCGATCTTCCCCATGACCCGAAACCCCTTCTGTGTGCGGAATATGGTGTATTCGAGCTTGAATTCCGGGGCGCCGCTGGATTCGATCCACTGAATGAAAAAGTATCCCAAATCCTGGCCCGCAACCGTTTCGGCAACTTTTCGGAAATCGTCCGTAGAAGCCGATTTCCAAGCGAATTGCTGTGCGTAGGTCTTCAGGGCCTGAAAGAACTTGTCGTCTCCCATCACGTATCGGAGCATGTTCAGGACGGCGGCGCCTTTGCTTCCGGTGAGCGCCCACAGCTCGGGCGAGTAGTCCTCCAGCCGCGCGGCTTGCACGATCGGGACGTTATCGATGGTTAACCCTTCCACCATGGTGTCGCGAAGCTGGGATTGGAATGCGCCAGGACCGTTCAGGTGTTCACTCCACAGTAATTCGGAATAACTCGCCAAGCCGTTAGTCAGCCAAAGATGATTCCGTGAGGCGGGGGAAACCAGTTGTTCAAACCACTGTCGTGTGACCTCGTTGGACAGCAATCTGCCATTTGGTTCGCGGCCGATGCCGCGAGGCGAAAGAAAGATCAGACCCGGCGCCGCGAAGCCATTCGGCGCGCCGGCTTCCGTTTCCACTACAGTCAGATTGGCGTAAGGCGGCAGGCCGAACATACCGGTGAAGTGGGACATCACCTTTCCCGTCTCCTGGCCATAAGCCTGGGCCATGTCCGCTTCCGGACCGCGGAAGTACAGCGTCGTAGTGACACCCTCGGATTGCGCCTTTACCGGATCGCCTTTCACCACGGCGAAACTGGCCGGAAACGATGGCCGCTCAAACTTAAACTCGAATGCGTTCTTGTCGCCAACGGCCTGCCGGGAATCGATCCCGCTGGCTACAACCGTATATCCCGCGGGGACCGTAACCCGCATATTCGCGGCAAACCGGTCGGTGGTGTAGCCGCTGACGGGGAGCCACCGCGCGGGGTACATCAAATATGCAAAGTCGGGGTGGATGGCAGCGAACTTGATCCCGTATACGGGCGACTCCTCCTGGCCCGAGAGACGCCCGTCATAGTAGAACGTGACAGTGACGGGCTGGCCCTTGGGCAGCGACGACTCGAAATTCAGCCGCACGGTGAAATCCTGCTGGTTGCGCGAAGCGGGAATCTGTTTTCCCTTGTCGTCCACCACGCGCGAGACACTCAGCGCGTTATTCAGCTCGAAGCTGGCCGAGGTGGTGTTGTCATCCAGCGGAACAAAGCGCACGGTGACTTTGGCCGTTAGCGTCTGGGTATTAGGCGACACTTCCGCATCGATCGCGTACGCATCCACGTCGATTCGATTGCGCCGCTCCTGGGCCTGGGCGGGTACCAAAAATAGAAGTAGCGTAACGGCGGATGCCGCCGCGCAATGGCGAAGATTAAGAAGCATGTGCGACTTGTCCTTCCAGAATTCCTTGAATCAGGGCCGCCGCCCGGCGCGCCGGGTCGCCGTGCGTGGCCAGCCGGTGGCGGACCTCGTCCAGGCCAGCGCGCATTGCGGTACGGGCAGAATCGTCAGTGAGCAGCCGGCGCGCTTCGGCCGCGAGATTCTCGCCGGTCATGCGCCCCTGCATCAATTCGGGAACGAGCGGCCTGCCCGCAATGAGATTCACCATGCAATAAAAGGGAACCCGAACCAGAAGTTTCCCGGCAACCCAGCTCGGCCAGCTCACCTTGTAAAACGCCACCAGGGGAGTGCCCAACAGCGCCGCCTCCACCGTAACAGTTCCGCTCGCGGCGAGCACAACGTCGGCATGCGCCATGGCGTCCCAGCTCTCTCCTTCAATCACCCTTAGTGGCGAGCGGCTGATGCGTTGTTCAAAAAACTTCACTCCGGTAGTCACCGAAGCCGGTAAAACGAAATTCATCGGGCGGTCCCGGTCCAGCCGCCGCACAGCGTCCAGAAGCGCGGGCAGATGGCGCGCAGCTTCGCCACGGCGGCTCCCGGGAAGTACTGCAATTAATGGACGATTCCCAGCCAACTCATGTTTCCGAAAAAACGCATCCCGGCTCATGGTTGGGCGCACCAGCGCCGCCAATGGATGGCCGATGTACGTGGCGGGCATGCCTGTGCGAGCGAAGAACTCCTCCTCGAACGGGAATATGCAAAGAACGCGCTTGAGGTAGCGGCGCATCGCTCGCAAACGTCCTTTGCGCCACGCCCACACCTGCGGCGCCACCAGGTACATGACGGGAATGCCTTCCTTGTGGAGTCGGCGGGCCACGCGCAGGTGGAAGTCTGGGGAATCGGTGAGGATCGCCAGGTCCGGGCGAACTTCAGTCGCGGCGGCAATTAACCTTTTGTATTCCTGATAGATACGCGGAATATGTTCAACCACTTCTCCAAGACCTACTACAGCCAGGCTGGCGGCGTCCACCACCGTTCGCACGCCGGCTGACCGCAGTCGGGGCCCCGTGCAGCCGAAGAATTCAGCTTCCGGCCACAGGCTCCGCAACTCTTCCACTACCAGAGCGGCATACAGATCGCCCGAGGCCTCTCCCGCGGAGACCAAAATCTTCGGATGCATCTGCTTATGAGTTTAACGCCTTGTTACAATCGACCACGGGGATGTCCAGCGAAACAGAACGGTCCCGAATGACCGTGGAGGATCTTGCCGAACGCTTTCGCGGCGAGATGATCCCACTCACCGGCAAATTCTCCTACTTCTGCACGCTGCCTATGGCGGAGGACGACTTGCGCCAGTACCTGCACGATCCCATAGCCGCACTCTCTCCGGCCATCGTTTCCGCTTTGCCGAACGTGGATATCATTCTCGCGCCTTACCTGGAGAAAGGGAATGGGAAATCGGGTGACGCCGTTAGCTTCGAGCGGCCCGTCGAGCCACGCTACATTCCCTCATCACGCCGCGATGCGGGGGCTTCGGTGGTGCTGGCGCTGGCAGTAAAGGACCTTGAAGTCGCGGACTATCATTACCAGTTTTACAATGCGTTGGCCGCCTTGGTGGCGGATCGGTGTTCGCAGGAAGTCCAGGAACGGTTTCACCGCACAATTCGCGAGGAACTCGGCGCCGAAGTCCACGGAGAGGTTGACGAGAAGAGCTGGCACCTGAAACAGGCTTTGCTGCGCAGGCAGACGAACGTCCGCAAGGAGACCAAGCTCTTCCGCGAGTACGCGCGCCAGGCATTTGAAGATACCCTTACGCTCTACCTCCATGGAACCTGCTGCGACATCGATATCGAGACCGGGCCCCGTCAGATGCCGAGTCGCTACCTGCGCCGCCGGCTGGAACTGCTGATCTCGCTGTTTCCGCCGCCCGAAGGATACGCGGTCTTGCCGGAGCAGTTGAAGACGCGAACCTGAACGGCTTCTCGGGTTAGTAGCCGTTCTCCCGCAGACTTTCCACGGTGAGCGCGGTTTTCGTTTCGATTTTGCGCAGGAGCTTTTCCACGTGCTTCGCCAGAATGTCGCACTCGAGGTTTACCTTCGCTCCAGGCCCGTAGCCGGCGAGCGTGGTGTTTCGGTACGTGTGCGGGATGATGGTCACGGAGAGCACGTCCGCCTCCAAGGCCGCTATCGTGAGACTGATGCCGTCGATGGCAATCGACCCTTTGAATACCAGAAAGGCATCCAACTCCCCAGGCACGCGGATGCGCAACCACCAGTTCTCGCCGCCGAGGGCATCGAGCGAAAGGAATTCGCCCGTGCCATCGACGTGCCCCTGCACGATGTGACCGCTAAGGCGGCCGCTGGGAGAGAGCGGACGTTCCAGGTTCACCCGCGAACCGGGACGCAACACGCCCAGGTTAGACCGCCGCAGAGTTTCGGGCGCCAGATCGGCCGCGAAGGAATCGGAACGCAGGTCCACCGCCGTCAGGCAGACCCCGTTCACCGCGATACTCGCGCCTTCGCGCATGTCTTCCATGACCGTGTGGCAGGCGACGCGAAGGCGCGAACCGGCCGCCCGGGCATCCACGGACGCTACCGTTCCCAGTTCTTCAATGATTCCCGTGAACATCGACGTATCCCTCGACGGCGAATTCATCCGGCGGAATCGGGTGAATGGTGACTGCGTGGATGCGAATCGCGTCAACCCGGCGGCGTCTCCCGATGCCACCCGCCAGCGGCAGCGCCTCCAGACCCCCCAGGATCTTGGGGCCGTAGTAAAAGAAGATGCGATCCACCGAGCCGCTTTCGAGCGCCGTCCAGTTGATCTTGCTCCCCGCCTCGACGATTAGCGAGAGATATCGCTGCCTGCCTAACCAATTGATGACGCCGCGCAGATCGGCTCGGCCGCCGGGACCATCCATTACCAGCACTTGAATACCCCGGCCCTCCAGCATCTTGCGCCGTTCGGGCGACGAGGCGGAAGTCGTTACCACTACGACATCACCCGCGGCGGAGCGCACCATTTTCGAATCCATCGGAAGGCGAAGCTGGGAATCGAGCACCATGCGCAGCAACGGGCGGCTGCGCGGCAGGCCGGTGCGGTCGGTCAGCAGGCAGTCGTCGGCGAGAACAGTGCCGATGCCGGTGAGGATGGCATCGTGATCGTGCCGCAGTTGCTGTACATGTTCGCGTGCGTGCTCACTCGTGATCCAACCGCGATTATCGTCGGGCGCGGAAATTTTACCGTCCAAAGTGATGGCTGTTTTCAGAGTCACCAGGGGCCGGCCGGTGCGCATGAAGTGCAGAAAGGCTTCGTTGATCTTTTCCGCCTCGGCGGTAAACTCCGACGCGATCTCAACGGCCACGCCCGCCTCGCGCAGCTTGCGAAATCCCTGGCCTCCAACCAGGGGATTCGGATCTTGCAACGGCGCTACAACGCGCGAAACTCCGGCAGCGATCAGTGCATCCACGCAAGGCGGCGTACGGCCCTGATGCGAGCAGGGCTCCAGGTTGATGTAGAGTGTGGCCCCCCGCGCCGCCTCGCCGGCTTGTGCCAGTGCAAGGATCTCGGCATGCTGCACGCCGGCATAGGTGTGACAGCCACGGCCAACCACCTGCTCATCACGCACGAGTACGGCCCCCACCATGGGGTTCGGACTGGTCAAACCACGCCCCTGGCGTGCCAAGTCCAGAGCCACGTGCATAAAGGCAACGTTCATTTTTCGAAAAGCGAATCGATGAAGCTCTCCGCGTCGAAAGGAAGCAGGTCGTCCAGCTTTTCGCCGACACCGACGTAGCGGATGGGGAGGTTCAACTCGCGCGCGATGGCCACCACGATGCCGCCCTTGGCGGTGCCGTCCAGTTTCGTGAGGACGATGCCAGTCACACCGGATGTCTCCGTGAACTTACGGGCCTGTTCCAGTCCATTTTGCCCCGTTGTGGCATCGAGCACCAACAGCACCTCATGGGGAGCCTCGGGGACGACTTTTCTCGCAGTGCGCGCCATCTTTTGCAACTCCGCCATAAGGTTTTCCTTGGTTTGCAGCCGTCCGGCGGTATCGACGATTACGTAATCGACTCTACTGGCCCGCGCTGCCTGGAGCGCATCGAAGAGCACCGCGCTGGGATCGCTGCCCGCGCTCTGACGAATCACCCGTGTCTTTGTACGCTCTCCCCAGATTTCCAACTGTTCAATAGCGGCGGCGCGAAAGGTATCGGCGGCGCACAGGAGAACCGTACGCCCTTCGTTCTTGAAGCGGTTCGAGAGCTTGCCGATGGTGGTGGTTTTCCCCGACCCGTTCACACCTACCACGAGGACCACGGCCGGAGGTTCGCTGACTCGTGCGGGCGCACGCTCGCTCGCTTGGAGGATCTCCAGCAGTTGCTCGCGGATGAGCCCTTTCAGCTCCGTCGGGTCGTTCAATTGATGGCGTTCCACGCGGCCGCGAATGGTAGTGAGAATCTCTTCGGTGGTCCGCACGCCAATGTCCGCGGAGATGAGCGTGAACTCGAGCTCATCGAGCAGATCCGGATCGATCTCCTTCTTGCCCTGAATCAGGTCGTCCACAGCGGACACCAGTCCCGCGCGTGTTTTCTGGACGCCGCTCTTCAGTTTTTCCAGCAGGGAAGGCTCTTGTTCGACCGAGCCGAATAGCGTTTGGATCATTGGTTCCCTTATTCTAACAATCGGGATGGAAAAGGCGGCGATCTTCGGCGCAGCGGGCGTTACCGGAGGACTGATCGCGGCGGAACTCAGCCGTCGGGGGATTCCCATGCGTGTGGTCGGCCGCTCGCGTCCGAGGCTGGAGGCCACGTTCGAAACGTTAGAAGGCGCCGAGATCTTTGACGCCGATTTGGGCGACCTGCGCGCGGCGAGCGCAGCCGCGCGCGGCGTAGATACCATTATTTACGCCGTTGGTCTTCCCTACCCCTCACATCATTTACACCCCGCTCTGATGCGCACGACTGTGGAAGCTGCAGTCGCCATGCAGGTCAAGCGGCTGGTATTGATTTCGAGCGTGTACCCGTATGGCGTGCCTCGAACACCGCGCGTGGCGGAAACTCATCCGCGTTTGCCCGATACGCGCAAGGGACAGTTTCGGAAACAACAGGAAGACATCGCTCTCGCGGCACAGCAGAAGGGGCAGATCGACAGCCTCGTGGTCCGCCTTCCGGATTTCTATGGACCTGGCGCCGAGAATAGCCTGGCCCACCAGATCTTTAGTGCCGCCCTGGCGGGCAAGACGGCAAACTGGCTCGGACCGGTGAGCACGCCGCATGAATTTGTATTTGTCCCGGATGCCGCGCCTGTCATTGTAGATCTCGCCGAGTGCGCCGATTGTTACGGCCAGGCCTGGAATTTCGGCGGGCCCGGCGCGATCAACACGCTTGACTTTATTACACGGGTCTACCGTGCTGCGGGACAAGCCCCCAAGTACCGGTCCGTGGGCCGCGGCATGCTGAAAATCATGGGCTGGTTCAGCTCCTTGATGCGCGAATTGCGCGAGATGCTCTACCTTCAGGAGACCCCTGTCATCCTGGACGACAGCAAGCTGATGGCGCGGTTTCCGAAGACCCATAAGACATCCTACGACGACGGCATTCGGCAGACCCTCGAGTGGATGCGGCGCTGAGCGCGCTCCTCTGCACTAATTCCCAGATTGCGCTGGTTCTCACACTGCTTTGGCACCCGATCTGCACACGTGAGTGTGGAGTAACCTGACATGACGACGACGTCACTAATCATTCTTATCGTTGCGGTTGTCGTTGTGGCGGGGGTCGTATGGTATCTGCTTCGGCAGCAACGCTCCAAAAAGCTGCGTTCGCATTTCGGACCGGAGTATGACCACGCCCTCCGCCAGTATGGCGACCGGCAGAAGGCCGAAGACGCTCTTCTCGCCCGACAAAACAGGATAGAGAAAATTCACGTTCATCCTCTTTCGGCACATGAGCGGGAACGCTTCGGAGAGCAATGGCATCTGGTGCAGTCGCGGTTCGTAGACGATCCCGCCGGATCGATTCGCGAGGCAGACAGGCTCGTCTGCGACGTGATGATTGCGCGCGGGTATCCCATGGTGGAATTCGAGCGCCGCGCGGAGGATCTCTCCGTGGATCATCCGCAGGTGGTTCGCAATTTCCGCTCGGCCCACGCGATTGCGCAGCGCCATGAAAAGGGAGAGGCCAGTACGGAAGATTTGCGTCAGGCACTGGTCTATTACAGAGATCTGTTCGACGAACTGCTGGAGGCCCACACGATGGGGGCCAGGGAGATCCGACGATGAATCGCGTAACGGAAGAACATCTGTCTACATCCGATTTTGTGTCCACAGGAGAACGCCGCGAAGAATTGCGCGCGGAGAACCGCGCCCCGCAGCAAAGCGGAGACAATGTTGGGCCGCTTCTGCCGGCCGATTTTGTTCAGGACCTACGCGGCCGTTGGGACCGGGTCCAGACAAGCTTCGTCGACGAGCCCCGGAAAGCTGTAAAGGAAGCCGACGAACTGGTGGCCTCTGCCATGAAGCGGATCGCGGAGAGCTTTGCGGAAGCTAGAGGCGCCTTGGAGCGGCAATGGGACCGGGGCGACGAAGTTTCTACTGAAGATCTCCGCCTTGCGCTCCAGAAGTACCGGGCCTTTTTCCAGCGGCTGCTGACTGTATAGTGTTGAGCCGCGCCGGCAGGCAAGAGCGGCCGGCGCGGCTCTGTACAATAGAACTGGTGCCACTCGTACCGCCATACATCGAGGCGTTGCGGCCATATGAAGCGGGACGCACCATCGAATCGGTTCGCAGCCAATACGGTTTCACCAAAATCGCCAAACTCGCCTCCAATGAGAACCCCTTAGGACCTTCGCCGAAAGCCTTGGAAGCACTCAGGCGTTCTATCGGCGAACTGAATCTTTACCCGAATGGCGGGCTTGATTTGCGCGCAGTTCTTGCCGGGGAATTCGACCTCAAGATAGATAACGTGATCGCCGGCAGCGGGTCGGAAGGGATCATGTCGAATATTATCCGCACGTTCCTCGGCGATCAAGACGAGGTGCTCACGACAGAGGGGGCATTTATCGGCTTTCAGGTGCTGGCCCGATCCCGCGGCGTGAAATACCGCACCGTACCCTACCGGGACTGGCACTACGATCTGCCGGCGCTCGCCGCAGCCATCAATCCCAACACCAAGATCATTTACCTGGCGAACCCGAACAATCCTACAGGCACCATTTTTAGCAAGCACCAGTTCGACGAATTCTACCGCCACGTTCCGGAACGCGTGCTCATTATCCTCGATGAAGCTTACTTCGAGTACGCCAAGGACAACCCGCGCTATCCGGATTCCATGCACTACCGCTACGACAATGTGATCACACTGCGCACGTTTTCGAAGATCTACGGGTTGGCGGGAATCCGCATAGGTTATGGGTTCGCTCACGAAGAGTTGATCCGCAACCTGCTGAAAGTCAAATTGCCATTCGAGCCCTCGACACCAGCGCAGGCCGCCGGTATCGGGGCCCTCTCGGATAAGGAGTTTCTGCACCGCTCGCTCGAACTGAACGCGCGCGGTCTGCGTTATCTCGCCGAAGGACTCGCCGGCGCGGGCCTCGACGTAGTGCCGTCTGAAGCGAATTTCTTAATGGCCATCCTGCCGTCAGAGCAGGAGGTAAATCGTATTTTCGAGGAACTGCTTTCGCAAGGCGTAATCGTCCGGCCTTTGAAGGCCTTCGGTCTCCCCCACTGCCTGCGCGTCTCGACCGGAACGGACGAAGACAACCAACGTTGCGTGGAAGCATTTCGGAGGAGTTATGCCGCAAGTACTGGAGCAACGCGCACCAGTTGATCAGGATTTCGTGCCGCTTAACGGTACGGATCA
>PSRJ01000400.1 GCA_003175985.1 Terriglobia bacterium
ATCGAACAGGGCGTTGCCCGCAACCGCCGCGGCCACCGTTACCGGCCGTAGAAAGCCGAGCCACTCGGGCACTCCGTCGCCATTGCTCAGCTCCGTAAAAGATGTGCCTTTGTCATCGACGATCGTCTTATTCGGGATGAGGGTTTCCTGATTGCTTGAGGAGCCGACGCTCATTCGGATCAGGAAGAACCGGTTCTGCGGAACGCGCGCCGTAGGGCCTTCTCCGATCTGCGGCAGCCATCGTGTTTCATACACGGTATACACCAGATGCCCCAAGACGATGCGATCGCCCATGGCGTAGGTCCGAACCTCGCGTGTTGCTCCGCCAGTGCAGGCCGTCGAGCCCAGGAGGGCAAACCCTGCAATGAGGAGAGTCACAAAGGAAAACAGACGCATGGCGGAAAGACCATTGTCCGTGCGCCTGCTAATAGTGTCAACTCAAGAGCGGCTGAAGGTCAGCGCTGCTGTTGCAGGAGGCGTTCGAATTTCTGGCGCTGCTCTTCGTTCAGAACCTGTTCCACCCGCGATTTACTGTCGCTCAGCACTGTGCGGTAATACTGCCACATATCGTTCAGGATGGATTGCATCTGTTCGGCCTGCACGGGCGTGAGGTTCAATTCCTTCTGCAATTTTTCGAAATTGAGGGCCCTGCCCGCGGGGGTGTCGAACGCCGGTGGGTGCAAGCGCGCGTGTAATCCCGAATTCATGAGCAGCGCGCCGGCTGCGGCGCCGCACAGAAAGACCAACCCAAGCACCAGGACCACCGCCACTCGAGGGTCCCACCGCCGGCCCGCTTCGATTTGGTCAAGCACTTCGGCGCTCATACGTCAGGATCAATGCTCATATGCGGTCAGCGTGACCAGCATGTTATCCGGCGCCGGCGCGGAGTCAAAAGCTGGGGATTCCTGCTGCGCCATTACTGCCTCCGGCGAAGGCCCCCCAGTATAGGCGGTCTCGCGGGATACAAGATAACCACCCAGGATGGCCAATGTCAACAGGGCGGAAAATGCCAGGCGGCGGCCGAACGCCAGCTCCAAACCGAACAGACCGGCAAAGGAAGGCCTGGCTTTTTGCCGGCCTACATGCTGCATGACCCTGGCGTATAAACCGGGCGAGGATTCGACGATCTCTTCCGTCCGCAAAGAGAGAAACAACTGCGAGACGTCCTGCATACTACGAATCTCTTCACGGCAGAACCGGCAAGCGCTCAGGTGATCTTCGATGGTTCGTTGAGCCGCCGGTTCCAGCGCGCCGGCGAGGTATTCCTCCAGGCTCTCCATCACTACCGTGTGCATACGTTTCTTCCCTTACAAAAGTAAACTATCATCTTACCTACCCCCTAGCGGATCTGTTTGACCTCTCGGCCAGCGCCCGCTTCAGGGGAACTTCTCAGCCGGTGACCAGACCCGGAGTCCGCTCCAGACGGGTCGCCGCTTTGACTAACTTCTGCCGGGCACGAAACAACTTCACCTTGATGGTGTTTTCGTTCATCCCGGTCTTTTCCGCCAACTCCTCCACGGAAAACCCCTCGACCTCCTTAAGCATCAATAACATACGTTCTTCCTCGGAGACCCGGGTGAGGAGTTTTAGAATGTAATCGCGCTGCGCGAGGCTGGAATCGACCGGCGTCTGGCGATCGACGGCGGGCTCGCTATTCTCGACACGCCGCACCTCATCCTCGCTCAGATCGCTTTCGTACACCAGCCGTCGGACTTTACGTTTCCGCAAGTAATCGAAGCACTCATTGACCGTAATTTTGTAGATCCACGTAATCAGAGAACTGCGGAAATCAAAACTCTTGAGGGACAGATAAACCTTGGCAAATACTTGCTGCGCAATGTCTTCCACGTCATTCCGCTGGCGCACGATACCGTGGATGATGGAGAACACCTTCGACTGGTAGCGTTCCACAATTTCCCGAAACGCTGTTTCGTCGCCGGATTGGGCCCGCTGCACCAGGGCGCCTTCGGGGGTGTTCTGGTAATCCACTCTCGGTTTTGCCGCAACCCTTATTCCGAATGCCGGAACCGGGAGTGCGCCAGTCACTGTTCCCATACACCGCTACCGACGCAACCGGCTCCCGTCTCGTTTCAATTAGCTTGCGGGTACTACAACTTGCAAGATACCATAGGCGGCTGCGATAGCCTCTCGGCAAACTCCAGGACGGGATTTTCGCGTCCCGGCAGCCAAAACGGACATCTAAGTGGTGGAATGTGGAGCTAACGACTTCCATATGTATAATGGAAGGCGAACAGAACTTTATCAGGAGTTTCAGAGAATGGTGCAATTAACCGAAAAGGCAGTCGGCAAGGTAAAGGAGATCATGTCATCGCAGAGTCCGATGCCCTCCGGGCTGCGGATTGCGGTGGTAGGCGGCGGCTGTTCCGGGTTCAGCTATTCCATGGCCTTCGAAAATCAACCCAACGTGCTGGATAAGACGTATCAGTACGACGGATTGAAAGTCTATGTGGATCAGGCCAGCCTGTTGTACTTGGATGGCGCCGAAGTCGATTACGTGGAAACGCTCGAAGGCGCGGGCTTCAAATTCAACAATCCGCAAGTGAAGTCCACCTGCGGTTGCGGCAGTTCCTTCCAGGTTTAAGCGTTCCGAACAGTCTGAGCGGGTGTGCGACGCGGGGCTGAAGCCGGAAGACTGGTTCGGCGGCGGCCGGACCGCAGCCTGTGGATTGGCAAATCAGGACCGAAGCTGACTTCTGCAGTGCCTGTGGACCAGCGTCGCGGTAGTTCTGCGCGTTTCCGAGAACGAACCGCGGCGCGCAGGGCCGCATCGCTACGTCGCGATGGAAAGTCGGTCGCCTGCAATTACGACTTCCCTTTGAACAGACACGAGTTCGATTACCACACCATTAGCTCCAGCAGGAAGGCTCGCCGGGGCGCCGAGTTTCTTGCGCAAATCATCGAGCCCGATTTCGTCAGAGACGTCGTACAGAAAGAGGACCAGTAGTGACCCCGAAATCTCACCGGGCGCCATGCACCCTAATTATGCACGAACAGTGAGGTGATCCTCAGAAGACGATTTTCCCCGATACCTGCAGGATCCGGTTATCCAGCGTCTGGCTGGCATAGGTGCCGAAATTCGTCGCGGGAGTGAAGGCCCCCGTCGCCGTAACGAAGTTATATTTGCCGGTTCGAATATTGGTGGTGAGGAACTCGGCCTCGTTGAACGCGTTGAAGGCGTCCAGAGCCAGCACGAAGCGAACCCGTTCCCTATAGAGCGGAATGGACTTGGTTACTCGCAAATCCCAATTGGAAATGGTGGGCGCGTGATTCGTGTTGCGTCCATCCTGGGGAACGCGGCTGGTCTGGCTGTTGGTGTCATTGACGGCGTCGCCGCCCACACCATTGGAATACGGCTGGCCGGTCTGGGCCAGGATGACGCCGCTGAGACTCCAGCCGTCAACCAGGTAATGCACCGCCAGGTTCTTCACCCCGTGCAGGTAATCGAGATTCCAAACGAAATTGGTGATCACGCGGTGCCTCTGGTCGTTGACGCTGGGTCCGCGGTCCAGGCCAGGCATCGTCGGATACTGCGCCATCTTGCCCTCGTCGATCGCATTGAAGGGCACCACGCTCGTGAAGTCGGTTACGTCGTCGATCGCCTTGGCGTAAGTGTAGGACAGGTTCACCTGATAGTGCGTGGCGAACCGCCGCTTGAATCCCAGGGTGAATCCGTTATAGAAGCTGTTCGCACCGCTTTCGAAGACTTCCGTGCGGGCGAAATGGCTCATCGGGCGGAGTGGACTGCCTTGGGGTCCGGGATATCGTAGCAAGGTCCGCGAACCCAGCCCCGGCAAGGTCACCGACACCGGCACCGGTGGATAAAGATTGACATCACGGGTCCGCGTCAGGTGCTCGCCGCGGACATTCAGGTAATTGACCGAAATCGTGGTGTTGCGCGCCACTTCGTATTCCACGCCTATGCTGCCCTGGAAAACCACGGGCAGGACGTAATTTGAATCGAATAAGAGAATCGAGGGAACGGCTAAGGTTCCGCCGGTGGGTTGAGATGAGAAATTGTTCGGATAAGTGGGGATGGCTGCGCCGGTAAAGGTGAGGCTGGCGGCGCTGATACCATTCTGGTTGTATGCGGTCGAGACGAGAATCTGCGGCGTGCGTCCGAAGAACATACCGTAGCCGCCGCGGACAACCAGCTTATCGGAGGTGAGCGGCTTGTAAGCAAAACCAAAGCGCGGCCCGAAATTGTTGGTGTCATTACTGAGCGCGCTGGTGTCGAGGCCGAAGGCTGACAGTTGCGGGTCCGGGTTCTTGACTGGCGGCTTGGTCAGCAGCGCCAGGTCATAACGCAGTCCCAGGTTCAGGGTGAGTTTCGGAGTGACACGAAACTCGTCTTGAACGTAAAACCCTAATTCGGTAAAACTGGGCTTGGTAGTAAAGCCCGGTGTGCCCGCCCCGGGAAACGCCTGGATAAACGAGGCGGGCCGGTTGGCGAAGAAATCCGCGTAACTGTTAAACGTGTAAGAGCCGCGCACATTACCGGCAAAATAGTTTTCAATGCCGTTGTGATTGACGTCGGCGCCCACTTTCAAGGTGTGACGTCCCATGATGCGCGTCAGGTTATCGCCGAACTGCTCGCCCTTGATGTTGGCGTACCGCGGGGTAATGGAACTGGCTCCGAACGATAGGGCGGTGACGCCGCCTTCGCGCAGGACGGTCTCGGGGCCCGTAGAGAAAGCTTCACTGGGCTCATCGTCACGCAGGAACTGAAAGCGGAATTCGTTTATGAGATTAGCTGTGAAGACACTCGCCAAGGAAAGAGATACTGTATCCGTCTTGACGAAAGCCGTTCCGGTGTGTTCGTAGGCCGATTGGTTGCCTGAGAGTTCCAGGCCCACCCCGCTAAATTTCTGGTGATTGTAGCGCCCCGAGAGGCGATGCTTGTCGTTGATCTGCCAATCGTTTTTGGCAAGATAGACATCCTGATCGTAGGCAAGTTGGTACGGTGCAATCTTGGAATTCAGCAACTGGATCTTCGACTGATTAGCCGGATCGGCCGCGAGCGCCGCGGGAATCGGTACACCCAAGAACACCGGGTTCGGCAGGTGCCGCCGCTGGCCGTCGTAGTTGAAGAAGAAGAAATCTTTGTTCTTGACTACGGGTCCGCCCACCGTTCCGCCAAATTGATTGACATGAAAAGGCTGGCGCGGGATGCCGCGGGAATTGTTGATCCAGGTGTTGGCGTTCATGTAGCGGTCGCGAAAATATTCGAACGCGGAGCCGTGGAATTCGTTGGTGCCCGATTTCGTTACTACGTTGGTCACAGCGCCGCCTGCCCGGCCGAACTCCGCCGAGTAGGTACTGCTGTTGATCTGGAATTCCTCCACAGAGTCGACGCTGAACTGGTAGGGCGCGCGGCCGGTCCCGGTGCGGCCCACGGCTTGTCCGTAGAAATTGTTGTTATTGTCGCTGCCATCCACCTGGAGATTGTTGAGCGTTCCTCGCAGACCCCCGAAGCTCAGATCGCCGGTGCGCACGTCGGTAGTTACTCCGGGAGTCAGCAGCAGGAACTTCAAGAAATCGCGCCCGTTGATGCCCAGATTCGAGATCTGACTGTTATCGACGGAATTGGCCACGCTGGAGCGCGTTGTCTCGACGTTCGCGACTCCTGCTTCCACTTGCACCTGCGTAGCCGCGGCACTCACCGACATGCGCAATTCGACGGTGACGGATTGGCCGACTCCCACTCGTACCGGGCCTAACTTGAGGTCCGCGAATCCGGCTTTCTTCGCCGAGACCTCATATTCCCCGACCGGCAACAGAGTCAGCGTGTATTGACCAATGTCTCCCGAGGAAGCCGTACGTTCCAGGCCCGTGTTGATGTTATGCGCCGTCACTTGAGCGTTGGGAACGGCCGCTTCCGTAGGATCGGTAACAGTACCGGTGATAGTCCCGGTGAGGGCTTGCTGGGCAGAAGCCGCCAGGGGGAAAATAGCCAAAATGCTGGCAATGCGAGTGAGACCAAACATGAAGCGAAGCAACCTCCGATTGTTGGAAGCTCTATTCTAGCCCTATTCACTGAAAAAAAGGTCACAAATTAATGAATACGGGGACCATACGGAGCGGTACTCTTCCGGATAAAATCAGAAGCGGACCTCGTTTGCGCATTCCCTGGCAGCAGCTTCGAGCAGCGCTTGTCCGGCGCATCCGCTACCGCATCACGCACGGCGGGCTGCTGTTTACATTTGCAATTGTGCTGGTGGGGTTCGGAGCGGTCGTATCGGCGAACAATCTTCTTTTCCTGATTCTCGCCACAATGCTGGCCACACTGCTGATTTCGGGAATGGTCAGCCGTCTTTGTCTGGCGGGGTTGGAACTGGATTTTCTGGTGCCGGAACATGTTTCCGCGCGGCGAACGGTGCCGGGAAGACTCTTCGTCAGGAACCAGAAATGGCTCTTGCCTTCGTTTTCCATTCGCGTGGAAGCCATACGCGACCCCGCCAGTCCCTCCCTGAAATCCGGTGTCTACTTCCCGCTCATTACCGGCCGGTCGGCGCAGGAGACGATTGTGGAAGTGCGCTTTCCCAAGCGCGGACAGTACCGGCAGAACAGCTTTGCTTTCTCCACGTCGTTTCCGTTCGGCTTCCTCGAAAAATCGGCGCGGGTGACCCTGCGCCGCGAGACCATTGTCTACCCCGCGATCGATCCGCAGCCGGGATTTGAAGACTTATTACTCGGGATTGCCGGGGAGATTGAAACGCACTATCGCGGGCTCGGCAAGGACTTTTACCGAATCCGGCCATACGAGGCATTTGAAAGCGCCCGGCACGTGGATTGGAAGGCGACGGCTCACGTAGGGAGTTTGCAGATCCGCGAATTTGCGCGCGAGCAGGAACAGACAGTAGAGGTGTTTCTGGACCGCGACATCTCGCCGGATCTTGATCCCTGGTTCGAACATGCCGTGGACTGTTGCGCCTATCTCGTCTGGGAACTCTCGCAGCGCGGCACAGCGATTCATTTCCGGTCGCAGGGTTTCGATTTTCGCCAGCCGCAGGATGGAGACATCTACACCATCCTGCGATTCCTGGCACTCGTCTACCCGCAGCGCGGCGATGCTCCGGAAGCGCCGCTGGAAGAAAGCAGCTATCGGATCGTATTCACATCGGTTCCAGCCCGTTTCCGGGAAGCAGGCTGGGCCGGATCGCGCATGCTGGGGCCGGAGACTGTTCGACTGAATGGCGATCGCGAGTAGCCGCGAAGGCAGGCCTTTTGCGCCGTTTGATAGGATAAAGAAACACTCTTGATCGAAGCAATTCCAGGCATTCTGGCCCGTATTGTCGCCAAAAAGACCGAGGAGCTTGCCGCAGCGCCGGCGCGGACGGCCCAATGGGAACGGCTGGCGGAGACACGCCGCGCGGAGCGGCGGGATTTCGCGGCGGCGTTGACCGCGCAAACACCCGCCATCATCGCCGAAATCAAAAAGGCGTCGCCCAGTAAGGGCTTGCTGGCCGCCGATTTCGATCCCGTACGCCTCGCCGGCGCATATCAGTGTGGCGGTGCGGCGGCACTGTCGGTGCTGACTGACGAATCGTTCTTTCAAGGAAGCATCCGCGATCTGGAAGCCGTGCGCCGGATGGTTACACTTCCGGTGCTGCGCAAGGATTTCACCATTGCGCCGGAGCACGTGCTTGAGGCGGCCGCCCATGGAGCGGATGCCATCCTGCTGATCGCAGCGATTCTTACCGAGCGAGAGATGCGCCGGTACCGCGAGATGGCGGCGGGTTACGGCATGGCTGCCCTGGTGGAGGTGCATGACCGCCGTGAGCTGGAAGCAGCGATCGGCTCCGGAAGCGAAATCATCGGCGTAAATAATCGTGACCTGACGACATTCGAGGTATCGCTCGAGACTTCGCTGCGGCTTGCCGAACATATGCCGGACGATGTAGTGCGTGTGAGTGAAAGCGGCATTCGCGACGCGCGGGATATCGCGGCGTTGGGTAGCGCGGGATATTGCGCATTCCTGGTCGGCGAGCACCTGATGAAGTCCGGCGATCCCGCAGCAGCGCTGCGGCAACTGGGGGCGGGATGATCCTCAAGATCTGCGGTATCACTAATGCGGAGGATGCGGCCGCGGCCATCGCAGCCGGCGCCACTGCAATCGGTTTCAATTTCTATCCCCGCAGCCCCAGATATATTGCGCCGGAGCGGGCGGCGGACATCGCGTCGCCGGAAGGCGTGCGGCGCGTGGGTGTTTTCGTGGATGAGCAGGCCGCGCACATCCAAGAGATCGCACGTGTCGCCGCCCTCGGGGTCGCACAGTTGCACGGCGCGGAGGCCCCTTCCCAATATCCGGAGCATTTGCCCGTGTGGAAAGCGGCTCGCGTGGATGATGCCTTCGATTTCTCGATCTACCAGGACAGCCCCGCTGAAGCGCTGGTGCTGGATGGCCCGGCCGGAGAGCTTTTTGGCGGATCCGGCAAGAGCTTCGACTGGAGCCGGGCGGCGGTGTCGCGGAGGCGTGTGATCCTAGCCGGCGGACTGGATGCGTCCAACGTGGCGCAGGCCGTGGCGCTGGCACGCCCGTGGGGGGTTGACGCCTGTTCGAAACTGGAGAGCGCGCCCGGCAAAAAGGACCATCGGAGGATGACTGAATTTCTGGCGGCTGCAAGGGCAGCGTTGCGCGCATGACTCCACAACCGGATTCGCGCGGGCACTTCGGACCGTATGGCGGCCGCTTCGTCCCCGAAGTGTTGATGGCGCCCATCGAGGAACTCGAGCACGCATACCTCGCGGCTCGTGAAGATCCGTCGTTCCAGCATGAACTGGACGGCCTGCTGCACAATTACGCGGGACGGCCCACGCCCCTGTATTTCGCGCGGCGGCTCTCGGAGTCTCTGGGTGGCGCACGAATTTACTTGAAACGCGAAGACCTGCTGCATACCGGCGCCCACAAAATCAATAACTGCCTGGGACAGGTGCTGCTGGCGCGCCGCATGGGCAAGCGTCGCATCATCGCCGAGACAGGGGCCGGGCAGCACGGCGTGGCTACGGCCACTGTCTGCGCCCTGATGGGTTTCGACTGCGTGGTCTACATGGGCGCGGAGGATATGCGCCGCCAGCGGCTTAACGTTTTCCGGATGCGCATGCTGGGTGCGAAGGTGGTGAGCGTGGACACTGGGAGCTGCACGCTGAAAGATGCCATCAGCGAAGCCATGCGCGATTGGGTAACGAATGTGTCCGATACCCATTACCTGCTAGGCTCGGCGTTGGGAGCCCACCCCTATCCCATGATGGTCCGCGATTTTCATAGGGTGATCGGTGAGGAAGCCCGGCGGCAGATTCTCGAAGCAGAAGGACGCCTGCCCGATGTAGTCTTGGCCTGTGTGGGCGGCGGTTCCAACGCCATTGGAATTTTCCACGCGTTTCTGTCCGATCGGGCGGTCAGGTTAGTCGGGGTGGAAGCCGGTGGCCGGGGCGAGGTTCTTGGCGAGCATGCCGCACGGTACCGCGGCGGCGCTCCCGGCGTTCTGCAGGGCGCCTACAGTTTCGTGTTGCAGGACGAGCATGGGCAGATCGCCTCGACGCACTCCGTCTCGGCAGGCCTGGACTACGCCATGATCGGGCCGGAGCACGCCTGGCTGCACGACGAGCGGCGCGCGGAGTACACCGCGGCATCGGATGCCGAAGCGCTGGCTGCGGCGCGCCAGCTTTCGCGTACTGAAGGGATTATTCCTGCGCTGGAATCGGCGCATGGCGTCGCCGAAGCGATCCGGCTGGCGCCCGAAGCGGCGGGGAAAATTCTACTGGTGAATGTTTCCGGCCGGGGCGATAAGGATCTCGATATTTACCGCGCGAATTTCCCGGAACTGGACGAGTCATGACCCGGATCGGGCGGCTCTTTGAGTGTTTGAAGAAAGAAGGCCGGAAGGGGCTGATCGCATACTTGACGGCGGGCGACCCGTCTCCGGATCGGACCCCGGCTCTGGTCGAAGCGCTCGTGCGGGGCGGGGCGGATCTTATAGAATTGGGCGTTCCGTTTTCCGACCCGATCGCCGATGGCCCGGTGATTCAACGCGCCGGAGAACGCGCGCTCAGAGCCGGCACCACGCTATCCCGCGTGCTCGAGATTGCGGAACAGATCCGGCAACACTCCGAAGTCCCGTTGTTGCTGTTTACGTATCTGAATCCCGTGCTCCGCTACGGGCTCGAACGCCTGGCGCAAGATGCGGCACGGTGCGGTATTGATGGGTGTCTGTTGACGGACGCCAGCGTGGAGGAAGCCGAGGATTTTGTGGCGGCCATGCAGAGTCACGGCTTGGACACGGTGTTTTTGGCCACTCCTACCAGCACGCGCCGCCGGCTGGAACTGGTAGCGCGGTATTCCACGGGGTTTGTCTACCTGGTATCGCGAACTGGAGTAACAGGTGAACGAGAGAGCCTGTCCGGCGCGGTTACGCCGCTGATTCGCGCGATGCGCGAGGTGACCGGCCTGCCCCTGGCGGTCGGTTTCGGCATTTCGCGGCCGGAGCATGTCGCGGAACTGGGGCGGCAGGTGGAAGCAGTCGTTGTGGGGAGCGCACTCGTGCGCCTGATCGAGCGCGAACGCGCCAATCCGGGCCTGGAGGCGGCGCTCGAATCGTTCACCCGAGAACTCAAGACCGGCTTCAGGGAGCTCGCGTGACGCAGGAAGAGGCGCGCCTGAAGCTCGAAGAATATCGAGTGCTGATCGATGAGCTGGACCGCCGTCTCGTGGATTTGCTTAAGCAGCGCACCCGCGTCGTGGAGGACATCGGGCGCGTGAAGCGCGAGGCGCGGCTGCCAATCTACGAACCCAAGCGGGAAGACCAGGTGTTCGCCAATATCGCCCAGGCCAGCGGCGACGGCCCGCTCACTAAGGAGGCGGTGCGCCGCATCTTCGAGCGCATCATCGACGAGATGCGGATGGTGCAACGCGTGCGCATGGAACGGGATGGAGAAAAGTAAATGGTGGTCGTGATGCAGGCGGGCGCGACCGAGCAGCAGATCCAGACGGTCATCGACCGCATGGTGGAGACCGGGTTTGACGTACACCGTTCTACGGGCGTCACGCATACGGTGCTGGGCGGCGTGGGCGGCAAAAGCGACGAGATCGACCTGGCCATCTTCGAGGTGATGGAGGGCGTAAAGGAAGCGCACCGCATCGGGTCTCCCTACAAGCTGGCGAGCCGCAGTTTTCGCCCCGGCGGAACAGTGGTTCAGGTTGGCGACGTAGAAATCGGCGGCTCCCGCGTCGTGGTCATGGCTGGTCCGTGCA
>PSRJ01000403.1 GCA_003175985.1 Terriglobia bacterium
TTCGGCGTCCTGGACCTCGAATATGGCATTACCGGTGTCCGGTTCTCAATCGGCATCCGCAATGCGAACGACAAGAGTATGCGGCTTTCCATGTGTATCGGATTCCGGGTCTTGGTCTGCGACAATATGGCGTTTCACGGCGACTTCACCCCGGTCCTCGCCAAGCACTCAAAAAACTTCAGTCTGGTAGATGCCGTCTCAATTGGCGTTGACCGGATGCAGCGCAACTTCGAACCGCTGGCACGTCACATCGAAGTCATCCGGCAGGCACCGATCATGGATGACGCCGCCAAGCTCGTCATCTACCGGGCGTTCGTCGAGGGAGAACTGGCGGCGCCGAGGCACCTGGCGCGGGCCGTCCACACGAACTACTTTCGGCCGACGCATGAGGAGTTCCAGCCGCGCACGGCCTGGAGCCTTTCGAATGCGTTCACATCGGCGTTCAAGGGGCTGGACGCCATTCCGCAGTTCCGGGCGACGGCGAAACTGGGGCCATTCCTGGAGCGAGCGGCCATCCGATAAGACTCCGAAGCGGAGCCAACCATTAAAATGGGCAGAGTAACTCTGCTCATTTTTTAGTCGAGAGGTGATTCGGACTATTGCCGAAGCAAACGCCAGCTAATACAATCAACGGCAATGGCTAAAGCAGAGGCATCAGTCGAAGAATTGGTTGGCATGATCCAACGGGGCGAATTGCGACTTCCAGAGATGCAGCGCCAGTACGTTTGGCGCTCGACGCGAGTGCGAGACCTTCTGGACTCGCTCTACAGAGGATACCCATCCGGCGCTATCCTGCTCTGGGAAACGGATGAGGCCGTTCCATTGCAGGAATTCGCCATCTCACAGGAGAAGAATCCATTTAAGAGCACGCGCCTCCTCCTTGATGGCCAGCAACGACTGACATCCCTCTCCGCGGTCATTCGGGGCAAAGAAGTGATGGTGCGCGGGCGTAAGAAGCCGATCGAACTGCTTTTCAACTTGGAGCACCCAGACCACCTTGCTGTAGTCACAGAAGTACATGAGGACGGGGGCGACGAGGACCTGATCGATGACGAGGCTGATTCCACGGAAGATGAGCTGCAGCGCCGGTTCGAGAAGATGACGTTTGTGGTTTCCACGCAGAAGCTTGCACAGTTGCCGCACTGGGTAAAGGTTTCAGAGGTCTTCAAGACGGAAGAAGACGCTCCATTCCTGAGCCGCGCCGGCATCGAGAAGATCAACGACCCGCGATACACGAAATACAGCCAGCGGCTCGCGCGCCTGCGCAGCGTACGGAAGTACGTCTACCGAATGGATGTCCTCGAACGGTCTCTCTCCTACGATGAGGTTACTGAGATCTTCGTCCGCGTGAATTCCCTTGGGGCCAAGCTTCGGAGTTCGGACTTGGCGCTCGCGCAGATCACAGCAAAGTGGCGCAACTCCCTCACCACCTTTCAGGGGTTTCAGCAGGAATGCGGCAAGGTGGGATTCGACCTGGACCTCGGGCTGTATCTGAAGAATATGGTCGCATTCGCCACTGGTCAGTCGCGCTTTCTCACCGTTGGCAACCTTTCCATTGACGCGTTGAAGTCTGCCTGGGAAGAGAGCCGCCTCGGAATGCAGTTTGCCATCAATTTCACAAAGAACAACGTCGGGATGGACAGCCCAGCGCTGCTTTCCTCACCCTTCCTTCTGATCGCACTCGCCTACTTCGGACATGAGAGGGATTACGCGATAAGTCAAGAGGAATCCGATCGGCTCCGCTTCTGGGTGCTCCTTGCGAACGCCAAGGGCCGGTTCTCGCGGGGGTCGAGCGAGACGATTCTCGATCAGGACCTCGCGACAATCCGAAATGGCGGTGATGCGGAGTCTCTGGTAGATAGCCTTCGGCGCCAAGTCGGACGACTTGATGTAACAGCAGATGAGTTGGAAGGGCGCAACCAGCGGAGTGCCTTGTTCAAGACGATGTTCCTGGCATTCCGGGCCGCGGAGGCGAAGGACTGGAACTCCAATCTCGTCATCGCGCTTGATCATTCCGGAGCCCAACACCGGCTTCAGTTCCACCACATCTTTCCGAAGGCGATCCTCAAAGGCGTTTACGCTCCGCGGGAGGCGGACGACATCGCAAACCTTGCCTTTGTAGGCGGTAAGACGAATCGTCGCATCAGCGATAAGCCTCCTGCAGTATATTTCCCCCCGCTCATTAAGAAGGCTGGGGAATCGGCGTTCCACGCTCAATGTATCCCACTCGATCCGGAGTTGCTTCAGGTGCCAAATTACAAGGAATTCCTCGCGAAACGGCGCGGCCTTATTGCCGCGCGCCTGAATGATTTCCTTGGAACGAAGGAAATCGCCACACCGGCCGGGTAATCTTACTCAGCGGCGGCGGGCCGATCCCGTGAGACCACGGCGAAGCTAGGGAGATTCCTGGAACGGGTGGCAGTTTGTTGACGACACCGTTCCAAAGAGGGCAACCGGGCCCTCTTTTTGTTTTAAGAATTTGCGGGAATTCGTACTGCAATATACAATCAGGTACCAGAGCTTGTCCGTGGGTCCCCTGGCGCCCTCGCGCGGGCCAGGGCTCCCCAGAAGAAAAGGGCGCATCGGGCTTCGGGAACAGGCTGGAAACTATTGACTCAATGCCGAAAGCGACCGCGGCCACATCGGAATGGTTCACCCGAAAGCGCCTGATTGACGCCAAATTGCGGGCAGCCGGGTGGCGAATCGCTGGGTTTAACGAAAACAAAGATCTTAAGGCGTACGAGCGCTGCGCGATTGAGGAGTACCAGACCGAAGCCGGCCCCGCGGACTATGCCTTGTGCCTTGGCGGGCGGATTGTCGGGATCGTGGAAGCCAAGAAGCTATCGCTCGGTCCCCAGAACGTTCTTCTCCAGGCGGAGCGGTATTCAAAAGGCCTGTGCGGCAACCCGTTCGATTTCCGCAGCTATCGCGTGCCCTTCCTCTTCGCCACGAATGGCGAAATCATCTGGCATCACGATGTCCGGCACGAGCTGAACCGCTCTCACCAAATTGCCCGTTTTCACACGCCGGATGCTCTGGCCGAACTTCTTTCAAGCGATCTTATAGCCGCCTGCGACAAGCTGGCCGCGGCACCTAACGACCATCCGCGGCTTCGACCCTACCAGCGGGAAGCTAACGCCGCGATTGAAGACGCAATCGAAAAACGCCGCCGGGAAATGCTTGTCGCCATGGCCACGGGAACCGGCAAGACCTTCACGATGGTGAACGAAGTCTTTCGCCTCATGGAATCCGGCGTCGCGCAGCGGATTCTGTTTCTGGTCGATCGGCGCGCGCTGGCCGCTCAGGCCGTCCGGGCCTTTTCATCATTTGAAGCGAAGCCGGGGCAGAAGTTCGATCAGATCTACGAGGTATACAGCCAACGGTTCCATCGAGAAGATTTCGGCGATGAAGACAAATTCGATCCTAAAGTCTTGCCATCCTCGTACTTACTGAAGCCCTCTGCCCGGCACGCGTTCGTCTATGTATCGACGATTCAGCGCATGAGCATCAACCTCTTCGGCCGGAACGCGATTTTCGGTACCGGGGACGAGGAAATTGACGCGGATGCGGAGCAGATGGACATCCCGATCCACGCGTTTGATTTGGTGATCGCCGACGAATGCCATCGGGGATACACCTCAAGCGAAGTCGCCGTGTGGCGGCAAACCTTGGATCACTTCGACGCAGTCAAAATCGGTCTTACCGCGACGCCGGCGGCCCACACCACGGCCTACTTCAAGGATGTCGTCTATCGCTACGAATACGAGCGCGCCGTGCGTGAAGGATTTCTCGTCGATTATGATGTCGTCACTGTGAGATCCAATGTTCGGATGAACGGTGTCTTCCTCAAAGAAGGGGAGGAAGTCGGGATGGTGAATCCCGACACCGGGGCGAAGCAGCTCGACCTCCTCGAAGACGAGCGGCAATTCGAAGCGGGAGAGATCGAGGCCAAAGTGACGGCGCCCGACTCGAACCGCAAGATCCTGGAAGAGATCAAGAAGTACGCCCTAGAGCACGAAGGGCGTTACGGGCGGTTTCCGAAGACGCTGATTTTCGCGGCGAACGACCTCCCGCACACGTCGCACGCGGACCAGCTTGTGGATCTCGCCCGCGATATTTTCGGCCGCGGCGACTCGTTCGTCCAGAAGATCACCGGAAGCCCGACGGTGGACCGCCCCTTGCAGCGCATCCGGGAGTTTCGGAACCGGCCGCAGCCGGGGCTTGTCGTCACCGTGGACATGCTCTCGACCGGCGTCGATATCCCTGACCTGGAGTTCATCGTCTTCCTGCGGCCCGTGAAGTCCCGTATCCTTTTCGAGCAAATGCTCGGGCGGGGGACGCGGAAAGGTGAGCAGTTCCCGGACAAGTCCCATTTCGTGGTGTTTGACTGTTTTGACGGGACGCTCCTCGAATATTTCCGCAAAGCCACGGCGATTACGGCCGAACCGCCCCGGCGCGAGACGCGCACGATCGAGGAGATCATCGACGCCGTCTGGCAGAACCGCGATCGGGATTACAACATCCGCTGCCTGGTCAAGCGGCTGCAGCGCGTCGACAAGGAGATGTCCGGCGAAGCGCGCGACATGTTCGCCGCGTACATCCCGGATGGCGACATGGGCCACTATGCCGCCAATCTTACTGGAGCCCTGAAGCGCAATTTCACCGGCGTAATGAAAACGCTCCGTAATCCCGATTTCCAGCGGCTGCTCGTCGAGTATCCGCGACGGGCGCGGACCTTTGTGATCGCGTATCCGACGCAGGACGTCGTGAGCTCCGAATGGCGCGTTCGGGGACTCGACGGGAAAGAATACAAGCCCGATGATTACCTCACGGCGTTCGCCCGCGTCGTCCGCGAGAACCCGGCACATATCGAAGCCATCGGCATCCTGCTCGGCCGCCCGAAGGACTGGGGCACGAACGCCCTCGCCGAACTCCGGGAGAAGCTCGCCCGCACGCCCCAGCGGTTCACGCCGGAGAACCTTGAGCGGGCCCACGAAATCCGGTACCAGAAAGCGCTCGTCGATATCATTTCGATGGTGAAGCATGCGGCGGACAAGGAACAGCCGCTCTATACCGCAGAAGAGCGCGTGGAACGCGCGTTCCGGACTGTCACTGCCGGGCGGACATTCACGCCTGAACAACAACAATGGCTCGACCGCATCCGCGAACACCTCCGCGCTAACCTTTCCCTCGATCAGGAGGACTTTTATACGATGCCGATCTTTACCCGGTACGGCGGGTGGAGTAAGGTGTATAGCGTCTTCAAGGGCGAACTGCCCGAACTTATTAATCAATTCAACCAGGCAATCGCGGCATGAGCGACATCGTCCAAAAACTCTGGGGTTTCTGCCATACCCTCCGTCACGACGGCATCGATTACGGCGACTATATCGAGCAGCTCACATATCTGCTCTTTCTCAAAATGGCGGACGAGCGTGGGATTGACCTCAGCCGAACCAAGACGCGGACGGAGAAAGATCGGCAGGTGATCATCGACTGCTCGTGGCCGGCGCTGGCGCAAAAGTCGGGAACGGCCCTCACCGAGCACTATGTGGACGTGCTCCGCGCCTTGGGCCAGCAGCCCGGGCTTCTCGGCGATATCTTTTCCGGCGCCCTTTCCCGGTTCCAGAACCCGGTAAATCTCAAAAAGCTCATCGGCCTTATCGAAGAAACGGAGTGGACGGCGCTCGACGTCGACGTCAAGGCCGCCGCATTCGAGGGCTTGCTCGAAAAGGCCGCGAGCGAGGGCAAGAAGGGTGCAGGCCAGTACTTCACGCCGCGGCTCCTCATTCAGTCTATCGTGCGGTGTGTGAAGCCCGACCCCCGAGCTCACGATGAGTTTGCGATTTGCGATCCGGCATGCGGCTCCGGGGGGTTCTTAGTTGCTTCATACGAGTGGTTCATGGGCGAGACGAAAGGCGTGCTTGACCGATCGCTCGCGAAACGGATTCGTAAAGGGACATATTACGCCCAGGAATTAGTGCCTCGCCCGAGACGACTGGCACTCATGAATCTTTATCTCCATGGCCTCGAACCAGAAATCAACCTGGGCGATTCCATCTACGAGGTTCCGTCTGGCGGTCGTTTCGATGTGGTCCTCACTAACCCGCCGTTCGGGACAAAAGGGGCAAACCAGGTGCCGGATCGCGATGATTTTACGATCGCCACCAGCAACAAGCAGCTGAACTTTCTCCAGCATGTGGTGACGATTCTGAAGAAAGGAGGCCGAGCCGCGGTGGTTGTCCCAGATAACTGCTTGTTTGCGGATCAAGCCGGCGAGGTGTTTGAGATCCTGATGCAGGACTGTTCATTGCATACGGTCCTGCGGCTGCCGAACGGCACGTTTTCGCCCTATAGCCCCGGTACGAAAACCAACGTCGTATTTTTTACGAAAGGAATTCCGACCGAAACCGTATGGGTGTATGACGGGCGGACAAATGTCCCGAGGATTACCAAAAAGGACCGGCCGCTCTCGGCGGAGCATTTTAAAGAATTCGAAAAATGCTTCGGCCCAGATCCCAACGGGCGCTCCCGTCGAAAACCGGGCGATTCGAAGGAGGACCGTTGGCGTTCATTCACGCTTAAGGACGTCAAAGATCGGAACTACAAAATCGACAGTCTGAAGTGGCTGAAGGACGAGTCTCTGGACGATCCGGACGAAATGCCCGAGCCGGAGGAACTGGCTACCGACGCGATCGAGGAACTGGAAGCGGCAGTGAAAGGGCTAAATGCGATCCTTGAGCTGCTCGAAGGAGGGGACGGCACCCTCAACAGAAACCGGCTGGCAAAGGCCGCGAAAAAGACATGACGGCAAAGGACGGTTTTCAAATTGCCCACGATCCGGCACTTGAGGACGATCTGCCTGAAGGATGGGTAGTAGCACCTTTAGGCGACGTGGCTACACTCCAGCGTGGCTTCGATCTTCCCGAACATCAACGCCAACCCGGAAATGTGACCGTGTGGGCCGCTAATGGACCGGTTGGAAAGCACAATATCGCTCGTGTGGACGGTCCGGGGGTCATCACAGGCCGCAGCGGAACTATTGGCAAGGTGCATTTTACTGAACGCGACTTTTGGCCACTTAATACGGCCCTTTATGTGAAGGACTTTCATGGCTCTGATCCTAAGTTCATCGCGCTTCTATTGAGAAATTTCGGCCTTGAAAAGTACCACGCGGGAACGGGTGTGCCAACGCTCAACCGAAACGTAGTCCACGAAATGCCGGTTGCTGTTCCACCACTCGCGGAGCAAGTTCGAATAGTAGCCAAAGTCGAATCGCTGGACTCATGCTTAGTTTCCGCAAACAACCACCTCGCCAAAGCTCGAAAGAACCTTACCACTTTCCGCCAATCTGTACTGGCCATGGCGTGTTCCGGATCGTTAACGGAAGACTGGCGGCAACAGAATGCAAACATCCCCGACGCCTCCGATATCATCGCAGCGCTTCAAAACCACCGCGAGCGAGATGCGAAATCCGCAGCTGAGCGAGAGAAAATCCGTAAGGCCTACGAAGAGTGCGAGGAGGGCGATTCCGGCGACTTGCCGGATAGCTGGGCTTGGTGCTCATTGCGTAAGCTGTGCGCGTCCTTCGACTATGGCACATCTTCGAAGTCAAACCCAACCGGCAAGGTACCGGTTCTCCGCATGGGGAACGTTCAAAACGGCGAGATTGATTGGGGCAATCTTGTATTTACTTCCGACTCAGACGAGATCCGGCGATATGCGTTGAAGCCGAATACGGTCCTTTTCAACCGTACCAATAGCCCGGAACTCGTCGGCAAGACCGCGATTTATCGCGGCGAGCGTCCTGCAATCTTCGCGGGCTACCTGATAAGGATCGCGAACCTTCCGGAACTGCATTCGGAGTACCTAAACATATGCCTGAATGCGCCGAGAGCACGCGAGTTCTGTGCGACCACGAAAACCGACGGTGTCAGCCAATCGAATATCAATGCGCAAAAACTTGGATCATTTGAAGTACCGTTTTGCAGCCTGGAAGAACAGCTTGAGATCGTCCGCCGCGCCGGAGCGCTGCTCGCATTCGCCAGTGAAGTTGAACGAGGCGTCAAAGCCGCTACGATTCGAGCAGAGTTCCTCACCCGATCCATCCTGGCCAAAGCCTTCCGTGGCGAACTGGTTCCTACGGAAGCCGAACTGGCGCGTAAGGAGCGGCGGGGGTACGAGCCG
>PSRJ01000100.1 GCA_003175985.1 Terriglobia bacterium
AAAATTTACTTGTGTTTTGCAAGTGATCCTGTGATCCTGTTTGAGATGTGCCTGGAAAGCCGAATTCCAAACATCGATCGGGCTGCCCGGTAAGCATCTGCCTGGAATTATTCGGGGACCGGTGGTCGCTGCTGATCATTCGTGACCTGATGGTTCGCGGATTGCGGACGTTCAAAGAGTTCCAGAGATCCGGGGAGGGTATTGCGAGCAATATCCTGGCAGATCGCTTGCGGAAGCTCGAGACGGCAGGTCTTATCGTCCCGGAGGTCGAGGAAACCGACGCACGAAGACTGAACTACCGGCTCACGGAGAAGGGGATCGATCTGGCGCCGGTCCTGTTGGAGTTGCTGATTTGGGGAGGGCGGCACGAGCCAACCGGCGCACCGTGCGCTTTCATTGACCAGATGGAGAAGAACCGCGAATCGGTGATCGCCGAAGCCCGGCGCCGCTGGCGAGAGAGGGATTCGACTCCCCTGATCCCGGTGTTTGCCAGCCCTCGAAGTTCGGCCGAGGCACAAAAATTGAAGAGGAGAGCTAGATGAGCAAAGTACGAGTACTCGTTGGAACCAGAAAAGGCGCGTTCATTTTGACGTCCGATGGCAAACGGGAAAAGTGGGATATCAGCGGCCCCCATTTTCCGGGCTGGGAGATGTACCACCTCAAGGGATCGCCCGCCGATCCGAACCGGTTGTACGCATCGCAGTCGAGCGGCTGGTTCGGGCAACTCGTCCAACGATCGAATGATGGCGGCCAGACGTGGGAGCCGGTGGACAACAAGTTTGCCTACGAGGGCACGCCAGGCACGCACCAGTGGTACGACGGCACGCCGCACCCGTGGGAGTTCAAGCGAGTCTGGCATTTCGAACCCTCGCTCACCGATCCGGATACGGTCTATGCGGGCATAGAAGACGCCGCCATCTTCCGCACAACGGACGGGGGAAAGTCATGGCAGGAACTTCCTGGACTGCGCTGCCACAGCACGGGCAACCGGTGGCAGCCGGGCGCCGGCGGGCTGTGTCTCCACTCGATCCTGCTCCATCCCACCGATCCGGGCCGGATGTACATCGCGATCTCGGCTGCCGGCGCCTTCCGCACGGACGACGGCGGCCAGAACTGGAGGCCGATCAATAAAGGACTGCGTTCGAATTACATTCCCGATCCCACGGCCGAAATCGGTCACTGCGTGCACCACATCGCCATGAACGCATCGCGGCCCGAGGTGCTGTTTATGCAGAAGCATTGGGACGTAATGCGCAGCGATAACGGCGGCGAATCCTGGACCGACGTCAGCGGCAACCTGCCGGGCGAACATGTCAGCTACCCGGAGAAGACCGGACCTCCGAGGGAATTCGATTTGAAAGGCTTCGGATTCGTGATCGACGTGAACGCGCACGAACCGGATACCGTCTACGTCGTGCCCATCAAGAGCGACTCGCAACACTTCCCTCCGGACGGAAAGCTGCGCGTCTTTCGCAGCCGGACCGGCGGAAACGAGTGGGAACCGCTCAGCAAGGGCCTGCCGCAAGCCAACTGTTACGTCAATGTTCTGCGCGATGCCATGTCGGTCGATTCGCTGGATAAATGTGGCATCTATTTCGGCACCACCGGCGGCCAGGTTTACGCATCGGCGGACGCGGGAGACACCTGGGCGCCCATCGTCCACGACCTCCCGGGCGTGCTCTCCGTTGAGGCACAGACGCTGCCGTGATTCGCGTTTGGCTGCCCGCACATCTGCGAACACTGGCTCGCGTGACAAGCGAGATCCAGGTCGAAGTCAAGGGTCTGGTAACGCAGCGTTCCGTCATTGACGCCATCGAGGCGCAGTACCCGATGCTGCAAGGCACGATCCGCGATCACGTCACGCAGCAGCGCCGGCCTTTCGTGCGCTTCTTCGCTTGCGAGCAGGATCTCTCCCATGAATCGCCGGACGCGCCGCTGCCCGAAGCAGTAGCATCCGGCGCGGAGCCGTTCCTCATCATAGGGGCGATTGCCGGCGGGTAGCCGGCGCGCAGCTACCGTACCGCAGCCGAGAGCGCCTTGGGCGAGAAGATCGCCAAATCGATGGCGTCGGCCATCGCTTTGTAACCCGCATCGTTGGGGTGCAGGTGATCGCGCTCGTTGAAGTCGGCACGGAACTGCTTCGGGTTATTCGGATCGCGGACTACGGCGTCGAAGTCCACTACGGCATCGAATGCTCCCGCGGTGCGGATCCAGCGATTGACTGCCTGGCGGATCACCTCCCCCACCTCGCTGTAATACGCCGCGCCTTCATACGGAGTCAGCGTGCAGCCCAGCACTTTGATGCCGCGTGTGTGGGCGCGTTCGATGATCTGGCGCATGGCTCCAATGAGATCATCCGTGGTAACGGAGTCACTGGGTAATGAGCCGCGGCCGGTGGCGCGGCCGATATCGTTGATGCCTTCCATCAGCGTCATCCACTTCACGCCCGGCTGGCTCAGCACGTCGCGGTCGAGACGCGCCAGAGCATTGACTCCCGCGTTATCGCGCAACAGCCGGTTGCCCGATATGCCCTCGTTCACTACCGCGAGATTCGGCGTCGCAGGATTTCCTGCCACGCGGCGGGCCAGCATGCTGGGCCAGCTCCGGTCCGCATCCACAGTCGAGGTAGCGCCATCCGTGATGGAATCGCCGAACGCAACGATGGCCCCGGCTTCGGCGGGAGCGAGCACGTCAACTCCGGAAACCCAATACCAGGATGTTCGCGTGGCGACCGGTTCGGCAATGGCGGCGGCCGCGGTCATATCGCCATTCGCAATATACGTGGTATGCAGCCCGGTTGAGTGCATGGTGACGACGCCGCTATCTCCGGGTATGTAGACGCTGACGGCGAGATCTCCCAGCGCCGGCAAGTTGAAGTCCACCGGATCGCTAACCATCTGCGCCCCCGCGGGAATCATTACCGAAGACCTGCCGTTGAAGGCCAAGGTGCGATCCGAGCCTGCGACGATGGCCGATTGCTTGTCACGCAGAGCAACATGCGCTGCGCCGATCGTCAACGGGTCTGTTCCGAACGCATTAGAAAGCTGGACGCGAATGCGGCGTCCGCCGAGACTGGCGCGCACGATCATGCGCACGGTTTGGTTCTTGAAACTGGTAATTGGAGGTGGCGCAGCCGGCGCGGGAGCAGCCGTAGACGCACCCGGCACCGGGGCCGGCGGCGCCACCACGCGAGGCTGCTGCGGCGATGCGGCCCAGGTGGCCACCCAATGCTCTTGCGCCAGCATTCCCTGTGCCAGAGGAACAAGGACCAGCGACAGGGTGACAAGTCTTCGGCTCAGATTGCGAACTTGCACTTCTTCTCCTCCCCTCGATTAACTGTTACGGACAAATCGCGGCGTGCTCGATGGCCTTTTCGATCGTTAACAGCCGGCAGCCCGGCGCCTCCAGCTTCTCCAACGGGACGCCGTTCCAATTTATCACCGACGGAACCCATTGTCGCGGGATGGTAATCCGCATCTCGGTAACAGCCCGGCTGACAATCTGGATCTCGCGTTCAGCCTCCGTGTACTGCGCCTGCACTCGCGCGCTTACCACGGGGGCGCGTTTGGGCAGCACGATAGTGGTTTCGATTCGAACGCGGTCTTTCCCCCGCTGGATCATCACCACCGCCGGACGCTCTTCTTTGACTTGCGCCATCAGCTCGTTATACTGCCGCGCGTTCGCAATCTCCCGTCCATCGATCGCCAAGATGCGGTCTCCGGCTTTCAGAGGCCCGTTGTATTTCTCCGGCAGCGATGCCACCAGCAGCCCCGGACCCGGCTCCTCGGACTTGTAGCTGAAAGCGCCAAGATCCAGCGCAGCGATAGGATTGAAGGGTACGCGGCTGGAAGGCAGCACATCGTTGCGCTCGGCCGCGTCGAACTTCGACAAAGCGATCCAGTAGCAGCGCGCGAAACTCGGAGAACTTGTTTCGCAGTCGATTGATCCTGGAAACTCTTCGCGGGTGTGGCCAGCCAGCCAATCCAGAATGGTCCCGGCTTCGATCCGGCCGCCCGTGAATCTCCATTCCAGATTCATTCCCGCGGATTTCAATTTTCCGGCGAGCGCTTCATCCTGAGGAGCGCCGCCGATCCAGAGGATGGGCACGTTGGTGAAATTGGAGGCGAAGAGGCGGTCGCTCTCGATGGCAGGCTGAGGCGACCCGCCGAGTGCTACCGCGGCAGCCCACAGATCGGGAAGGCGCGAAACCGTATAAAACACCAAGGGGGCCGATCCACCGGTACCCGCCAGGTAGATGTGCGCGGGGTCCGCGGAACCATCCTGGATCGCCGCGCGCACCGCTGCTTCCAGAGCCTGTACGCGCGCATCGATATTGCCCGTGGCGGAAGCCGGCGGAGCGATGGCGCGCCAGCCCTTCGCGGCACTCCACTCCTGCCAGCGCGGCAGTTCGGAGGCATCCACCACGGCGATGGCGGGCTTGGAATCCGCCGCCTGAGCCGCGCCGGCTTCGAGCGTCACATTAATCGTGGCGAATACGAGAGCGAATTTTCTTAGCCAGCTTTTCAATTTCTTCGGTTTTCTTAACAGTGCTCAGCGAAAAAACAAATCGGTCTTCCCGTTCCAATGCCTGTTTCAATTCATCGGCCAGGTCGGCCAGCTTTGCCGCGTCCTTGAGGTTCTGCTCGCGCTCGGCTTTGAGGATCTCGTCGCGCTGCGACTTTCCATTCGGCAGGGTCAGATCGCCGTGTTCCGTGAACGGAGCCTGTGGGCCGGGACGTTCTTGAGCCAGGGCAAGGCCAAACACGACAGCCACGGACAGGGTCAGCACGCCAGATCGGATAGTGCGTAACATGGTAAGACCTACTCGTATGATATCTCCTGGTAATCGTCCGCGGGCCAGTAACCTCATCGCTTGCCGCCGGCGGCGTTCAGGATAAGGAGAACATATGGCCACCATCGAGTATTGGATTCAGATCGAGAATCGGGCGTGGGACGTTTGTCCTCATAATATCGACCGCATGTGGGGGCAGAACCTGGAGCACAGGGAAGGCAAGGACCCTGTGAATGTCACTCTAAAAGCGAAAGTTCCGCCGAATTTTCCAGCCACGCGGAACGTGACCATGTATAAGCCACTGAGAAACGATGATGACACGATCATGGAGGCACTGATCTTGCGGCGTTATGTGGCGCCGGCGCCACAGGGCCAGCTTGGGTTAGCCGCATGGTCGACACCGGACGATCGGAAAGTAAACCCGTGGGATGCCAATGAGCCTGACCCAACCAATGGCGGCACCATGGGAACTATCCCTGGGCCCGTAATTGAATGCAGTGTGGGAGATAAAGTAATCGTCCACTTTCGCAACATGGATAGCCGGCAGGATTCGAAGGGAAAAGATCTACCGCTGGAATCGGGGAGCCAGGTAACATTTGATTTTCAAGCCGATGGCCACACCGTTCAATTCACCTCTTTCACGCGCGCCAGTTCCATTCCCAACATTACCGGTGACGGAAATCCGCAACATTACCAAACGAGCCCCGTGCCGGTGGGCACAATGAAAATGGTCACTGTCACCAAGACACAGGCCAGCGGCGGGCAGATCAAGTATCAGTGCGGTATCCACGGTGCGAGCATGTCCGGCACGATCAAGGTTACGTAAGCTCCGCGCGGCACTTATCGGGCTACTTCGTTTTAAGCCTTGTTATCATAGATCTAACATGGAGGCTGTCAACGTCGGCATTGTAGGCCTGGGCAATGTAGGCTCGGGAACAATGGCCATTCTCGCCGAAAATGCCGATCAGATTGCCCTCAAATTGGGCTTCCGCCTGAATGTCGCAGCGGTCTGCAGCCCTTCGGTTCACTCAAGGCAAATCCCGGCGGGACTGCAGCGGAGCCTTAAGACGACAGACTGGCGCGAAGTCGTGGACCATCCCGAAGTCCAGATCGTAGCCGAACTGGTGGGCGGCACCGGAGTGGCCGGAGAAATCATCGATGCCGCCATTTCGCGGGGGAAATCGATTGTCACCGCTAACAAGGAATTGATGGCATCGTGCGGCCCGGAAATCTGGGACCGCGCCATCCGCGCCAAAATCAACCTGGCAATGGAAGCGAGCGTCTGCGGGGGCATCCCTATCCACGCCGTTTTGCGCGAGGGCATTTCGGGCGACCGGGTCACCGCGCTCTACGGCATTCTGAACGGCACCAGCAATTACATCCTCACGGAAATGGAAAAGCGCGGAGAACCCTTCGCAGCGGTGCTGGCGGAAGCGCAGATGCTGGGGTACGCGGAAACCGATCCGAGCGCGGATGTGGACGGCTTCGACGCCCGCTCCAAGCTGGTCTTGCTGGCAGCCTTGGCCTTTGGCGAGAAGATCACGCCCTCCGATATCTTCGTCGAGGGGATCCGGCGCATTTCGCCCATGGATTTTCAATACGCGCATCAGTTGCGGCATACCATCCGCCTGATTTGCGCGGCGCGCCAGACGCAGGAAGGGCTCATTCTATCGGTGCGGCCGGCGCTCATCCCGCTTTCGACAATCCTGGCGGGCGTGAACGGCGCTTATAACGCGGTCTGGGTGAAGGGCATGTACGGCGAGGACACTTTCTATTACGGGCGCGGCGCCGGCTCCCGGCCCACCGGCGTGGCCGTGGTGAGCGATCTGATGCGCGTGGCGCGCGAGATACGCAATGGCAGCCCCGAACGCGTTTCCCCGTTCGCTCACGAACGCCTCGGGGAGTATAAGCCGGTTTCCGTAACGCTGCAGAAGCGGGCTTACTATCTCCGCTTCCGGGTAGACGACCGGCCCGGCATTCTCGCAAAACTGGCAGGCATCCTCGCCAGCAAACACATCAGCCTGGAAGCCGTACTGCAAGAGCCTTGCGAAACCAAGCACGATCTGCCTTTCGTGATTACGGTCGAGCCGACCAGTGAACAATCCGTCCGGGACGCGGTGGAAGAAATGTCGCACCTGGACTTTCTGCGCGAGGCGCCTCTCGCGCTTCCCATGGAGACGGCCCTGTGAAGAAAATCTCTGTTGTCCTCGCCTTGGCGCTGCCTCTGGCGGCCCAAGTGGCCAAAGAGGCCAATTCGCAATATAAGACCGCCGAAGGCCGGCAGACGGTTGCCTCGAATCTCTCGGCGCCCGATCGCGATGACCGGCAGAAGCCGCGCGACCTGGTGCAGGCCATGGGCCTGCAACGAGGCATGGCCGTGGCCGATGTGGGCACGGGGATCGGCTACATGTTGCCGTTCTTGAGCCGGGCCGTAGGCCCCTCCGGCAAGGTCGTGGCGGAAGACATTTTCGACGATTACCTTTCCGCCGCGCGGCAGCGAGTGGCCAGTCAGAATCTCACAAATGTGACCTTCGTGAAAGGTACCGAGAAAGATCCGAACCTGCCGGAAGGCGCCCTGGATGAGGTGCTGGTGCTCGACGCTTATCACCATTTCGATTATCCGGAGACCATGCTGGCCGCTATACATAAGTCGCTGAAACCTTCGGGCAAACTGGTGATTGTCGAGTACTACAAGAATGAAACGGCCATGCCGAACGGCCGGGCCCTCACTCATATCCGGCTGAATAAGCCGGATGTCATTAAGGAAATCGAGGCGAATCATTTCCGGCTCGCCTCCGAACGCGAACAAATCAAGGACGTCCAGTACATGCTGGTCCTGGGAAAGAATTAGGTCACAAATGAAGATGTCTCTCCGATACGCAAAGTGGGCGGCCCTGCCGCTGATGGTGCTATTACCGCTGGGCGCAGCCGAACCTGGGATCACTCGCAAACAGGCGGATGAAATCCTGACCGAACTGCGGCAGATCCGCGAGCTTCTGGAAAAACAGGCGGCCAACCCGCCGCAGCCCCAGGGCGGGGAGCAAATCACCAAGGCCAAGATCGGCCTCGACGGGTCTTACACCATCGGGTCCAAGGACGCCCCGCTGACAATGGTGGAGTTCACGGATTTCCAATGTCCCTTCTGCCAGCGTTTCCATGTCTCGACGTTCTCCGATATCAAGAAGAACTACATCGATACGGGCAAGTTACGCTTCGTGAGCCGCGATATGCCGCTCGATTTTCACCCGAATGCCATGCAGGCCGCCAATGCGGGACGCTGCGCCGGCGAGCAGGGCCAATTCTGGCCCATGCGCGATCGTATGAACTCCAACCCCGAGAAACTCGACATGAACAGCCTGCTCGGCTACGCGCAGGACTTGAAGCTCAACGTGGCCGCATTCCGCGGTTGCGTGGAGAGCGGCAAGTACAAGACTGCAATCCAGACGGACATGGCGCTGGCCGCCAAAATCGGGGCCAACGGAACGCCCTCTTTCGTAATCGGCAAGAGCACTCCGGATGGCGTGGATGGGGAACTGGTCATCGGCGCCATGCCCTACCAGGTATTCGATCAGAAGCTGAAAGAACTGGCGCGCTGAGGATGAGTTATTCCGGCGCCAGGCGGGCGTAACGGCCGGCGTAATACACCAGCGGCGCGCCGTCGGCAACGCAGGTCCGAACCACTTCTCCGACCAGAATATCGTGATCACCCGCCGAAAAACGCTGGTGCGCGGCGCACTCAATGAAAGCCAGGGCCGATGCCAGCAGCGGAACGCCGGTCTCGCCGCGAAGCCATGAGACTCCTTCGAAGCGATCATGTCCCTTTTGCGCGAAGCGCGTTGAAATATCCCGGTCTTCCTGACGCAGAATACTGAGTCCGAAGTGACGCGCGTCGCGGAAATCCTCGAGATTGGTTACAGCGTGGCCGAGGCAGATCAGAACCAGTGGAGGCTCGAGCGATACGGAAGTAAAAGAACTGACCGTAAGTCCGCGGGGTACTCCAGCGCGGTCCAGAACACTGGCAATAGCGACTCCGGTGGCGAAGCGGCCGCAGGCAAGACGGAATTCGGCACTGGAAACCGGCGCCATGCGGCTCTGGACACCTTCGCTTGACATCACGATAAATTCAATCCTATCATATGGTTGTCGATAACGGGGCGCGGCCCAAGCTTCGAGAAGGAGACTGTTTTGATCAAGCTGGATATTATCAATGAAGTGGTCAATAAGACCGGCATTACCAAAACCAAGGCCGAAATGGCCGTCGAGACTGTCTTCGAATCCATGAAAAAGGCTCTGGAACAGGGCGACCGCATCGAGTTGCGCGGGTTTGGAGTATTCAACGTGAAGCCGCGCAAGACGGGCATCGGGCGCAACCCGCGTACCGGCGCTGAGGTCTCCATTCCCCCCGGAAAGGCGGTTCGCTTTAAGCCGGGCAAGGAGTTGCAGACGCTGCAGTAACTTGCTGCACGCCTCTTGAGCACGTGGCCCCTCAGGATTTTTCGCCGGCCCCCTACCCTTACTACGAGGAGCAGGGTACGGCTGTACCATATCTGACCGCGCACGTTCGCGTGCGCGAACGTTACTGGCTGCATCTCCTCCTGTTCGTGCTGACGCTGATCACCACTACCGTAGTGGGCTCGGCATTGCAGTACGACTTCGATCGCAACCTTGCTTTCGAGGTGGAGCATAGCTTTGACGCATATGTGCGGGCCTGGCGTCATCCCGCCGAGCTTTTGCAAGGCCTGCCATTTTCGCTTACCCTGGCTACCATTCTGCTGGCGCACGAGTTCGGCCACTACCTGGCCTGCGTCTATTACCGGGTAAACGCGAGCCTGCCCTACTTCCTGCCCGCCCCCTCGCTCACCGGCACGTTCGGCGCGTTTATCCGCATTCGTTCGGCGATCTATTCGAAGCGTGTATTGTTTGACATCGGGGTGGCAGGGCCGCTGGCGGGGTTTGTCTTTCTGCTGCCCGCGCTTTCCATAGGACTCGCCTTTTCCAAAATCATTCCGGGCATCGCCAGCCAGGGCATGCTACATTTCGGGGTTCCCTCCCTCGAGTGGCTTCTGGAACGCGCTATCTTTCCCGGCGTGCCGGCGGGAGATATTTATCTCCACCCGGTAGCGCGAGCCGCCTGGATCGGAATCTTCGCAACCGCGCTGAACCTGCTTCCCATTGGGCAACTGGATGGAGGCCACATCCTTTACGCTTTGCTGGGGGAGAAGCACAAATGGATTTCCAGCGCGGCCATTGCGGCACTGATCCCGCTGGGGATCTTCTTCTGGTGGGTGTGGCTCTTCTGGGCCGTGATCCTGTTCTGGGGCCGCCGGCATCCGGTAGTGTATGATGCCAGCGATCTGGGCGACGGCCGGCGCAAACTCGGCTGGATTTCGCTGGCGATATTCGTCCTTTCGTTCACGTTCGCGCCGATTGCCCCTGGGCTTTAGGCCGGCC
>PSRJ01000402.1 GCA_003175985.1 Terriglobia bacterium
GCCGGGAAGCCGCCGCTGTTTCGCGCGGATTCGGTTGCCGCCGGATTGAAGATCGTTTCTTTATTCCGGCGCGATATCGATATCCAGTCGCTCGATGTCAAGAACCCCGCCATTTATCTGATCGTTTACCCGGATGGCCGAACGAATATTCCCGAGCCTAAGGTGAAGGCGCGAGGCGAGCACTCGGCTCTCGAGACGCTGGTAAACCTCGCTATCGCGCGCTTCAGCCTGCAAAATGGCGTGTTCGAAATCGAAGACCGGGGCAAGACGCCGTTCGACCTGCAGGGGCGCAATCTGAATGCGAAATTCGATTACGAGTTTGCCGGCTCGCGCTATCGCGGTAATCTCTCGATTCAACCGCTCGATTTGCGGTGGGGAAATCGCGGACCCGTTCCGTTCACCGTCACTATGGGGGTTGCCTTGGAACGGAACCGCATCGACTTGGTATCTTCTCGCTGGGTGACGGGGAATTCCAGCATCGAACTGACCGGCGCTTTGGATGACCTCGTGTTTCCGCACGGAACTTTCCGATACCAGGCCAATGCCTCTGTGCCGGATGTGAGCCGCATTTTTGGTCTGCGCGGGTTGGATCGGGGCGCCGTTCAAGTGAGTGGCGCCGCCCAGTGGCCATTTACTGCTACCGGAGTTCTTCATGCCTCCGCGGTCGATTTCCACCAGGACGACATCCGCCTCCGCGGCTTTCGTGCGGATGCTGCAGTGCGCGTCAACACCAAAGAAGCCGAACTCAGCGGGCTCCGTCTCTCCGGCGAAGCGTTGTACCAGGCGAGCGCGTTTCCCGTGGAAGGGCAGATTACCGCAGTCTCCGTCCGCAACAATGATATCGGCTTGCGCGACATCTCGCTTGCGCTTTTAGGTGGCAGTTTCCGCGGAGAGAGCGTTATCCAGTCTCTGGCCCGGTTCCGTGTGCGCGGCGAAATCAGCGGGATACAAGCCCGCCGCGCAGTCGCAATCTACAACAGCCGCCAACAACTTCCGTGGGATAGCCTGCTGTCCGGTGCGGTGACCATCGACGGCTCCTTACGGCGTAACGGCGGGGTGCAGGTCTCGACGAACGTCACACTGGCCCCGGTCCCGGGCAGCCCGGCGGTGCGGGGGCAGGTGGTTGCCAGGTACGATACGCTCACCGGCGCCGTAGAATTGGCGCCATCCACTCTGACTTTGCCCAACACGCGCGCCGAGGTCTCCGGCGCCATCGGACAGCAGATGCGAGTGCACCTGGAAACCCGCGATCTCAATGATATTCTCCCGGTTCTGGGCGAAAGCTCCGGCTCTGTGCCGCTACGGCTGGAAAACGGCGCTCTACTGTTTGATGGCGCCGTCACCGGGAAACCCGATGATCCACAGATCGCCGGCAAGGTTAATCTAACCCGCTTCCGCTACTCCGGCGAGAGTATCGATTCGTTCCAGGCGGACGTGAATGCGTCGCGCCAGTTGCTGCGTCTCTCTAACGCCTCCGCCGGGCGCGGCATGATGCGCGCGCAGTTTCAAGCGGTGCTCGGCCTTCGTGATTGGAAGGCCGAGGAGAGCAGTCCCATTGCCGCCAGCGGGAGCCTGCGCAATGCTGCCATTCCCGATTTGGTTGCCGCTTTCCATCAGAAGGCGCTGCCGGTGACTGGCGTCCTGAACCTGACTGGTGAACTCGCCGGCACGGTTGGCAACCCGCAGGCGTCAGGCGATATCGAAGTGCGTCAGGGTGCCTACCAGGAAGAACCGTTTGACCGCCTCGGCGCGCGCGTGAATTATACTGGCCGCACACTATCGGCATCCGGCGGCCAACTCACGGCGGGCTCCAAGCAGGTGCGCTTTGAAGGCTCGTTTGTCCATGACGCCAACCGGTTCGACAGCGGCCGTCTCCGAGTCAAAGTCGAAACCAACTCCATGCGCCTGGACCAGATTCAGACACTCGAAAGAGTCAGGCCAGGCATCAAGGGCAGCGTACAAATTGCAGCGGAGGGCGCGGCCGATCTTGCGGGCGCGAACTATCGCATTTCCGATCTGCATGCCGAGGTCACGGCTCGCAATCTCGAATCGGGCGGACAGCCTTTGGGGGACGCCCACCTGACGGCCAGCTCCAGCGGTTCCGTGTTGCGCGCCGAATTCGACTCCGACTTCGTTCATTCCATGCTGCACGGCCAGGGCGAGTGGCGGCTCGAAGGCGATTATCCAGGAACCGCTACCGTCTCCTTCTCCAAGTTGGACCTGGCGCAGTTACGCGATTGGGTAGCGCCTGCCAAATCCGGCGCGGCGCCCGCTTTCGCCGGCTCGATCGAGGGCCAGGTGAAGGTCGATGGCCCGCTCCTGAAGCCCCAGCTCCTGAAAGCGGAATTGCAGATCCCAAGTCTGGAGCTGGGCCGCAGGGCAGGCGATCAATTCGCGCTCCGAAATTCCGGCCCGATTCTCGCCAGCGTCAGCAACTCCGTGCTCACGGTGGAGAGCGCCCACTTCGTAGGCCGCGCGACCGACCTTAACATCGGCGGCCGTGTGCTGTTTCAGCAAAGGAACCCGCTGGATTTGCGGGTCAACGGCCGTATCGATTTCGCGGTTCTCCACGATTTCGATGCGGATATCGCGTCTTCCGGAACCATGAACGTCGAGGCCGGCGTACGAGGCTCTCCAAACGCGCCGGATATCAACGGGCGCGCCGAACTGCAGAATGCGTCAATCAACTACGCGGAATTCCCCAATGGCATCACCAATGCAACCGGTGTCGTCCTTTTTACGGGGGATCGAGCCACGATCGATAGCCTCACCGGCGAGACCGGTGGCGGAAAGATCAAGCTGACAGGTTTCGCCGGCTATGGCCCGGGCCCCCTCGTCTTCCGCTTGCAAGCCGCCGCCAAAGGCGTGCGCGTGCGCTATCCCGAAGGGGTCAGCACTGTTGCCGATGCCGATCTTAACCTCACCGGCACGAGCGAGCGGAGCATGCTGGCCGGCTCGGTCACAATCCTTCGCAGCGGCTTGAATCTGCAATCTGATTTCAGCTCGCTGCTGGCTAAATCTGCCGAGCCTGTCCGTACGCCGGCCTCCCGCACCGGCCTGTTGGGCGGAATGAATTTCGACGTCGAGATTCAAACCTCTCCCGACACCCAGTTCGAAAGCTCGCTCACCCAAGGCGTCCAGGCAAGCGCCAACCTGCGATTGCGCGGCACGCCCAGCAATCCCGCCTTACTCGGCCGCGTCAGCATTACGGAGGGCGAAATCGTCTTCTTCGGAACCAAGTACGTCATCAGCCAGGGTTCTGTTTCGTTTTACAATCCGGTCAAAATCGAGCCGGTCCTCGATATCGACCTGGAAACGAAAGCTCGCGGAATTCAAATCACGCTGACGGTTGCCGGGCCCCTCGATAAGCTCAACGTAACCCCCCGATCCGACCCGCCGCTCGAGTTCAATGAGATCGTAGCCCTGCTGGTCACCGGGAGAAGTCCCACATCCGATCCAACGCTCATGGTGCAGCAGAACGCGGCCCCGCAGCCATTCGGGCAATCCGCGGCCACTGCGCTCTTAGGCCAGGTAATTGCGACTCCGGTTGCCGGACGCCTCCAGCGCTTCTTCGGGATCAGCAAGCTCCGCATCGATCCGACGCTGCCGGGCATCCAGTACAACCCGCAGGCTCGCCTCACTCTCGAGCAGCAGGTGAACCCCGATCTTACGTTCACCTACATCACGAACGTCACCAGCGCGAACCCGCAAGTGGTGAGCGTGGAATGGTCAGTGAGCAAGCAGTGGTCGCTGGTCGCGCAGCGCGAAGAGAACGGCCTCTTCGGCCTGGACGTCTTCTACAAGCGGCGATTCAAATAGCGGCCGTGTCTACTTCAACATGTCCGCCACTTTAGCGATGCCGGCCTTGGCGCAGGCATCATCCTGCTCCTGGCTCGAGCCGGAGCTGCCCACCGCGCCGATGATTTCATTGCCGATTGCGATCGGCGCGCCGCCGCCCAGAGCCAGAATATCGGCCACATCCCGCTGAGCCGCATAGTTCGGCTCCATGGTCCGCTTTTGAAACTCCAGCGTCGTGGTGCGAAACATCCGGGCCGTGTAGGCTTTGCGGCGTGCCATCTCCGCCGTCTGCGCCGTCGCCTGTTCGTCGCGCAGGATGACCAGCACTTGACCGGAGCGATCGACGACTGCCGCCGCGGTGCTGTAGCCTTTGGTTTTGCACGCCGCGATAGTCGCTTCCGCGATCGTTTTGGCCATGCCAAGCGACAAGGTACGCTGCGTCACCACACCTTGCGGGTGGGCTGTGCCGCACATCAAGGCCGCGACGCCCAAACTAAGAAAAGCTCTCGACACGTTCGACATCCACACCTCCTACTGCTTCACCCGGTACGTTTTGCTGAAGCCGTTCCGCGCATTCGTCACCGTGAACGAACCATCCTCCTGCGCCGAGACCTTGATCCAATACGCCGTGCCGTTATGAGCCGGAGGCGGCGGGGCCCCGGGGCCCGGCTGCGGAGGCGGCATCGGAGCAATAGGTATCGCCGGCTGTTGCTCGTCGATCGTGTTGGCGATGAACATGCCCGGCACGGTGTATTCCTGCCCGCTCAGCAGCGAGAAATGGAGCTGCCAGAGATCTTCCAGGCCGGGAGAGGAATGCACCGTCTTCATGACCTCCGGCTCGCCGCCTTTGCGCGTGCCGTCGTTCATGATGGCCACTCGCGGATGCAAAGCATACACCAGCACCTCGGAGTTCGAACTCGCCTGCCCGTGGTGAAGGCCAAGTAGAACGTCGACCGCGCCGATCCGGCTGTTCGGGCACATCAGCTCGAATTCCTTGTTCTTGGTGAGGTCGCCCAGGTGGACCGTCCGAAATTTGCCGTACGTCACATAAACGCCGACCGATTGCGGATCTTCGGCGTTGTTCTCACCCGGCTTGAAGTTCGCACAGTAAGGATTAGCCCCGCCCGCGCCGCTCAATGGCGATTTGATGGTCTGTCCCGCGGAAGTCACCACCCGCACGTCCAAGCCAGCGACCGCAATCTTGTCGCCCGGCTTGGCGACCGTGTGCTTCGCGTTGGCGTAGAGTTTCGGATAGGTCTTTTCGAGAAACGTATCGGCCAGTTCTCCAGGCTGTACATTGGGGCCATGGTCGATGAATTCGCGGATCGTAACCTTGGAGGCCAGCTCCGCCAGGCCGCCGAAGTGGTCGCCGTGCCAGTGAGTCGTAATCAAATGATCGACCTGCGAGAGGCCCGCGGCTTTTATCGCTTCCGCGATACGTCCGGCATCGCGCGCGGCTGCGGCGCCCGCATTGCCGGTATCGATGAGCAGAGACTCCCCGGAAGGCGCAACGAATAACGTGGAATTCCCGCCCTCGACGTCGATAACGTAAATATCCAGCGCCTTGGATGTGCGCGACTGTGCTGCCGCAGATGCACAGCCCAACACGGCTGCGAGGACCAGCGTGAAAACTCGTTGTGCCCGCATCTCCCCTCCCGCTTTTTTGGGTTTCGAGCGCCGACTACTATATCACCGTAGGACGGTGATCGGTACGGAAGCTTCGGTATTCTCCCACGTCAGGGCGAGTGTGCCCTTGTTGCCTCCGGCACTTGACAGTTGAATCACAAATCGCTCCACCGGCGAGGGTACGGTCTTCAGATTCATCTTCACGCGCCCCAGGTCATACCGTTCTTTGTATTCCGTGTGCCACTGGCCGGTCTCTTTGTTGACGATCAGCCTCCATTCCGTGGCATTGGGCAACGTCCAAAGCGTGTAGCTTCCCTTGGGAATCTTTAGCCCGTTGATGTCGAGATCGGCTTCGGTTTCAAGCGAAGTCGCATCGTTGGCGCCCGCGCACCATACCTCGCCATACGGCACCAGGGCGCCCATGACCTTTCGCCCGCGCATCGAAGGCGCGCCATATCCCACCGTGATCTTCTTGCCGTCGATCGTAACCGACGTGTTCATGCGCGGGCTCAGCACCTGTGCTTCGAGCCCCATCGCCGCAAACAAAATGAGTACACCCGACAACCGCAGCATCGAGCCTCCTTGGTGGCAAGCTATGGAAAAACGCCGGGGCCGTACTCTTTTGCCAGCCTTACCGAGCCGCGACCGTCAGGGAGCGGTCCCCTCGCCTTTTTCCGCGTCCTGCTAGTGGCAGTATACGCTACCTGAGCCTCAGGCTGTTGCTCACCACCGTGACGCTGGAGAGCGCCATTGCCGCCGAGGCCAGCATCGGGGAGAGCAGGCCGAGCGCCGCGATTGGAATTCCCAGGGTGTTATAGGCAAATGCCCAAAACAGATTCTGCCGGATAATCCGCATCGTGCGGCGCGAAAGCTCGATCGCATCCGCCACGCCGTTCAGATCGCTGCGCATCAACGTGATATGGCCCGCGTCCATCGCCACGTCCGTCCCGGAGCCCATCGCAATACCCACGTCGGCCTGGGCCAGCGCCGGAGCGTCGTTGATCCCGTCGCCGACCATGGCAACCCGTTTTCCGGCTTGCTGCAATTTCTTCACGGCGACCCCTTTGTCTTCCGGCAGGACCCCAGCCATGACGTTTGCGATACCCGCTTCGCGAGCGGCCCTCTCGGCGGCTTCCCGATGATCGCCCGTGATCAGCCAGATCTCGAGGCCCATTTCGCGAAGCCTGCCTACGGCGCGTGCGGACTCCGGTTTGTTGACATCGGCAATCTCGATCGTACCGGCCGCGCGGCCGTCCACGGTTACTGTGACTCCCGGCCGTCCCACGGCTACTTCTTTGCCGTCTACCGTAGCGCGCACACCGATGCCGCTTTGCGCCGAAAAAGCCGCGGGCGCTTCCATAGGGATGCCGCGGTCCGAGGCCGCTTCAAGAATCGCTTTCGCCAGCGGATGCTCGGAATATCGCTCTGCAACGGCAGCATAGCGAAGCAACTCGCGCTCCGAAAAAGGCGCCGCCGGAGAGATGCCCGTCACGCGGGGGTGCCCCAGCGTAAGAGTTCCTGTTTTGTCGAAGACGACCGTATTCACCTTACGCGCCGTTTCCAGTGCTTCGCCGCTCTTGATCAGAATCCCGTGTTCCGCGCCGCGCCCGGTGCCCACCATGATCGCCGTGGGGGTCGCCAGGCCGAGTGCGCACGGGCAGGCGATGATCAGCACCGCCACTGCGTTCACCAATGCCGTGGAAACCGGGGCAAAGAACAACCAGGCCGCGAACGTGACCACGGCTACGAGCAGCACACCGAGTGTGAACCAGCCGCTAACTACGTCCGCCAGTCGGGCCACCGGCGCGCGTGACCCCTGCGCCTGCTTCACCAATTCAATCATCTGGCGCAGCACCGTGCCGCGGCCTACCTTTCGCGCCTCGAACCGGAAAGCGCCCGAGCTGTTCATCGTGCCGGCGAAAACCGATGCTCCCCGTCCCTTTTCCACCGGCATACTCTCGCCGGTCAGCATGGATTCGTCGATAGAAGAGTCGCCTTCGAGCACCACGCCATCTACCGGAATGCGTTCTCCGGGGCGGACTGCTACCACGTCCCCGGGACGCACTTCCGCCAGCGGCAGCTCCACTTCCGCGCCGTCGCGCATTACCCGCGCCATTCGCGGCTGCAGATCCATGAGCCGCCGAATTGCTTCCGAAGCCTTGCCTCTAGCCCGCGCTTCCAGCGTGCGGCCCAGCAGAATCAGTGCGATGATCGCCGCGGCGGCTTCGTAGTACACGTCATGTCCACCGCGTATCGTCTCCCAGACAGAAAACAAGAACGCCGCTCCGGTGCCCAACGCAATCAACGTGTTCATGTTGGAGGAACGGTGCCGAAGCGCACTCCAGGCGCCCGAATAGAAGGGCGCGCCGGCGTAAAAGATTACCGGCAGCGTAAGAGCCAATTGCAGCCAGGGCGTCTGATGCGTCATCCCGAGCAGCAGTACCGGAGCGGCGAATGCCACCGCCACAATCAGCCGCCGCCGGTAGGGAAGAGCCTCAGAATCCGGTGTCGGTTCGGTTTCGGGTACGCCATAGCCCAATTCCTCGATAGCGCCAATGAAATCCCCGACTCGGGCCCTCTCCGGGTCGTACTCAACCGTCGCCGTGGAAGTGGCGAGATTCACGTTGGCCCGCGCCACTCCCGGCGTATGCGCCAGAGTGCGTTCAATACTTCGTGCGCAGGCGGCGCACGTCATGCCCGATACCGGCAGATCGACACGTTCGGGCGCAGCCGTCTTCATGCGGCTACTTCGTACCCGAGTTGCCGCACCGCGTTGTTCAAGACGTCGGGCTTCACCAGATCCGAATCGTACTCCACTGTGGCCCGGGCATTATCCAGATCGACTGTCGCTTTCGTGACGCCAGGAGTCGACGCCAGCTTCCGTTCAACGGTCCGGGCACAGTTCCCGCAGGTCATCCCCCGAACCGTCATGTTCAAAGTCTGCGTTGCCATATACCTATATGATGCGACATCGGGCGGGGAGATCGTTCAGCCAGATTGCCAATCAAACAGCGGAAAGATTAGTATCAAAGCCTCGGATCCTTATGCCGAATATCAAAATTACCGACCAGCTCGGAGCAAATATCGACGTGGAACTAGCGCCTTCTTCTTCGCTGCTGAAGTATATACGCGAGTTGCCCGGCATCGTTCTTACCGGAAGCGATATCATGCAGCTCCAAATTCTCACGCTCAACGATCCTGCCGTGCGCGCTCTTAGCCCCTCTCTCTCTTTCACGCAGCCGGTGAGCTTAGGCGCGGATGGCCCGGAGCTCACTGTAGGTGCTACGGGCGGTGCATCTTTTCGCGTGATTTCCCGGACCCCGGAGAATTCCGCACTATTTCCGGACGATGAATACGGCGAAAATATTGAGATCGCAGCCGGCACCTGTTATGTCGCACTCGGATTCCGGTTCTCGGTGAATGCAGGAATTGAGTCCGGGTCCGGTTCGCTGACGTTTGGGGTCAATGCCGGAAGCGGGCTCGAGGTCACTTCGTATCGCCCGTTTGGGCTCGGTCCCGCTGCGGCCACGATTACTGAAGCCTTGCGGCAGTCGCTGGGCTCGTTTGTGATCCCTGCCCATCCCGATGACCTGGCGGCCATCCCCGTCGGGACGATCGTTACCATCACGGGCAACGGCAGTCTGCAGTTTTCGGCGACGGCCAATCTGCTGGCTGTCGCGAATCCGCTGGCAACGGTCGCTCTGCCGGCCCCTGTCCCTGCATTGGCGATTACCCAGAGCGGCTCCGTCACTGCAGGCGCCTCGTGGGAGATCAGTACCGAATACCAGGTTCGCGTGGAGAAAACCGATGCCCGGCACGTAAGGCTCGGCTGGTATCGCAAGCGCGATTCCGAATTCAAAGTGACCGCATCCGCGAAAGCCGGCATTGCGGCCGGCCAAGCCATGCCGCTCTTTCAGGCCGTAATTAGTGCGATCAGTTCCGACGCCAAAGCGGATTTCGAGGAACTGCAACGAGCCGGTCTGTCCGCGGGAAAGGCGGCATCGATCGAGGCTGCCGTGAAAGCCGCAGTCAGCCGAAAACTCGAAGTGGCGGTCTCCGCGGCCTGGGGCTCGCTCCAGGAGCGGGAGGCGGCCTTCCTGTATGAAGTCGACTTGGATGCCTTGACCGATAATGCCAAGACATCTCTCCAGTCGGCCCTCACCGGGGATTTGAGCGGCTTCGCCGAGGACAATTTGCCTCCCGGCATCACCGAAGTGCGCAGCATCCTGAGCCAGGTCCGTTCCAAACGATTCTCGTGGAATGTGAACCTGCTAGGTATCTTCAACGTCGCGTCTGTCTCCAAGCTGGCGATGACCGGCGCGGTCACTTTCACCCCTTCCACCGGAGAACTCGTGATTGCGGACCATGCGACGGCATCGCGCATTGAAATCGCCGCAGCAAATTTCGGCCCGGACGAAGAGAAATTGCGGCATGTTATGGCCGAAAGCTTTCTGATCACGGCGGCTTATCGAGGCAGCCGGGCGCTGGTTTCCGCGCCGGAGCTTTCCACTTCGCACTTGTTCTTTCGCCTGGACAATCACACCGGCCGCGACCAGATGCGCCGCAACGCCGCGATCGCTGCCGCTCTCGGCTTGGGAGCCGCGACACTGCCTGCGGGAATCAGCGACTTTGGCCGCACCACCGTGCTCGCCCAAACCCGTTATGACGACTCATCCACGCGAGCCCTTTTCCTGAAGGCCGACGGTACTCCCCGGCCTCTCGGCGATTACGAAACGGCTGGGCGCCGGGCCGTTGCCGCCTTGGTGCCTCCGGACGGTGCCGACGCCTTCCGCTTGCGCCCTGCCACCGATGACCAGCTCTGGAGCCAGATGAAAGACAAAGGTCCCGCAAACTTCGGCCAGCTTCTGCCCGCAACCGAAGCCGAAGGCGTAAGGCCCGATTACCTCGCCATCCAGTGGTGGGCACAAAGCATGCGTGACACGGCCCAGATTTTGGCCTCCATGTCTCAAGGCACGCCCGGCGATCCCGAGTTCGATAAGCGCCGGCAACAACTGGGGAGCCACCTCGAGGACGTGGCTGCCAAAGCCCATGTCCTTTTCGGTTCTCCGTGGGGTCTCGTCGCCATGTTCCTGGTTTCGGGAAAAAAGGACGGGACCGAACTCCACATCACCGGACCCCGATTTGTGTTCGCCCCGGAGCCCGCGCGAGTTGCGGCCGGATAGTGTGAAAAATCATTCACAACGTATTTACTAACTCTTTACAGGGCGGTGTGCATCTCCGGCCGGCCTCCATACGTTTAATAAGCAGGAGGACTCAGAGATGAAATCCAGAATCTTGGGACGGTTTTCAATGGTCGCCACTCTCCTGCTGGGAGCGGGCTTGGCCAGCGCCGGTACCGCCCCGCAAGCTGTCGCGCCGCAATCCGATGAAGCTTTAGCCCGCCAGGTGCGGCATGAAATTGTGATGTACTCCCAGTACACCATCTGGGACAACATTAACTTCCGCGTTGATAACGGCAACGTCGAACTCAGCGGTGCCGTGAGCCAGCCCTATAAGAAATCCGATTTGGGCAAGATTATACAGAAGGTCCCCGGCGTGACGAGCGTAACCAATCGGCTTGAGGTGCTGCCGCTCTCGCCCATGGACGACCGGCTGCGGTTGCAAGTGGCCCGGGCGATCTTCCGCGATCCGGCGCTCTCCCGATACGGGATTCAGGCCGTGCCACCGATTCACATCATCGTGGATAACGGCCATGTGACTCTGGAAGGCGTCGTCAACAATAATCTCGAAAAGCAGGTCGCCGGCATGCGCGCCTCCAGCGCCGGTCTCAGCTTCGGAGCAGTGACTAATAATCTCCGCGTGGAAAACGCGCCCGCGCGGAAGGGCTAAGTTCACGCGTGGGGCAGGGATCGCCTCTGCCCCACGATACAATCAGGGTCGGTGCTCCGGCTGATCCTGCTTGTGGTTACCTGTTTTGCGGGGACCGCCTGTAATTCGCTTCCCGATTCCTACCCACCGCCACCCCAGCGCCAGCCGCTGATAACCCCTTCTTCCGCGGGCCTGAGCTATTTCCTCAGCATGAGCAATCCCAACGCAGCGGCGTACATCGTTCGCGGAATCGCGGACGACACCGAAGGGACCGGATACCGCTGGGCATACGAGCATCCGGTATTGCGCTTCCTCGTGCCGCGCATGGACCATCCGCGCTTCGTCATGGACTTCGCATTGCCCGAGCGAACGTTCCGCACCACTGGCCCTGTGACGCTAACCTTTTCGTTAAACGGCGAGACCTTCGACCGGACCACGTACAACCATCCCGGTCAATTGCAATACGCCCACGATGTCCCGTCCGGGCTGGTTCGCTGGGATGCTGTTAACCAGGTAGCCATCGAGCCCGATAAGGTATGGACGTCGCCGGCCGACGGAACAAAATTGAGCTTCGTCATTTCGCGCGTGGGGTTCGTCGAATAGCGTGCAGGCGCTGGCTATTTTGTTTGGCGCGCTGTTTACGGTGGCCGTATGCCTGGCTTGCGGGCGGCTTCTTCTGCGGGATGCAGTGCGTGATCCGGGTATCGCGTTCGTGAGCGGCGCCGCTATCCTCAGTCTGGTGGTTTTCGTTTTGTGTGCTGTACGAATCGCCTATACTCCCGTATTCCTCGGTCTCGGCGCGGTAGCTTTCTGGCTGGTCCGCAAAGAAGGTTGGCGACCACGGAAATCCATCTGGCGGATCGCGCACTGTGCCGGCGTAGCGCTGTTTGCCGTATACGGTGTGATGTACTTCGTACATGCCATGGCTCCGGAAGCCAGCCCCGATGGCGCCGCATACCATCTCAGCCTGGTGAGCCGATACCTGCGCGAGCACGGATTTCAACGCATCACCACAAACATCTATGCCAACCTGTCGCAGGGTGTGGAGATGCTCTTCCTCTTCGCATTCGCGTTCGGAAGGCATTCCGCCGCCGCGCTCGTCCATCTGGCATTTCTGCCGGCCTTGGCTTGGCAGATGTACCGTTACAGCCGCCAAGCCGGGTTCTCGCTTGCTGGCGCCTGCGCGGCCTTTCTGGTCTTTGCCAGCCCTCTGGTTGGAATCGACGCTGCCAGCGCCTACAACGATGTGGCGGTCGCTGCGATCGGCTTCTCCCTGTTCTGGCTCCTGCAGATTTGGAACGAAAAACGCGACGATCGATTATTACTCGCCATCGGCATTTTGGCGGGCTTCGCCTACGGGGTGAAGTATACGGGTGTTCTTGCGGTGCCCTATGCGCTTGGTTACGTCGGATGGAAAAGCAGACGCGTCCGAGACACGCTCGTGGTGGGAGCCTGCATAGCCCTTTGGACGGCCCCGTGGCTCATCAAGAACTGGCTTTGGGTTCATAACCCTGTGTCACCATTCTTCAATAATCTGTTTCCGAACCCATACGTAACTGTTTCTTTCGAAAGAGAATATAGAGACTATCTTTCTCTCTATGACCTCGCCAGCCGCTGGCAGATTCCCATGCAGGTCACGACCTACGGGCGCCTCTCGGGAGCCCTGGGACCCGTTTTCCTGTTGACCCCATTGGGACTGTTTGCCGCACGGCGTCGCGAGGGCCGGCAACTTCTGCTGGCTGCGCTGGTTTTCGGCGCCACCTATTTCAGCAACATCGGCGCCCGTTTCCTCATCCCGCCTCTGCCGTTTCTCGCACTTTCCGTAGCACTCGCATTGTCCGCGGTCCCAGCTCTCGCCGTAGCGATTATGCTCTTGCACGCCGTGCTCTCCTGGCCCTCCATCGTTCCCAAATACGCGCGCGAGGATGCATGGCGTTTCCGCGGTTTTCCCTGGCGGGAGGCGCTGCGGCTTCGCAGTGAAGAGAGCTATCTGGAACGCCGCCTTCCCGATTACGGCGTGGCCCGGCTGATCGATACGCGCACTGCGGCAGGCGCCACCGTGCTCACGTTGAACCCGATCCCTGAGGCATATACTTCGCGGCGAGTGCTGGTGGAATATCAGTCCGCCGGGAACCAGGTCAGCGGGCGGATCCTGCGCACGGGAGCCGTGCCCGAGTATGCGCCTACACTGCGCCTCCAGTTTCGTTTTCCCCGCCAGTCGCTGACGGCCGTGCGGGTAGCACAGACCGCGACAGGTACCGGCCTATGGACGATTCACGAGTTGCGCATCTTCGACGGCGCACGGGAACTGGCCCGCGCGCCGGCGTGGCGGTTGCGAGCCAAACCCACGCCCTGGGGAATCCAGGACGCATTCGACAACAGCCCGGTCACGTTTTGGATCTGTGGCGAGCCCCTTCACCCTGGGATGTTCGTCGAAGTTGATTTCGGCGGCCGAGAGCAAGCCGATTCGGTGCAAATCGAGACGTCGCCCAATCAGGGACAGGCGCGGCTCCGTTTGGAGGGGCAGGGAATGGACGGAGCGTGGAAGTCCCTCTCGGAAGCTCCCCAGCAAAGTGAGCAGGCCCGGCCACTGGGTCTGCGGCCGGCCGTCGCTGCGGAATTGAAGCGGCGCGGCATCGATTACTTGTTGCTCTTCGACAAAGACCTGGGCGCGGATGATCTGCGCCGCAACACGGCACGCTGGCAAATCCGGGAAGCCGGCTCGTACCAGGGAGCGAGGCTCTACGAACTACCATGAGGCTATTCCTTGGTGTGGATGGCGGACAATCGGGAACCAAAACACTGATCGGCGATGAATCCGGACGCGTCATTGGCGCCGGCCGGGCGGGCCCGTGCAATCACGGCGCCGCGGCCGAGGGCCGAGCTAAGCTCGTGCGCGCCATCACCGACAGTGTGGGCGCTGCCTGTGGAAACGCGGGAATCTCCTTGCCCGTGCATTTCACTTGCGCCTGTTGTGGGATGAGCGGCGGTCCAGCCGATAAGGAAGCAATCCTTAGAGAGTTGGTCGATGCCGAACGGCTGATCGTCACTACCGACGCGGATGTCGCGCTCGCCGGCGCAACGGAATCGGGCCAGGGAATTATCGTTATCGCCGGAACCGGATCGATCGCTCTGGGACGCAATTCGCAAGGCGTGCGAGTCCGCGCCGGGGGCTGGGGCTACATCTTTGGAGATGAAGGCAGCGCATTCGATATTGCTCGCCAGGCGTTGCGCGCCGCACTGCGTATGGAAGAGGGATGGGGGCCGGCAACCGCTCTGCGTGACATCCTGCTCGAGGCAACCGGGTCGAAAGATGTCAACGATGCCCTCCACCGCTTCTATAGTCCGGATTGGCCGCGCGACCGCGTCGCCGGTTTGGCGCCCCTTGTGGATGAAGCGGCCGGAGCAGGCGACACCGCTGCAATCGAGATTCTGAATTACAGCGCTCTGCAACTCGCCACCCTAGCCACGTCCGTGCGCGCACAGCTTTGGAAACCAGCGAGTGAGGTGGTCGTGGCATACAGCGGCGGCGTGTTCGGCAGCGGCAACCTGCGGGAGCGTTTCC
>PSRJ01000351.1 GCA_003175985.1 Terriglobia bacterium
CCGCGCCGGCTGGCCGGAAGTTTCTCGGACTTCTTCATACGGGGTATCTCCTTCTCACAGCTCGCTCGTTCGCTTCGAAATCGCCAATGCCGCCGCGATCGAAGCGATCCTCAGGTATCCTCTCGTCGGTTTGTTCTCAAGCGAGTCCTCGGCGCTCTCTGAAGGATGATATCAGCTTGGGGAAGCGAGTGGAACAGCCGCGACATATACGCATGACAGTGTTATATGTGACGGTAGTGACGAGCCGATTTTGTTGCGCAATACTAAAAGGAGATGTTTGCTCCGGGCATACTCACAGAGGAGTTTGCACGTGTCGCCGCCAAAGCCGGGCTTCGTGCCCGGGAAAGCGCGTTGGCCGCGGGCCACTCCGTCGTTTTTATGGACAGTCGTGGCCGGTATATTGAGGAACAGCCGGATGGAAGGCTCCTTGAGGTTCGTTTGCAACCCGGCACGGTGCGCGAATCACACGTATTCGTTATCGGCGAACTGACGAAAACGGCCGAATGATGTGCCGACATTGTCTGTTATTGCTGGCCCCAACGGCTCAGGCAAGAGCACTCTGACTTCGTCGATTTGGTTCGAGGGCAACGAGAATCTGATCGACCCTGACGCGATTGCTCGCGGTCTGAATCCTGCCAATGCGGCTCATGCCGCGATTCCGGCGGCTCGCCAAGCTATCCTTCGCTCGAAGGCAGCCCTCAGTCAGCAGTTCAGTTTTGTATTGGAAACAACGCTTGCCGGTCACGGCGCAATATCCATAATCCGCAAAGCGAAGATTACCGGGTATCAGACGTTCGTCGTCTACGTCGCGCTTGGGGATCCGGAACTGCACATCGAGCGTGTCCGTCTTCGGGTATCTCAAGGAGGACACGATATCCCTGACACTGACATTCGCCGTCGCTACCTACGAAGCCTTATGCATGCTCCCGAAGCCTTGAAGCTCGCTGACGAGGCGGTTGTGCTCGACAATTCAGGCATCTATCCCGTGCGTATGCTGCTTCTGCAGCGCGAGCACGTCGTTTGGCGCGCGGATGTGCTACCGGAGTGGATTCAAGGTCTATGCGACGTGCTTGAGTGAATCGCGCGCCGTTCGATTGTCCGGAGTCGTCCGGGCGAAACTGAAGGATTTCCTCACTCGCACGCCTCCGTAATGCAAATCGATTCCAGGGTGCGGCCGACCGGCGGAACGGGCAGGCCCTGGGCCGCCATTAACTTGCGCAGAAGTAACCCGGCTTCCGGGTGGGCAATGGCCGATTGCACGCCCACACGGACCAGTCCATCGGCGTAATCCACGGGTTGCCAGGTGTGGATGGCTAACTTGCCGCCGCGGTTGTCCGTGTTGCCGTAATCGCGGATATCGAGCTTGGCGCCGTGGTCGGCGAGAATCTGGATGACATCAGTCCGGCCTTTATGGGCGGCGCCGTGCAAGGCGGTACGTCCGGTGTCAGCCTGCAAGTTGGGATCGATCCCCAGGTCGAGCAGCATCTTCACCGCTTCGAGCGTGGCTTCGGGCGACCATTCGTAAGTGATCCCCTCAACCCAACCGACTCCCGCGGCCACGTGGAGCGCCGACACATTCAATGCCGTGTTGATCTTAGGATCGGCCCCGTGTTCCAGCAGAAGCTTCATGAGGACGACGTCGCCGGATTGCGATGCGCGCAGGAAGGCCGTGGCGCCGTTCTCATCCAGCCACTGGTTCGTGAAAACGGTACGGGTCTGGGTGCTGTCCTTCATGCGGGCGTTCACGTTGGCGCCATGAGCCAGCAGCAGCTTGATGTAATCCAGGTGGTCCATATCCGGCTGGCGGACCGGATAGTCGCCCGACTCGATATTGCGGTTATCGGTAGCGAGATAAAGCGGCGTCCACCCGCCTTTGTTGGGGAGGTTTACGTCGGCGCCGTGGTCCAACAGATATGTGCCGAGCTTGTAATAGCGATTCTGGGTTGCCACCAGCAGTGGGCTCCAGCCATAAGCAGTGACCTGGTTGATGCCGGCCCCAGCGGCGAGCAGGACTTTCACTGACTCGAGATTGTTGGCGCGGACCGCGTAAACCAGCGGTGTGAGACCGCCGCCATCCTTGGGAATCGGACGGCCCCGAAATCCGAACGCCGCCACGGCGGCGTCGTCGTTTTGATCGAAGCCTTGCTCGGCGCCGTTCGCCGCCGCTCCGCCGCGACCCCTTCCGGCGGCTCGGCCAGGTTGTGCCTGCCCTTGGCCGCCAATCCCGTTGTTATCTCCGCGAAGCGAGCTGAGCTGCGATAAGTCGAGCGCCTTGCCGGCAGCGAGTGCCGCACCCTGCGCCGCCACCTGCTTTCTCGGGTCGTTGGCTTTTCCAAGCGCCGGTCCTCTTCCCCGCTCCGCCGGGTCGGATTGTGCTCTGATTTCGGCGCCGCGCTCGATCAAAAGCTGAATGGCCGCGGCGTGGCCTTCGTCGGCGGCCCACATCAACGGAGTGGTTCCGCGCAGCGTTTCCTTCGCATTGACCTGCGCTCCATGGTCCAGCAAAACGCGGATGGCATCGACCTTGCCGGTGCGCGCAGCCGCCATGAGGGGGGTCCTCCCCAGAGGAAGGTGCTCGTTGGCGTCAGCGCCTGCGTTAAGAAGGGCGGCAAGGATCGCGGCATCCCCGTTGATGCTCGCCAGCCACAATGGTGTGGCGCCTTCACGGTTCGCGGCTTTGGTATTGGCGCCGGCATGGAGCAGCACGTCTACCATTTCTTTGTCGGAGCGGAACACCGCCCAGTGAAGCGCCGTTGCGCCATCGGCTTGAGGGACATTCACGTCGGCATGACGGTCCACTAGTTGCCGCACCGCCGCAAGGTCACCGCGTGCGGCTGCTTCGGTGACTTCATTGGCAGTGGCTGCAAGACTCAAACCCGGCACTATTGCCAACACGATGGCGGTTGCGATGATGTGCTTCATGGATTTGCCCTACAGGTTTTCGAGCCGGCCGGTGCTGTCGCCGATGTTGTCCTGGTGAATGCCGTACATATCCAGCAACGTCACCAACAGGTTGCCGGTCGGAACCGTTTTGGTCGGATAAGCGATATGCCTTCCGCCTTTCAGCTTCCCATTCAAGCCGCCTACCAGCACATGCGGTACGTCATAGTGGACGTGCTGGTTGGAATTGCCCATGTTGGAACCATAAAGAACCAGCGAATGGTCGAGCAGTGTGCCGTCACCATCCTGCGTCTTAGCCAGATTCGCGACGAGATGGGCGAGCATTTTGACGTGATACTGATTGATCTTCGAGAGCTCGGCGATGCGCCTGGGATCTTCGCCATGATGCGACGCGCCGTGAAATCCGGCCGTGGGCGCTTCCGATTCGGGGTAAGTCCGCCCGGTGAGATCGCGCGCGAAAAGCAGCGTCCCCACGCGAGTAATATCCGCCTGGAATGCCAGCGCCAGCAGATCGAACTGGAGCTTGATGTGCTCATCGAAGGTTTGCGGCACGCCTACGGGCACCGACATATCGGCGGGCGCGACCGTGGAAGCCTTCATGGCAATTTGCAGCCTGCGCTCGATCTCGCGGACGTTTTCCGTGTAATTGTCGAGCCGCTGCTTATCCGAAGAGCTCGATTGGCTGCGAAGCCGCGAGAGACTACCGTTCAGCGAATCCAGAATACTGCCATCCCGCTTTCTCCGCCGGGCGCGCTCCTCCACGGTGCTGCCGTCGCCGAACATGCGCTCGAAGACGACTTGCGGATTCAATTCCATGGGCAACGGATCGGTGGGCGACGACCAGGAGATGGTGTTCGTGTAGGTGCAACTGTAACCCTCGCCGCAGTTGCTCGAATTCGCGCCGGGATCTTCGACGGCAAGTTGCATGGAGGGCATCAGGTTTTCGCGGCCGATCTTCTGCGCGATGATCTGATCGATCGTGGTGCCTGCGTAGACGTCGGCGCCGGCGGTCTTCTTGGGCTTGTTCGCGCACAGGAACGCAGCAGCCACCCAGTGATCGGCGCCGGTAGCGCCGGGTGGCGGTTCAGCGGATCGGGAATGCAGGCCGCTGAGAATCACGGTGTGGCTGCGGAATGGCTCCAGCGATTTCCAATTGAACGGAAATACGGCGTCGAGGGCGCCTTCTTTCTCGGGTACCCAATAACCGGGCGCCATCCCATGCGGCACGAAGCAGCCGACAAAGCGCGGCTTCGGCGAAGCTGCCGTCTGCGCGAGCGCAGTCATGGCCGGCACCATGGCATCCAGAAGCGGCAGCGCGAGCGTGGCCCCGGCGCCACGCAGAACCGTGCGGCGGGACATGTGTTTCTTCGTGATGAACCTCATGGCCGTCTTTCTCCTAATTCCTTACGATTGCGCCCGGCGCCTTGCGGGCGGCTACCTGCTGCGTGCTGTCCGATGTTTTCATATTCGTCTGGAATGGGGCGCTCTTCACGATGCCCATCACGATCGAAGTAAATTTGTATTTGCCGGCGGCCGAATCGCGTACGATCGACCGTACCACCGGCATATCCTGATATTCGACGCCGCGGCCGAGAGCGTAGGTGAGCAGCTTTTCGGTGACGACTCTGGCGAACTGATCGGAGCGGCGCATCAGCGAATCGCGGAGGCTCGCGACGCCGTCGATTTTAGTTCCGTCCACGAGGACTCCCGAGGCATCGATCGGAGTATCGCCATCATAAGTGCGCCAGGTGCCCACTGCATCGAAGTTTTCGAGCGCCAATCCCATCGGCTCAAAAATCTTGTGGCAGGACGCGCAGACTGGATTGGCGCGGTGCGCTTCCAAAGTCTGACGCATCGTCGGCGTTTTGGTGTTGCCCGTAGGATCCACCGTTGGCTCCTTCGGTTTCGGAACGTTGGGCGGCGGATCCGGAGGGCTGACACCAAGGAAGGTTTGCAGAAACCACTTCCCCCGCGCCACAGGAGAGGTGCGCGCCGCCGCGGACGTGAGGGTCATCAACCCGCCCTTCCCCAGGAGGCCGCGGCGCATATCAAGATCCGCAGTCAACGTCACCCGCCGGAACTGCGGGCCATAGACGTTCGGGATTCCGTAGTGCTTCGCCAGCCGTTCGTTGACGAACGTGTAATCGCCATTCAGCAGATCGAGTATGCTGCGGTCCTCGTGTGCGATGCTGCCGAAGAACAGTTCGATCTCGCGTTGAAATGCCGCGCGCAGGTTGTCGTCAAAATCGGGAAACAGATTCACCACCGGCTCACTGGTCTTCAGCGAGCGCACGCTCAGCCATTGACCCGTGAAATTGGTGACCAACGCGTCAAACTTGGGATCGGCGAGCATGCGCCGCACTTGCTTTTCGAGCACGGCCGGGTCTTTGAGCCTGCCCTGCGCGGCCACGTCGATCAGTTCATCGTCGGGAACGGTACTCCACAGGAAGAAGGACAGCCGGGAAGCCAGCGCCAGATCGCTAACGCGATAGCTCTTTCCGGCGGGCAAGCCGGCCGGCTCGGGCTCCAGGCGGTACACAAACTCCGGATCGGCGAGCACCCGCTGCGCCACGGCTTCGATGCCATCATCAAAAGTTCCTTCGCTGCGGCCTGCCTGATAGAAGGTCATAAGGGCAGTCACGTCGGAAGGCGTTGCCGGGCGGCGGAATGCATGCTTCACCAAAGTCGAAATAATAGTCCGCGCACAGGGTGTTTCGTCACGAGCCGTTTCCGGGCGGCACACAAAGACCTTCTTACGGCTGCCGGTTTCAGTCGCGCCGTTGGCATTGTAGGGTCCTTCAATCCAAACCTGGCCGACGTGCGGGTAGAAGAGGAATCCCGGAATAGAGCCCGGCGTATTCATGGTCCGTAGAAACGGCCGGTCGAGTTCGGTGCCGGGCACATCGTTGGTGGCCATGAATGTCACACCTACAGTATGCAGGCCGGCCTTGATCGGAATGCGCTGCGTAGAGCGGCCATTGCCCGTGGTGTTTGAAATTTCTCTATCCCAATCGAACAGGCGCACCCGCTCCCCATCGACTATAACTTCAAGTTGTTCGCCCTTGACGCCGCCCAGGACGGCCTGGAAGTAACCGGTCACGCCCTTCACCTTAAAGGAATACTCGCCATCGGCGGGGAACTGGTATTTGAAAAGGATGCCGCCGCGAGTCCCGAACGGCAGGCCCTCGATGTGATAATTCTGCGCGGTATCGGCGGGGACTTCGAAGACGGCCTGCGTGGGCGCGGAAACATCGCCAATCGCCAGGCGGCTGATCTTGCCAGCGGCCGATAAGTATGCCTCCATCAAAGCCGGGGAAAGAGTCAGCGCTCCTGCAATGTTGTCGAAACCATGCGTGGAATCATCGGAGGGAAGAAACTTGGTGGCATCCACTTCGAGTCCGAGCACGTCGCGAATCGCGTTCGTATATTCGGTGCGATTCAACCGGTGCAAGCCGGGCGCAGGCAGGTGAGTGACCGCCGTCCGGTCCAGCTCATTTTCCATCCAGGAGATCAGCGAATCCAGGATGGCGGGTTCGGGCCGCGGCATGCCGGTGGGCGGCATCATTCCCGCGCGTAATTTGCGCACAACTTTTTCCGCGATCTCCGCCTGATCCGCGAGGTGCGCGAGGTCGAGTTTGTCGAGCTCCAGGTTAGCCGTCTTCAACTTCGCGCTGTGGCAAACCACACAATAACGGTCTAGGACCGCGCGCTGTGCGGCGACATCCGGCGCCGGTGCCGTCGACCGCGAGACGGACTGGCCGGAGACAACAACGACCGACAGTGTCGCCAGACAGGCGACGAAAAGAACTATTGTTTTCACAGACCCTCGGCCAATAGTATCGGACTTTGAGACACTATTTAATCCTGCCGATCATATCATTGTGATGCCTCCTTCGCCATCCCCATCTCGGGCCATCTTTCGAGAGCCAAGTCCCAGGTACATCAGGGACTTGGGATTCGATAGAATGGACACTCCTGCGCAACCAACGAGTACGGGAAGAAACAGGAGATCGCCATGCGTCTGCAACACTTTTTCGCTTTGACTGTGTGCCTGACATCCATTGCCGGAGCCCAGACCTCTTCCAGCCAGGGAAACGCCAAACAAGCGCCCGATCCGCGAAAGCTGGTGCTTGTGGGTGACCGGCTCAAGCCGCTCAAGTATGACGAAATGACGCCCGAGCAGAGGACCATGATCGATCATCTGCTGGCCGGGGAACGCGGCGGAGCGCGCGGTCCGTTCAATGTACTGCTGCGCAGTCCCGAAGTCGGCGATTTCGCTCAGCAATTCGGCGGAGCGATGCGTTTCCGGACCACCATACCCAAAGACGTCTCCGAGACGATCATTATCATGACCGGCCGTTACTGGAGCGCCCAGTACGAGTGGACCGCGCACAAAGCCGCCGCGCTACAGAATGGCGTCAAGCCGGAGATTGTGGACGCCATCGCCGCCGGCAAGCGTCCCAGCGGCATGCCGTCTGAAATGGAAGTGGCCTATAACTTCATCGATGAACTGCTCACGACGCATCAGGTGAGCGACGCCACCTTTAAGGCCGCCAAGGACCGCTACGGCGAAAAAGGCGCCGTGGATATGGCGGGGCTTAGCGGATGGTACGGCCTGGTCTCGATGGCGTTGAACCTGGACCGCTATCCTTTGGGTCCGGACGCACAGCCCGAGTTGAAGCCCCTCGACAATCCGCTTCCCATCGTGGGATCGGGTTTTGCCACTGCGATTCCGGGAACGCCGGCGCCGGCGGCTGCTACATCTACTGCCAAGGGTAAGATGTTCACCCTGCGAGGCGATCGTTTTAAGCCGCTGACTTACGAGCAAATGACTCCGGAACAAAAAGAATTCACCGACCTGGCCATGGCCGGGCGCGGCACAGCCGGCAGTTTTAATATCTCGCTGCGCAGCCCCGAGGCAGGCAAGCTGTTCTACCAAATGGGAGAACGGGTCCGCTTCCACATGTCTGTGCCCGATAAGCTCAAGGAACTGACGATCCTGCTCACCGCGCGTTACTGGGGCGCGCAATTCGAGTGGCTGGCTCACCACCGGGCCGCCGCGCAGGCCGGTTTGAGCGAGGACAAGATCAAGGCGATTGCCGAGGGAAAGCGGCCGGCCGGAATGTCAGCTGACGAAGAGACCGTCTATAACTTCATCACCGAGCTATTCAAAACGAAGCAGACCAGCGACGCGACGTTCGCGTCCGTAAAGAACCTGGTTGGCGAGCGCGGCATGGTGGATTTGCTGGTCACGGCGGGCTACTACCAGGTTGTCTCAATGCTCATGAACCTTGATCGTATGCCGTTGAATGACAACCAGCAGCCCGAGCTGAAGTATCTGGCCAAGCCCATTTCGTGAGGGATTGAGGGCACATTCGCGCCGCACTCGCGTCAAGCGGTCCCACTACCGGACTGCGTCCGGATATGGATATGCCCCCGTCGGAGTAATCGGGTTGGCTCGCCGCTTCTGCGTGGCGGCAAACGCCTCTTGCACGGGCGGTGGGAACGTCGGAACCATCTTGGCAACCTGCTCGAGAAGATCCTTGACCACTTCGGAATTCTCGGCCGCGACGTCATAGCTCTCGTCCGGGTCGCGCACGAGGTTGTAGAGTTCCGGACGGGGGAGCGTGAAAGTGTGGCGTCCCCTCGCCGGCACTTCTACATAAGGCGGCGTGTTGTACCTCGCCAGGTGCAGCTTCCAATTCTTCCAGCGAACGCACTGCAGTTCCCACTCGTCGAAGTACAACAGCGGCGGCCGCTCGACGGACTGCATCCGCCCCTGCAGCAGAGGCCAGATGTCCACTCCATCCAGAGATTTGGCGGGGAGCGCCGCGTCGCAAAGCCGGGCAACCGTGGGAAACACGTCCATCAGGGATGCCGTGCCGTCGCAGGTCCGTCCTCCCGGAATCTTGCCCGTCCAACGTGCGAGGAAAGGCTCCCGGACGCCGCCTTCATACGTGGTGGCCTTGCGGCCTCGAAGCTTGCCTGGGCTGCCGAGATACCAGGGGCCATTGTCACTCGTGAAGATCACCATCGTGTCCTGGTCCAGCTTGTTTTGCTTCAGCGTGTGGAGCACTTCGCCAACGCTCCAGTCCAGTTCCTCGACTACGTCACCGTAAATCCCTTGCGCCGATTTTCCGCGAAATCGTTGCGAAGCCCCCAGCGGAATGTGCGGGTAGGTATGCGGCATATATAGGAAGAATGGCGAAGTCTTGTTGGTGTTGATGAATTTGACCGCCTGTTCGGTATACCGCATGGTCAACGCGTCCAGGTCGGCCGTTTCCTGGATGACTTCGGTATTGTGCATCAGCACCCTGGGATTCATGTCGTTGGAGTAGGGAATCCCGAAGTACTCTTGAAAGCCGCGCGCGGTGGGTAGGAACTGCGCCGGGCGGCCCAAGTGCCACTTCCCGATGCACATGGTGGAGTACTTGCGGGCCCGCAACACATCCGCCAGCGTGGTTTCGTCCAGGTTCAAGCCATCCTGATCCTGCGGGAAGAAGACGCGGGGCACACCCACGCGCGTGGGATAGCGGCCCGTCAGCAGAGCGGCGCGCGATGGTGAACAGACCGGATCCGCCGAGTCGCAGTTTGTGAACCGGACACCTTCGGAGGCCAGGCGGTCCAGGTTTGGCGTCCGGATGCTGGACCCGTAGCACCCCAGGTCGCCGTAGCCGAGGTCATCCGCCAGTATCAGAACGATATTCGGCGGTTTCGGAGCCGCGGCTAACGCCTGGCGGCCGGCCGCCGCGGCCATCGCGGAGAGAAATTCACGTCTGTCCAATCCGCCTCCCTATCCCAGTTGCTGCCAAAGCAAGCGCTCTTCGTGAAATGGATCGTGCACCAGGCGGCACTCGGCGTCCAGGAACATTGTGGCCCGGTCTTCCAGGGTGTAAGCCGGCCAGTGCGGGATCTCGTCGTGGTTGGGGTTGCTCGATCGCGCGAATGATGCCCAGGCACGGCTCATGTTACGCGCCGCTTTGAAGCGGTCGGGCCGTTTGCTGTTTACGATATCCGGGTGGTTGAATTTGAACGCGATCTCCGTGGCATGCGCCGCCTTGGTGGGATACGTCACTCCCGGCGCGGCGGGTGCTTCCAGTTCAAAGGCGAACAGGTACATGTAAACCGGCGCCCCCTTCTGCGCAACTTTACGCTCCGCGAGCGTGATGGCGTTGGTCCACATCCAACGGGCTGTCGTGATGGCAACGTATAGATCCGTCGGCGAGGCGCCCGGCCTGCTGCGGCGGTAGGTTTCGAGCACGCGGCCGGTATTTTCCCCGAGGCTCGGCTCCAGCGCCTTCCGCACTCCCGGTTCATCCAGCGAGAACAGCTCCGGCGTGCCGCGCATCATGAAGATGGTCTCGTCCTTGTTGGTGCCGACCATGAGGGGGATCTTCGCTGCCGCCGCGGGAGCCACGGGGTCGAACGGATGGTTGGGAATGTAATGGCCGTCCACCACCGGGCTGAAGCCCAGGTTGGCTCCCGAGAGCGCAGGCAGCGCCCCGGTTCTGCGCCCCCCGGACTGCAGCGCGATCTGCGCCTCGAGTAGTTTTTCCGCGGGTAGCGTGAGCAGTTCCCGGGCGTTATTCCTGCTCAATCCCAGTTTGCCGAGGAGGGCCAACGTCGCTTCCGTGCTCGCATCTTTCGACCGCAGGCGCAAAGTGGCGCCGCTCTCTATGCTGGCCTTGTGGAAGTTGCCCTTGGCCGATGGCAGGGCCAGGAGCGTGCTCGTTTTGGCGCCGCCTCCCGATTCACCCCAGATCATAATGTTGTCCGGATCGCCGCCAAACGCCTCTGCGTTTTCCCGAACCCACGCGAGTGCGGCCGCGATGTCCAGCATCCCGGCGCAACCCGAAGCGGCGTACTCCTCCCCGAGTATCTCGCCCAGGTAGAGATAACCAAACAGGTTGAGCCGGTGGTTGTGCGTAACGACCACCACGTCGTAACTTTTCGCCAGTGCAGCGCCATCGTGCGCGCGGTCCTGGGGGAACACGTCCGCGCCGCCATTCCCCGTGGCAAAACCGCCTCCGTGGGAATAGAACATAACCGGGCGCTTCTTCCCGTCCCGAAGCCCGGGCGTCCAGATATTCAGGAAGAGGCAATCCTCGCTGGCGGGGGCGGGCTTCCATTCCTTGGGCCAGGCGGGATCAGGATTCTGCTTGGATTGTGGCCCGTAAGCCAGCGCGTCGCGGACTCCGGTCCAGGGCTTCAGTTTGGGAGGAGGCTGGAACCGCTTGACGCCCGCGGGAGATTCGCCATATCGGATGCCTTTGAAAATCTTCAAACCATCCTGCACGGCTCCACGCAACTCTCCATGCGTGGTTTTCACATTTGCCGTAGCTTCCGGTTTCGCGTCCGCCCGGAGGAGCGGTGCGGCAAGCGTCACTCCGGCCCCGGATGAAACGTGAAACAGAAATGACCGGCGATTCATGCCCGAGCTATAGAACATAACATTCTCCTCCTTATAGACAATGCTCATCATACTCTGCTGCTCTGTTCACGCGGGGGGAAGCGATTCGTTACAGCGGGAAGATACCCAGGATAACGGCCACCGCGGTCATCGCCAGCGAAGCGCCCAACAACAAAGGAAACGCAAATTGCTGATGATCACGGAACTCGATTCCGGCCAGCCCTGCAATCAGAAATGCAGCGGGCGTCAAAGGACTCACCGGGAATCCCGTGGTCATCTGGCCAAGAACCGACGCTTGCGCCATCTGTACGGTTGGGATGCCGAAAGTACGTCCCGTTTCCGCCAGCACCGGCAGCACTCCGAAATAGAAAGAGTCGGGGTCGAACACGAGGCTGAGAGGCATGGATAGCAGCCCCAGCACGAACGGCAGATGCGGCGCCGCGGCCCGCGGCAGAACGGACACAGCCGATTTCGCCATTGCTGCCAGAATTCCCGATTCCTTCATGATCCCGGTAAAGGCCCCAGCGGCGAAAAGGATGGCGGCCATCAGCAGAGCCGCCCGGGCGTGCGCGTCAATCCGTTCCCGTTGCTGACGGATGTCTGAGTAGTTGATCTGCAGCGCCAGCACCACTCCTACCATGAACACCGCGACCGGGTCCAACTTCGCCGCAATCATGGCAGTAATCAGGACCAGGGTGAGAGCCAGATTGATCCAAAACCGGTTCGGCCGGCGCAATGCCAGTTGCTCCTTCGTTAGCTCACGCAGGAAGATCTCGCCGGGCCCCTGGCCCTGGCGGAACCCCAATCGCTTTGCTTCTCTTCTGCCCAGCCACCAGGCGGCGCTAAATACGAATACGAGTCCTGCCAACTGCACCGGTAGCAATGGGTTGAAAATGGACGCGACCGTGAGGTGCAGTGAGGCCGCCGCACGAATCATCGGCCCGGTCCACGGCAGGAAGTTTACGCCTGCCGCGAGAGAAGCTGCGCACGCCAGCACGCGCTTATCCATGCCAAGGCGCTCGTAAAGCGGCAGCATCACCGGCACGGTCACCAGGAAGGTCACGGCGCCGGAGCCATCCAGATGCACCAGCAAGGCGAGCAGCGCAGTGCCGATCACAATGCGCACCGGGTCGCTGCCGGCGGCTGCGAGGATCCGGTCGATGATCGGATCGAGCATTCCGGCGTCGGTCATTATGCCGAAATACAGGATGGCAAAAACGAACATCCCGGCCACACCCGCGACACTTTGAATGCCCCGAAGCATGAAGCCTGCCGTTTGAAACCCGAAGCCCCCCGCCACCGCAGCCGCCACTGGAACTGCAATCAGCGCGCCTAGCGGAGTCATCTTTTTGCCGAGAATAAGCGCGAGCAGTACGGCGATGGTTACGAATCCGAGGAGCGCCACGTTTCTAGGCTACGGTCCCGGGGGGCACGGAGGATTCGAAAATCGCTCCACTTGAAGCAAGCTCGTCGAGCGTTGGATCGTCCAGACTGAGCAGCGCCTGCAGCGCGCAGCGGGTATGCTGGCCCAGCAGCGGCGCCGGGGTACGCGTCCGGGCAGGCATCTCCCCAAGCTTCACCGGCGTGCCGGTTACCCGGTGCGGTCCGGCGACCGGGTGTTCGAGCACCGGGAACATCTCCCGAATGGCACATTGCGGATGCTCCGCAACCTCCTGGAAATTGCGTACCAGCGAAGCCGGGATGCCGGCCGCCTGGAGTCTTTCGAGCCACGCGCCCGCGGGTCTATGCCGGAAAACCTCCTCCAGCAGCGGTTCTAACACACCTCGATTGCGGATGCGCTGCGCGTTGCTGGCGTAATCCGGGTGATCCGATAAATCGGGCCGATCGATCGCCCCACAAAAGGCGGCCCACAGCTTTTCGCTGCCTACGGCAATTGCAATCTCGCGGTCGCCGGTGTGAAAGACGCGGTAGGGCACCACGGTCGGGAATGCCGTGCCCATCGGCCGGGGAACGATGCCGGAGCCGAGGTAGGTCATGTAATTGGAGCTCATGGTAGAAATCATGCTATCGAGCATGGCCACGTCCACGAACTGGCCCCGACCTGTTGTCTCGCGGGCACGGAGCGCCAGCAGAATCCCGATCACGGCGAACAGACCTGCTGTTACATCCGTCACCCCATAACCACAGCGCACGGATTCGCCCTCGGTGGTCCCGGTGATGCTCAGCAGCCCGCTCGATGCCTGCACCACCAGGTCCATGGCGGCTTCGTCACGTGACGGGCCGCCCTGTCCATAACCGGAAATCGAGCAGTAAACGAGGCGAGGATTGCGCCGGCTGACCGCTTCATATCCCAGGCCAAGCCGGTCCATGGCGCCGGGGCGGAAGTTTTCGAGGAGCACGTCCATCCGGTCAATGAGCCGGCCACACAGATCGAGGCCCTGCGGCTGTTTCAAGTCGATCGAGATGCCCCGCTTGCCCCGGTTCAATCCCAGGAAGACGCTGGCCTCACCGCCCGCGAACGGCGGGCCCCATCCGCGGCCCATATCGCCCGAGCGCGCCTCGAGCTTATACACCTCGGCTCCATAATCCGCCAGCAGCAGCGTGCAATAAGGACCGGCCAGCGCGTGCGAGAAGTCCAGCACGCGAATTCCTGCCAAAGCGCTCTGTGGTTCCATCCACTCTTATGCTAGTTCCGGGACTGCATTTAGACAATTGCAGCCGCTGACCTCTAAAGAAAACTCCCGGCCCGCCGATCAGATAACCAGTGAATAACGTCTCAGCATTCGCTCGGCGGGTCCTGTACGGTCCGCATCTCAATCGATTTCACGGAGTGATTATGCCAGCAAAAACGCTCGCCTTGGCCGCGGCCCTCTCCGCCGCGCCCGGCCTCGTCTATGCACAGTTTGATTTCCACGTTCACGGGCGGGATGTGCAGGTCCACAGCTTCGCCTCGCAGGGCTTTGCTTATTCGAACCACAACAACTACGTGACCATGAACACCAGTCAGGGAAGCTTCCGGCTGACTGATTTCGGCTTCAACGCATCCACGCAGCTCACCGACAAGTTGCGCGTCGGCGCGCAGCTCTACGATTACAACCTCGGACAGTTGGGCAAATGGCATCCGAGTCTGGATTGGGGGCTGGTCGACTACCGCTTCAAGGACTGGTTCGGCGTGCGCGGCGGAAAAGTGAAGACCGTGGTGGGTCTCTACAACGACACACAGGACATGGAGTTCCTTCATACGTGGGCACTCATGCCGCAGTCAGTCTACCCGCTCGATGTGCGCGGCGATTCCATCGCGCATATCGGCGGAGACCTGTACGGGAATGTTCCAGTCCGCAAGATAGGCACTTTCAGTTATACGGTTTACGGAGGCAAGCGGCCCAACGATCCGGATGGCGGGTATCTTTTCGGCTTGTCCACATCGAGCAGGGTGACACTACCGAACGGAACCTTTATCTATGTCACCTCCTCGACGAAGAGTATTACCCACTACAGCGGACCGGTTTTTGGGGCGGATCTGCGTTGGACTACTCCGGTGAAAGGGCTCCTCGTGGGCGCGTCCTATATGAAGCAGGACATCACCACGACAGGTCAGTACGTCAAGCCCACGACCATTCCTTACCGGCTGGTCACATTGAAGGACCCGATGATCGCATTTTACGTGGAGTACACGCTCGGCAATCTCAGATTTGCCGGCGAGTACCGCCGGGAAATCAAGACCGGGGTGTTCAACGCTCCCACCGGAATACTGATACCCGGAAATGAAAACGCGCGCAGCGGCTATGTATCGGCTGCTTACCGGATCTCGAAATGGCTGGAGGTCGGCGCCTACCATTCGCGCTTCATTGCCAATTGGTCGCTATACCACGGCGATCCGATGAACCATGTTTTCGATCAGGCCGTAACCGCCCGTGTGGATATGACCAGGTACCTGGATTTCAAGGTGGAAGGCCACTTCGTGGATGGAGCGATGATCAATAGCGTTCTGGATCGGGGTTTCTACGCGGCTCCCAATCCGGGCGGTCTTAAGCCCACCATGAACATGCTCGTAATGCGGCTGGGGTACCACCTGTAAAGCAGCCGCCAGAATGAGGGAAACTCGATGCGAAACCAACCAATGCTGACGGCTCTATTAGCCCTCGCCGTGGCCTGCGTCTGCGGCCGCGGGAACGCCAATGCGGCTGATCTCAAGATAATCGCAAATCCAAGTGTGAGTGCATCCTCACTCTCCAGCGACGAGCTCAAGGGTGTCTTTCTGGCCACCAAGACATCGCTCGGTGATGGCAGCCACGTGGAGCCGGTGCTCGAGAAGGGCGGACCGGTTCACGAATCATTTCTGAAAACATATCTCGGAAAGACGGATAACGCTCTCGAGACCTACTATCGCAGCCTCGTATTCACTGGCAAAGGTTCCATGCCCAAGACCGTTGCGGGGGATGCCGACGTCGTGGAATACGTTGCCAAAACCAAGGGGGCCATAGGGTATGTCGGCTCCGGAGCGAATATAGCCGGCGTCAAAACGCTCGAAGTAAAATAGCGCGAATCAAGCGGGCCAGACACGGCGAAGTTCGCGTTCCGCGACGCGTTTCTTCCTGCTCCACTTCATAGACCTCTTCAAGCCGAGCGCGCGGGCTGATATATGATAGATCGCTGGGCGTCGCTTGAAGACTCCTATGATCGAGCGCAAAGAAGCTGCCGTAGCCGCAAAGGACTCTGTCGCGTGCGAGCGTCCCACGCGCGTGCGCCGCGTCGTTTTGGGCCTCGCCGTAGCGGCTTACATGATCACGTACATGGATCGCGTGGTGATGTCGGCGGCCGTGCCTTCCATCCAGAAGGAGTTCGGGTTCTCGCTGATCACCATGGGCTGGATTGTCAGCTCGTTCCGTTGGGCCTACGCCCTGTTCCAAATCCCCGGCGGCTGGTTTGGCGATCTGGTGGGCCCACGCAGAGCGCTCTCGGCAATCGTCGTCTGGTGGTCGGTCTTCACGTCGATGACAGCGTCCGCCTGGAGCGCTGCTTCCATGGCAACCATGCGATTCCTTTTCGGAATCGGCGAGGCCGGCGCATTCCCAATTGCGACGCGATCCCTTTCCCGTTGGGTTCTTCCGGCAGAGCGAGGATTCGTGCAGGGTCTGACGCATGCCGGCTCGCGCCTGGGCGCCGCTTTCACGCCTCCCCTGGTCGTCTTCATCCTGCTGCGTTATGGCTGGCGAGCCCCGTTCTTCTGTTTCGGAATCCTGGGACTTCTTTGGGCAGCCACCTGGTATTGGTACTACCGCGACAGTCCCGAGCAGCATTCGTCCGTCAATGCCGCCGAGCTCGCCGTAATCCGAAACTCCCTCGGCGCGCCTGCTTCCGCCAAACGGAGCATCCCCTGGAAGGCGATTCTCTCGTCTCCACAGATCTGGCTGATTTGCGCAATGTATTTTTGCTACGCCTACAACATCGACTTTTACCTGTCGTGGTTTCCGAAATACTTGAACGCCTCGCGTGGCATCAGCCTGGAGAAAATGGGATTGTTCGCGAGCGTTCCGCTGATTGCCGGCACACTGGGCGATCTGTTCGGCGGCTGGATTTCCGACGTGTGGCTGAAACATTCGGGGAACGTCACGCGATCGCGCCGCGTTGTTGCCATGGCCGGCTTCCTTTTGGCCGCCGTCTGCGTATGGCCCGCCTATAAGATTCCGCATCCCGTAACCAGCGTGCTGTTCTCCGGTCTGGTGATGTTCGGATTGGAAACCACGGTCGGGGTTTCCTGGGCGCTCACCATGGATATCGGAGGCGAGTTTGCCGGCTCGGTCTCATCGGTGATGAATACGTTCGGTAATCTGGGAGGCGCGCTCGCCTCGGCTCTCGCCGCGTACCTAGTGGAGTTTTACGGCTGGTACACACCGTTCCTGGTGATTGGAATCTTATCGGGGCTGGGAGCGATTCTCTTTTTGAAGATCGACGCGGGAAGACCGATCCGCGGCCTCGCGAAATCGTGAACCCAGCTCATCGTGTCAAAAAGAAAACGGGTGCCTTTTTCCCCGCCGCCCCAGCCAGTGACGGACGAGCTCATACTGGGGCACCGCGGTAGGGGACGCCCGAGTCACTTCGATCAACCCCCGCCGCCCCAATAAACGGATGGCCGCCTGCACCGCGGACTTCGAGAGGCCTGTTTGCGAGGACAAGGTTTGTAAACTGACAGCGATGGAGCGGCTCTCGGAACGGAACAGCAGCGTCCAGAGGATCAGGTACACCAGGAACCCGGCTGGGGACTTGTCGTGACCTACAAGGTCCGGCAAGAGTACATCTACGACGTAGTCGTCGATAGCTATATGGTGCATACTACTATAGTAATTATCAGTATAGATCGCTTGCACGGTCTCTGCGTAGCAGCGCAAACTGTGGTGAAGGGAGGATAAAATTCATATGATTCGAGGGGTCAAGTTTGTCAGTATTCCCGTATCGGACCAGGACCGGGCGCTCGCCTTCTATACCGAAGTGCTGGGGTTCCGGCTCCTCACCGATCAGCCGTTCAACGATAAGCAGCGGTGGCTGGAGCTAGGCATTCCGGGTGCGGACACACGGGTCGTGCTGTTCCGGTTCGGGGAGAAACTGCAGCCAGGCGGGCTGTTGAACGTCACGCTGTGGGCCGACGATGTGGAGGCAACAGCGATGGAACTCAAGGCCAAAGGCGTCGAGTTCATCATGGAACCGAGGCGGATGCACTATGGGACGACTTCGATCTTCAAAGATATCGACGGGAACCACTTGGTCCTAAGTTCTAAGTAACGATTACTTCACCGGATTCCCCGCAATATACACCGAAGAGATCGAACGGGTATTCCTGATATCCGCCAGCGGATTCGCATTGAGCACCACCAGATCCGCCCATTTGGCAACCTCTAGCGTGCCCAGATCCTTCGCGCCCAAGAATTCGGCGGCATCCCGGGTCGCGGAAGTCAGCGCCTGCATTGGGGTCAGCCCGGATTCGACCAGGAGTTCCATCTCCCAGTGTTCGCCGTAACCGGGGAAGCGGCCCGGAGGACCGGTATCGGTTCCGAATCCGAACTTCACTCCGGCATCGGCCAGCCTCTTGATATTCTTCTTGGCCGTCTCCAGAATTGCGGGGTATTGCTGGAAATGCGGGTCGCTCGCGATCGTCTTTTGGCGGTCCGGGCTGGCCAGCAGATTCAGCGTGGCCTGCGAGACCCCACGCTTAAAGAACGGATCGCTTGCAAAAGCCGGCGTGTGCGCGTAGGCAAACATCGAAGCCTCGCGCGACAACGTCGCCGCTACCTGCCATGTGCCCTGCTTCTTCATACCGTCGATCAGCGCCTGGTCCACCGGCTTGTCACGCACGAGGTGCACCAGTCCGTTGACGCCCTGATCCACCACTCGCTTGGCGTCTTCCAGGTAGAACACGTGCGCCAGCACGCGCAGATTGCGCTTGTGAGCGGAGTCGATGATGGCCTTGCTCATCGCCGGAGGCATCTTGGGGAACTTGCCGAGCTCATCGTCGAGCCAGAACTTGACGAAGTCCACCTTTTGCATCGCGAGCTTTTGAACGGCCGGCTCGATTTCTTCTACCTTGGAATAGGAGGGCGTCGTCCCGGCCAGCCCTCCGTACCCGCCCGTGTACACGAAGCCGAATCCCGCGGTGTAAACTCGCGCAACCGACGGCCTCCCCGCGCGCTGCTCCGAACGAACCTGGAAGATGAGGTCCTGATCCGTTCCCATGCTCAGCACCGTGGTTACGCCGTACAGAGCATAGGTGTGGAGGTTGGCGTCGATATTCTTCCGGGTGAAATTCTTGCCGTCCTGCACCAGGTCGATGGTATTGCCCACATGCCCGTGGAGATTGATGATCCCCGGCGTCACAAACTTGCCTGTGAGATCGACGGTTTCGGCTCCGGCGGGAACCTTGAGTTGCGACGTCGCGCCGACCCAGGAAATCCGTCCGTTATCGATGATCATGGATGAGCCCGCTACGGGAGGGCGGCCGGTGCCATCGATTAAGGTGAAATTTCGCAGCACCTTCACTTCGGCGTGGAGAGACCCGGCCAGCACCAGGGCGAGTGCGATCAAGGAACTTACCGAGCCGCGACCGTTAGGGAGCGGTTGTGAGAAGCCGCTTTCCAGCAGGCTCCTACGTCGTCTTCTTGCGAGCATCTTCAATGATCCTCTCCGCCCTCGATGGATTGAAAACCCCGCAGGAGCAGAACCTCATCAATGTCGCGGCCGCATCCTTGGGCGTGCGCCGGCCTTCTTTGACGAAATCGATCATTTTCTTCGCGAGCGAGTGACTGATCATTCCGTGCCCGCACATGGTGGAGAGCATCAGTACTTGCGAATTGGGAAGCTTTTCGGTGGCCCCTTCAAACCCTAACGAGTACCCAACGCTGTGCCGCGGGATACAAGCGTGGTGGCAGCACTGCTCCGCCCCATCGATCGAAGTAGAGATATTGACGCTGAGGCCCAGGTCTTCCTCTTTGATTCGCTTGACGAAATCTTCCGCCGCCGGTCGGTTGTCAAATACGGCGGCGCATGTGGTGGGATGATCCAGCCCATCGATTACGGCCTGGAAATCGAGCGACACGTCGCGGCGCCAATGGTTCAGAGGGTTCAGACTTCGCGATGGCCGCAGCGCCCCGCCATGACGGGCGTCGCCCAGGTTCACCGGCTTATACTCCACGGCGATTTTTAAGAATTTTCGCAGGCCTTCGAGAGAGCCCTGATCGTTCTTCCCCTTTGCCGCGATGGCGAACACCACGTAGTCGTCGCGAAAACTCGCGGCATCGCCAAAGCGGTGAAGTGTGTTGGTCATGCGCTTACCAAATCCTTTTTCGGCTGTTCCACCACTCTCGATACCCGGCCCATGCCCGTGTTCGTCTTAGCGCGCTCCAGCTTGTATCCCAAGCGCTCCAAAATGGGAGCCACCACGTGATCCTCTCCGTCCGACTCGCAGCGCACGCCGACGCCGAGCGTCACCACCGTGCGAATGCGTTTCTCCACATCCCACACCAGGCGGATGACCTCCTCCACACGCTCCACCGGCACCTTGATCTCGACAATGGCCGAGAGCACCTTCTCGCCCAGGATGTCTTCGCGCAGCGTCCCGGTGGATAGATCCGACATCAACGAGGTCACCGGATTCTTTTTTTCGAAGGCCACCTTGGCTTGCGCCAGGGCCCAGCACATCTCCTGTATTTCACGGAACCGTACACCCACGCCGGGCCGGCCGAATTCGATTGTAAAGCCGGCTTCACCCAACTGTACGCGCCCCGTAACGTCGTTGGTTTTCACTTCCTCCGTGCCCCGGCCTTCCACGCCAGTCGATTCATGCGGCACACGCGGATCAGAAAATGCGCGGCGAACTACTCGCGGCCACGCCAGCTCGTTGGGTTCAAATGCAGCCGTTGGACAGACGTCCGGCTCCGGGTCGAACCGAATGCGCGCAAGCGACAGCAGCTTGCGGATCGTCCTGACCATTGTTGGATTGAGATGCTCCTGGCTCAGGCCGTTAAAGCACGAGTAGCACTCGACGCACTCGTCGTCGTTGATGGTGGCGCGTTTGAGCGAAGGGTCGATGTAGATCGCGCCCATGGGACAGACGTAAGTGCAATTACCACACGCGACGCATTTTGAGGAGTTTATTCTCATCGGAACGGCTCATAACATATCATAGATCATCAGAACCGAGCCCCTTGGCGAGGGAACTTTCTACTTTGCCGCGACACCGTGTCGTCTGTCGGATATCCGAATGATTTGCGGACCGGGCATGCGGCCGGCAATGGGCGTAGAATCGACTGGAGTGCCCATGCGCAGAGCAAAGGAAAACCAAAATGACAAGCACATCTAATCGTGGATCAGTTACCGGCCGAATGCTGGCGGCAGCAGCATCTCTCGTGTTCCTCTGCGGTAATGCAGCGGCGCAGAGCCAGAACCCGGCGCCGCTCACGATCACATTGGCGGGGCAGTCCATGATCCGATCGGACATTCGGGAAACGGCGCCGGCGGCAGTCCCCGTAATCCAGAGCTTGTTGAAAGGCGACGTGGTGTTCACCAATTTTGAAGCCACCGTCGCAGAAAGAGGTCAGACAGTCCAGGAAGGCAGGGGATTTCTCGCCCCGGCAGACGCGCTCGATGCAATGAAAAAGTTCGGCTTTAACCTGTTGTCGTTGTCGGGCAACCACGCCTTCGACTTAGGTGTCACGGGTATTCAGAACACGCTTCGGGAATTGGACGCGCGCAAAATCGTTCATGCGGGGACAGGAAACAACCTGGTTGAGGCTGCCGCCCCCGGTTACCTCCATACGCCAAAGGGAACGATCGCCCTCGTAGCCAGCGCTTCCGGACTCATTGCGCCGGGAGGAAGCGCTACCTCAGACCGGCCGGGCGTGAATGAGCTTCGTATCTTTGCGGGTAGCCAGCCAAACGAGGCGACGACCGATCTGCCCGGCGCCGCTCCCAACACCCCAAGCCCCGACGATTCGCAGCGCATCCTGCAGAGTATTCGCGATGCCCACAAGCAGGCCGACCTGGTGATCGTCTATCAGCACAACCACGTTTTCGGCAATTACTCCTTCGCAACGATTTTCACCGAAGGGATGCAGGAACGCCTCGCCCCGAATGATTGGCTCAAGAAGTGGACGCATGCGGAAGTGGACGCGGGGGCGGATATTATCGTCATGCACGGCGCCCCATTGCTGCACGGTGTCGAAATTTATCGCGGGAAGCCGATTTTTTACGACTTGGGCAACTTCATTTACAACCTGCCGCCGACGCTGACTTACATTCACGAACCGATGAATTGGGAGAGCGCGGTCGCATATGTCGAATTGCAAGGGAAAAACCTCGACTCGATCTCGTTTCGGCCGATCGTCATGAACTACGTGGGCGAGGGCCAGCCTGATATCCATAACGCATACGCCAGTAACCAGTTCCTCCACACGCGGGGCTTACCATCGCCGGCGACAGGCGCGCGGGCAGGTTACATTCTTCAGCGTCTGGCTGAGCTCTCAAAGCCATTCGGCACGAAACTGGAGATCAAGGGCGAGGTAGGGGAAATCAAGCTGAAAAGCGCGAAGTAACCATGAAGAAGGTCATTCAGTTTGCGATTCCCAGCCTGGCGGTCGTAGTTTGTGTCGCCCTTGCACTGGCCCAGGAACCCGCTGGCCGCGGCGGCAAGAAAGGCAAGGGGCCGGCCCAGCAATGGTATGTCGAGAAGACCGTGGGCGGAGTCTACCTTCCTCCGAATCGTCCGCTATGGAAACTCTCCGACCTGAAAACCATGCACACGGGACAAAGTGCCTGGCAGGAACAGATCATTCTGGATCCGGAACAGGATGCAACTTACAACGGCGCCGCCCCAGGCACGAAATTTGCATCCCGCATGCATCCCGACACACCCACAGTTTTCGTGGTGGTTGCGGGAAACGTTGGTTTCACGGTGGAAGGTCAGCCCGAGCCCGCCAATGGCCGTCGGGGATCGATCGTGAACATCATGAAGAGCACCCTGTTTTCCTATGAAGTGACGGGCGATCAGACAGCCTACTGGGTGGAAGTCAATCCCACAAACTACAAGACCGTATACCCGGTCGAAGGGCCGGCGCCCAAGGCCGTCAAGCCCGGCGGAGAGATCGTCAAAGTCGCGTTCAATCACACCCCGGCCAAGTACTCCCCTCCGAACCGGCTCGAGTTCAACACATTCGACGACATGATCGCCAAGTGCGAACCGGCGGGGCCCAGGGTGGTGGACGATCACCTTTTTGCCAGCCCTCTTTTGGGCTGGGTCAATGCGGAAGACAACAAGTGCGGCACGGGCAACGGAAATATCGGAAGCGGTCCCGCAAAAGCCGGAGACCCGCCTTTCAATCCCAAAACGATCTTCGGACACATACACGCGGGCCCGGCGGAATGGTGGATCGTTCAGGTTGGCCAGATTAGCGGCAAATTCGAAAACATGGGCGAATACCATGCAGTCGAGGGGGACGTTCTATATGCGGCGCCGATGACATGGCACCAGATGGCTGCCGAAGCGCTCTCCGGTCCTTCGGTTCGTCTGGCGATGGGTGGGTATCAGCTCATCAACATGAACAACACGGTAACCGCCGCGGGCCCGCAATAGCGATGAAACAGCGCGCGGTCGGTTCTATCTTTCCGATACCAGCTCGACCTCATCGCCTGCGCCGAGATCCTGCTTCGCCTGCCTTTCGGCGAGCCGCAGGTCCGCTCTGATCACGCCCGGGGTGAGAGCCGGCCGCAAATCCGCAATAGCTTGACCCAGCGGCACTCCGCTGGTGACCTCCGCTTTCAGCCGGCTGAAGGGAATGTTCAGATTGCGCGCTACGTGAAGCGCTGCGATGAACTGTCCTGTATTGGTGAAACCCGCGGCCGCGGACTGGAGGCTCATGCCGGCGGGAAGAAGCGCAACGACGCGTGTATCGAGCACCGGGTGCTGCGCAATGCGCGACGATACCCCGGCCGGACTGGCGGCGCTGGAACGAAGATCCTGCCGCGCCTCGCCGCGCGCGGTCTTAACTGAATTCTTGATGGCCTCGCGATCCATGTCGGGGCGCAGCTCATGAATCGCCCGCGCCAGGGAATCGTGATCGCTCCCGGTCATTTCCGCTTTGAGTTGGTTGAAAGGAATACCGAGGTCATTCGAGACGTGCAACGCTTCGAGGAATCGTGCCTGACTCGCGAAACCGGAAGCGGCCGACGACGCGCCCATGCCGGCCGGGAGAACCGGCTGAATGCGACCGGACAGTGCCGGATTCGCACTCACACGCGTGGCTGCGTGATTCGGAATGGCGGAATTAGGCAGCGCCGGGGCAACAATGGGCCTCGCCGTCGTTGCCTGCGGGCTCGAAAAATTCGGCGGGGCGCCGTGACTGCCGATCGGACCAATGCCATGACCATGCTCTCCCCAGCCCGGTGGCAAAGCGTAAGCAACCGCCAGTCCGGTGATCGCCCAGCAAAGACTCTTCATTGCAAACTCCTCTCCCGAAGAATCAAATTCCCCAATGGCGTAGCACTTTCCCCATACTTACACCTACGCCGAAGAAGACTGTGTCCAAACTAAACTTGGTGCTGTGCGTGTAGCCTCCGTAAAAACTCACGTGCGAGCCGCTCCCGATCTCCGCCCACGCCGACAACCCGTGATCGCGCGTGAGGTCCGGACCGGTGGCTACGTTTCCCGACCCGAACACTCCCGACAGGCGGCTCACCAGGGTTTGCTCACCGAGCGGCTCAACACCATAGAAAGATCCGGCCGCGCTCACCGAATGCACCAGCCGGTAGCGGGCTCCGGCCTGCCAATGCGCGATGCTGCCATAGGTTTCGTATGGCCGGATGAAGAAGGCCGTATCGGAAATGGAATTGGAGAAGCCGATGTCTCCGAAAGGCGTGAGGCGTGAAAAGGTTCGTTCGAAATAGTTGCTCCAATCCACTGTGACATGCCCGGTGCTTAAACCAATCGCTTCGTCGCCGGTTGGCGCTGTGACGGTGATGGTGGAAGCGAAATCCACCACGGGGTTCGCGAGCGTCAACTGGAATTGACCATAGGCGTTTCCGATTCCGCTGAACGAATGCGTTCCCGTAGCTGCGGTGGTGGAGCTCGACGGCCTGACAAAATAGACCGGAACTCCACCTGCCACGGAAAAATGAGAATCGAAGTTGTAGCCAACTGTCGAATCCAGCCGCGTCACCGCGCCCAGCGTGTTCACACTCCCCTCGAATCGCTCATACCAGGTGAAACCGCGAGACGATTCGCTGGTTTGACCCAACGCCTGAAGGCCTGTGGTCAGAAGAACAGCAACACAACCGGAGAATTTGTACATACGCACGTGAGTTGCCTCCGCCCGCGGGCCTTTGCAATACGAATACCAACGTGCGAACTACCCCGCTAACGGCTTAGCTTGGACGGTTGCGGCGATACTGAGCGGAGCGCGTTTCCGTCCGCACGCTGAGCGGACGGCGCAAAGCGAATGTGAGCCGTGTCTCGGGAGCCAGGTGCAGGTTGCGTTTGCCGGTAATCAGTTCACCAGCCGTGCCTGCAGCCGCGCCCGCCCCCGCGCCGATCAATGCACCGACACCTCCGGCGGCGATCCCTCCGATGGCTGCTCCGGTGCCGGCTCCACCCCCGATTAAGACCAGATTACGCTTCTTATGGCCTTTGCTCGCGAACGATGGGTCGGAAGTGGCGATCGAGTAGGTTCGCCCATGCGAGTAAACCGAATCGAGGCTCAGGCTCATGAGGGCGCGCCCTTTCAGACGCCCCGACGGCTTCGATTCCACGATGTGGCCGCGTACCACCGCTCCGCGCTGCAAGATGACTTCGCCATCGTGGCGGACAGGCTCCGACACGTGTGCCACGAACGGCGTTCCGGGCCGGTCCCGCTTCGTATCGAGCGCCTGCCCCAGGCGTACGGGAATCCGAGTCCCGGCTGGCAGAGTAACTGTTGTAATTGTTACATTCGGCTCGGCGGCGAACACGTTCATGTTGCCGATCAATATTGCCAGGCCGGTCAAAAGACATTGATTCTTATACACTGTCCGCATTGATCCTCCTGTAGCGCCGATGGAGCAGCAATTTTGGGTCCGCGGCGAACTTGCGGCTATCCTTTAGAATCGCTTGTTCGCCCAATCGCGGATGTAATCGAAGAGGTTCTTCACGGTGTTGGAATACTGTCCTCTCGTCTTCTCGCAGGCGGTGCAGGGTCCGAAACCGTGGAGCGCGCCTTCGATAACAACGTAGTCTTTATCCCTGCTCCCCGATTTTTCCAAGAGGATCTCGTCATCGCGAATGAACTGATATCCGCCCATTGCCGCGATCATGATCGGCGCCGTAATCGATTGCACGGCGCAGGTTGTTGAATTGTTTGTGGAACAGTAATCTATTCCGTCGCGGGAATTCGTCGCCCGCGTTGCGTTCGCACTCAAGAATGACTTGAGCGTGAAAATCTTCGTTCCGGTGTCGAATGCGCGATTCGTCGCGGCCGTCTCTGGCTGTGGAACCGCGACACTGCGGACGATCTGAGTTTTGATCGTTCCATCGTTCATAAGCAACTTCTCGGGACGCATGGTGCTCATCAGTCCGGCCACGGAAGGATCGAGCGCCGCAAGGGTCGCGCCGCCGCCGGGCCCCGGCCCGGGGTTGCCGCCTGACGGAATGATCACGATGTCATCGTCCGTGTACGGATATTGGCCGTTCCGGATTCGCGTTTGGGCGGAAAGAGCTGCGTCGACCAGTTCGTTCATGCGTCTGGCCTGCGCGGTGAAATACTTTTCCTCGAACTCCTTCGAATAATGGGAAGCGCCGTTCGGGTTGTATCCATTGCGGGGATCGAACGGATCAAGGGTGGAATCGACAAGACGCTTGCCGCCCTCTACTTTTACCGATGGATTAAGGCTACGCAGCGTCTGTACGGGGTTCCCGGAATGAGCGTCGGCGAACACGATAGCGTCCGCGGGCTTGAGCCCGTTCAAATCGCCGCCGCACTTCACCAGCCTTTCCGGCGCCTGGCAGTAGGCCGGCCCCTTCTCCGCTACAGCTTGATAGAAGCTCATCAGCGGTCCGCCCCCGCTGTGTCCAAAGAGGATGACTTTGGTAATGCCGGTCTGGCTCCGCGCGAAATCCACTGCCGCCTTTACATCGAGAGGCAGCTCTTCCCACCGGACCGATGCCTCGTTGTTCTGAAACCTGGTATTGAAGCAAAGCGCGAGGAAGCCGCGCGCGGACAATTCCCGGCAGCCGATGTGATTCAGATAATCCGCCGTACGGTGAGCAATGAGGAAGGCCACGTGGGGGGCAGTCCCACTGTCGGGCTTGTAGAGCGCTGCGCTCAAGCGTCCAATCCGGAGATACTCCGGATGGCTCTGCGCAAAACAAGCACTGGAAATAACCGCAGCCGTGGCGGCCAGCACCGCGATCCGTGCCGTCATACAACTCCACCGACGATTTTGCGGTACTCGTCCTCCGTGTACGCCCGGCAGGTTTCGGTCGTAATGTTCCCCTGCGCTCCCAGCGACAAGATGACTTTGGCAAGCGTGATATCATCCGGTGTTTCAATAATCGCAATCATGTCGTATTGCCCGGTCACCATGTAAAAATCCTTCATTTTCGCGCCCGCGGCTTCAAAACCCTTGCGGGCGGCTTCCAGCCGGCTAGGGCTTTGTCTGATGGTCTGGAGTCCTTGAGGAGTCCATTTGAGAAGTGCGATGTAGGTTGGCATCGAAAACCTCCGGTGGTCTGGTATTGTACTCGGGAATCGTCGCGATGAGCTAGTTTAGCTGGCTGCGGAAAAAATGGCTTCGGAGTGTTCGCCTCCGAAACCCTGGCATATAATCGAAGGTCCATGAGAACCCTCGTTGCCGCTGGAATCCTGTCCTCATTGCTCGCGGCCGTAGTGTACGCCCAGCAGATCCGCACTGCCAATAACGGCGTATACACCGATTCCCAAGCTGCGCGTGGACGCACGCTCTATCGCGAAAAATGCGCCGCGTGCCATGGGGATGCGCTGGAAGGGAAGGTAGCGCCGCCGCTGGCCGGAAGCGCGTTTCTCGCCGGCTGGGGAACGCAGCCGCTCTCTGAACTGGCGGCTAAGATTCGGAACACGATGCCGGCCGACAATCCAGGGAAACTCAAGGCTTCCGAGGCGGCCGACGTGGTCTCCTACATCTTGCAGGCCGGCAAGTTTCCTTCGGGAAGAAACGAACTCAGTGCCGATGAGGGCGCGCAGAAGTCGATCATCCTGGCGGCGGGTACGCGGCAAGCCACCGCAGCGCCCGCATCGCAGACTCCGGCTTTTCCGGCGGCGGGGAATCTGGCGCAGGTGATGCGGGGCATCCTGTTCCCCAGTTCCAACATCATTTTCAATGTCCAAACCAACGATCCGGGTGCGCCGGCCAAGCCTGGCCCGGCGGGCGCGGCCACCGCGGCCTTTTCCTGGACCGACTGGGGCGCCGGTATCTATTCCGGCTGGCAGATCGTGGATTATGCGGCAGTGGCAGTCGCCGAATCGGCTCCACTGATGCTGACGCCGGGACGCCGCTGCGAGAATGGCAAGCCGGTACCGGTCGATCGGCCCGACTGGATCAAATTCTCGCTGGAGCTTGCCGAAGCGGGCAGGGCGGCGTACCGGGCCTCGCAAATGCGAAGCCAGCAAGCGGTGAGCGATGCCAGCAACCAGCTTGCCGATTCCTGTTTGCACTGCCACGAAGTCTATCGCGATAAACGCGGATTTCGTCCCGGAGACCCGGCTGCGGCCGCCGCCCGCTGCACACCGTGACCGAGCGCGGCTTGCGTCTCCTCGCGGAAATCCACGTGCAGTAACATTGGGCCTGCGCGCTATAGGCTGCGAAACTGAGAAGCCAGGTTTGGTGGGGCAGGCGGTTTCGCCTGCCATCCCAATTTTTTCTCATTGCCGGGTTGGCATTTAACGCCTCGCATGTCGCTGGAATGCCTCGACTCCGCGCGGCTACGGTGCAGAATGGGATCGGGTTCGGCTCAAGCTGAGCCGGAATTTGGGGTTAAGTCCTTTAGTTTGGATTTGCCCCGCTCAGATTTGAGCCGAAGATTTGAACCTTCCATGACACCGGAACTTCCACTCGAGGGCACGAAGGCCGCTGCGCCTTCCGATCATGATTTCGATCTGGGCCAGGAGATGTACCGCGCCATCGCGCCGCAGGTGAAACCTGAAGGCCCGGAGTTCGATGGTGAAGTCATTCCCTTCACTCCCGACAGTGCGCACAAGATGAGCAGTTAACCAACGGCTACTGGCCCTCACCCACCGCCGCGGTGTACAGTCCAAGGCAGCGTCCTGGAAACTATGACTCCTGCAAACAGCGCCTTGGCCGATATCGAAGAGCCAGTTGGCCGGCCTACAATTCCCGATCGCGTCGACCACCTCGGTATCCCGCGCTCGCTGGTGAACGATCTCATTCTGCGCTACCTCTGGCTGCACGGCTCGGCGACGCTCTCGGCCTTGAACAGCACGCTGAAGCTTTCGTTTCCTATCCTGGAAACGATCTTTCACCAGTTCCGGCAGCAGCAGCTCCTGGAAGTCAAGGGCATGGTCGGTAACGACTACTCGTTCATGCTGACGGCCGCGGGCCGCGCGCTGGCCACGTCGCGGAACGAAGTCTGTCAATATGTCGGGCCGGCACCGGTCTCGATCCAGGAATACCACCGGGTGGTGCAGTCGCAGGCCGCGCACGTGCAACTGAATCGCGAAAGCTTGAAGCAGGCTTTCCACGACATCGTCCTTCCCGACAACCTGCTCGATCAACTCGGGCCTTCGTTGATCGGACACCAGTCGCTGTTTCTCTACGGCGGCACCGGGAACGGCAAAACGAGCATCGCGGAGCGGATCCTGCGCATTTACCAGGACACCGTTCTGGTGCCCTATGCCATCGAAGTGGATGGCCACATCGTCACGCTGTTTGACCCCGTGGTGCATCGCGCCGTGCCCGATTCGGATGACCTGCTCGATCCCCGCTGGGTGGTTTGCCAGCGGCCCTGCATCACCGTGGGCGGCGAGCTTTCCGCCTCGATGCTCGAACTCCAGATGGATGCCGACACCCGGGTGTTCATTTCGCCGTGCCAATTGAAGGCCAACAACGGCATCCTGATCATCGACGACTTCGGCCGCCAGATGCTGACACCGCGCGAACTGCTCAACCGCTGGATCGTTCCGCTCGACCGGCGCGTGGATTACCTGACCCTGGCTTCCGGAATGAAGTTCCAGGTTCCGTTCGAACTCATGGTGGTGTTTTCGACCAACCTCGACCCCTACGACCTGGCCGACGAAGCCTTTCTGCGGCGCATCCAGACCAAAGTGCTCGTAGAGAATGTCAGCCCCGAGAACTTCGACGAGATCTTCAACCGCGTGATGCAGAAGAAACAGATACCCATGGAACCCGGAAGCGCCGCGTACCTGCGGGAGCGCTGCCTGGCGGCGGGTTCCAAGCATCTACGTGCCTGCTACCCGATGGACATCTATCGCCTGGTGAAGGCAATCAACGAGTACGAGGGCAGGCCCACGCGGATGAACAAGGCCAACATCGATCGCGCCGTGGCGCTCTACTTCGCGCGCAACGCCAAGCCGATGATGGATTAGCCGCCCCCGCTCACATTAGAATCCCGAACAGGTTCGAGAAATCGTCGGTCCAGGTGCGAAAGCCGGGGCGCGGCTGCAACACCGCCGATTGCTGCCTGAGGTCCGGGTGAGCTGCCAGCGTGGCGGGATCCATGATCAGGACCCAGGAGCACGCGAAGCACAGAAAGTCTTCCTCGTCGGGATCGAAATGGTAGACCAGCGCGACTTTACCAAAGTCGGCGGCCGCGTTCGCCATGACGGGTTGCAAATCGAGATAGCGGTTGGAAATGTTCACCGCCACGATTCCGTTCGGCTTGAGGTGGCGGAAGTAGTCGCGGAAGGCTTCGCGCGTGATGAGATGCACCGGCACCGAATCGCCCGAGAAGGCGTCCATCACCAGGAGATCGAATTGCTGGCCGGCCTCCGATTCGAGCACAAGGCGTCCATCGCCCATCGCCACTTCGGTGCGCGCCGGTGTGTCGCGCAGATACGAGAACTCGGAGTTCGCTAACTGCAGCACCTGGGGATTGATCTCGTAAATGCGAATGGTATCGCCGGGATGACCATATGCGGCCAGCGTGCCGCAACCTAACCCGAGAATGCCGATGCGGCGGGGCGCGCCCTCCAAGGCCTTCATGGCGCGGCCGATTCCGCTCGCCGGGCAGAAATAGGTGACAGGCATGTGCCGGTAGGGTTCGCGCAGCATCTGCTCGCCGTGATTGATCGTGCCGTGAATCAGCTTCCGGGTGGCAGTGTCGTCCGTTTTGGGGTCGCCCTCATCTTTCACCCGAAGCTGGCCATAGAAGTTGCGAGCGACGACGCGATAGGGCTGAACGGCTTCGCGAAGCACCACTCCCAGGGCGAAGAGATAACCGGCCAGCGCCACGGCCAGCGCCGCGCGCGCCACCGGGCGCGAGGCTTTCCACAGCGCCGTTACGATGAGCGCCGCGCACAATGCCAGGCCGAGGTGGAACTCGTAATAGCCGCTGAACAGGTAGGGCGCCAGCAGACCGACGAAGATGCCGCCCAGGGCGCCGCCCAGTGAGATCGAGACGTAAAAAGAGGTCAGGTAGCGGGCCGGCGGCCTGCGCCGCACCAGTTCGCCGTGGCAGACCATGCAGCAGACGAATAGTGAGACGGCCAGGAGAGCAATCAAGGGTTTCATGGCCATCACCGGGCGATTGGGCCACAGCCGGTACGCCAGGAAACCCAGGGCGAGCACGGACAGCGGGAGAAAGACCCAGCGCCGGTAATAGCGCGACGATTCGAAGCACAGAATGAAGGTCAAAAGATAAACGCTGAGCGGCAGGATCCAAAGAAACGGGATGGCGGCGACATCCTGCGTCAGATGCGTGGTCACGGCGAGCAGTAAGATCGAGGCGCAAGCGGCGAAGGCGATCCAAAGCAGTCGAAGAGTCCAGCCCGCCGGCGCAGGGGATATATCGGGCGTGGGAGTGGCGGCGACTTCCGCACCGCCACCGCGCGTGGAAACCCTCCACGCCGTGAGCCCGCAGAGCGCCGCAAAGACCGCGTAAGCCACCGACCAGATGCCCGCCTGGGTGCGCGCCGCCAAAGCCGGCTCGACGAGCACGGGGTAACTGAGCAGAGCCAGCATGGAAGCAAAGTTTGAGAGGGCGAAGAGCCGATAGGGCATTCCGCTTTTGTGAGTGCGCGCATACCATGCCTGCAGGAGTGGGCTCGTGGACGATAGCAGAAAGTACGGCAGGCCGATAGTCAGCGCGAGCAAGGCGAGGATTCGCCACGCCGGATTCCCCACGGTGGCGGTTCTCCAGGCGGGATTGGGCACAATCGGCAGTGCCAACAGGCTCGCCGCGAGGACCAGGATATGCACGACAGCCTGCTTGCGTCCCGAAACCTTCTCATGCAGCCAATGCGCATAGGCGTAGCCTAGCAGGAGCACTGATTGAAAGAAGAGCATGCATGTGCTCCACACGGCGGATGACCCGCCGAACCAGGGGAGAATGATTTTGGCGATGACCGGTTGTACCTGGAAGAGGAGAAATGCAGAAAGAAATATCGTGATCGGGTAGAGAAGTCCCACTGTTTACTGGCCGGGCTTGAGGCCGGGACGTTCCACCAGCTCTATCTTCGCGCCTGCGGGTCCGGCTACGTACGCGAAATTGATCGTGGGACCGTTGGGAAGCGGCAGCGGGCGCGGCTCGGTCAGGATCGTCACACCTTTACCGCGCAGATCGTCGATCGTCTTCGCCAGGGCGCCGCTAGAGCGCCAGCCGATGTGGTCGATGGCATGCCCCTCGCTGGGCTCCGCGTCACCGCTCTGCACCAGGATCCACATGTCGCTGAAACCGGCGGCGCTGTACTTGACGGCATCGAGGCGCCCCTTGAGCTTGGTGCGTTCGCCCCCAAACTTCGCCAGAAGCCAGGCGAAGACGTCATCGGGGTTCGGACCGCGCATGTGGACGTGATGCAGCCCCAGCAGTTCCGGATCCTGCACCACTTCGATGCGCGTGCCCCAGGGGTCTTCCACGAAGCCGAGCTTGAATAGACCCTGCACATCCCGCACTGGCGTCACGATCTTGATACCCGCCGCTTCGAATTCCTTCATCTTGGCGTCGAGGTCGGCGAACGAGAAACCGACGTGATCGACGGCGCTTCCGGCGCTGGGCTTCGCATCGGCCTTGCGGAGGAACATAAACCGGGTGCTGCCGAACATCAAGCGGTCCGGAGCTTCGGTGATGCGCCGCGCGCCGAAGTACTTCTCATACCAATTGGCGGCCGCAGCCGGGTCGGGCACGTTCACGTGGATGTGGTCGTAGGGAAAGGTCTGCGCCGCCAGCGCGAAGGAGACCGAAACCAAAAGAAACACCACGCGTCGCATCAGGACCTCCTTAAGAAGCCTATCATCAAAGGGACGCAATGTCGCCACTCGAATCCCTACTCGGCCCGATCGACATCTACCTGTTCGACCAACTGCTGCGGGGGCGCATCGCCCCCGGAATGCGCGTTCTGGACGCGGGCTGCGGCTTCGGCCGCAATCTCGTCTATCTGCTGCGGGAAGGATATGAGGTTTTCGGCGCCGACGCCGATCCGCAGGCGATTGCCGCCACTCGCGAGTTGAGCGGCTCGCTTGCGCCGGCGCTCCCCGCCGGCAACTTTCGTGTGGAACCGGTGGATGCTATGTCTTTTCCGGACGCCTTCGCGGATGTGGTGATCAGCAGCGCCGTGCTCCACTTCGCGCGCGACGACGCCCAGTTCGACGCCATGCTGCGCGGCACCTGGCGAGTCCTGAAGCCGGGCGGTCTGTTCTTCTGCCGCCTGGCATCCTCCATCGGCATCGAGACGCAGGTGCAACCGGTCGCCGGACGGCGTTGCCTTCTGCCGGACGGCTCCAGGCGTTACCTGGTGGATGAGGAGCTTCTGATGCGGCTCACGAGCCAACTCGGCGGTCAACTGCTGGACCCGCTGAAGACCACCGTCGTGCAAAACCAGCGCTCGATGACGACGTGGGTCGTGCGGAAGAGCCCCTAACGCGGAGGAAACAGATACTCCAAAACGCTGCCAAAGCGCGCCGCCCACGCCCTCTCGGAGTGATCGGCGCCTTCGGCCTCGCAATACCGCAGATCGCTCCATCCGCGCTCGATGAGCGCATCGCGGAGTAAACGTGCGTCTTCGACGATCTGCGATGGATTGCTTCCTTCGGCAGTCCCGATATCGAGCCAGATACGCCCGTGAATGCGGCTGCGGTACGCGCGCACCATGGAAAGGATGGAGCGGCCGTCCCACCAGACCGAGGGCGAGAGCATCGCCATCCCGCCAAACACGCGCGGATATTCGAGCCCGGTCACCAAAGAGGCCAGCGCGCCCAGCGAGGACCCGCCCACCGCAGTATCGGCCGCGCCTTTGCGCGTGCGGTACTCATGATCGATGAAGGGTTTGATTTCGCGCGCCAGCATCTGCGCATAGCGCACTGCCTTGCCGCCCTTCCGGGATTGGCGGTCGCGGGTGGGTGTGTACTCGGAGATGCGGCGCACTCCGGTGTTGTAGATGCCCGCAAGAATCACGGGCTGGATTCTGCCGCGCGCGATCAGGTCGTCGGCCGTGGCATCGGCGCCCCAGGTCTGGCCGTTGAAGGCGGTGACGGGGTCGAATAGATTCTGTCCATCCTGGAGATAAAAGACCGGGTAACGCGCCGTGGATTCCTCGTAGCCCGGCGGTAGATACACGATCAGGTCCCGCCTGGTGGACAGGAACTGCGATGCAAATTTGTTATGTAAACGGAGGGTGCCTTGGGCCACGCGATAATCCTTCAGGCTAGCACCGTATGATGGATCTTCGGACATGCGCAGAGAGTATGTGAAATGGTACAGCCCTTCGCTCCATCGCGATATGGAGCTGCTGGCGTTTGGCGAGCGGGGCTTCCCCCTCGTCGTGTTTCCCACTTCGGGCGGGCGATTCTATGAATATGAGGATCGCGGCATGGTGGGGGCGCTGGCTTCCAAAATCGATCGCGGAGAACTCCAGGTAATCTGCGCCGATTCGGTGGATAGCGAGTCGTGGTACAACCACGGCGCGCGTCCCGCGGACCGGCTGCACCGGCAGAACGCCTTCGATGCCTACCTGGTTCTGGAGTTGGCGGCCTTCGTGCGCCAGCGTACGAGCTGGGGCCAGATCGGGACCACCGGGTGCAGCTTCGGCGGCTATCACGCCATCAACTTCGCCTTGCGGCATCCGGATCTGGTGACCTATGCTGTCAGCATGTCGGGGGCGTTCGACATTCCACATCGCTTTCTCGACGGATACTACGATCAGAATGCGTATTTTCATGCGCCGCTCGACTATCTGCCCGGCTTGAACGATGGCTGGCAGCTCGAACGGTTCCGAAGGAACTACTACGTGCTCGCGGTGGGCAATCACGATCCGCTCTTCGATCAAAACGTCAAGCTGGCGCACGAATTCGGCGTGAAGCACGTGCCGCATCTGCTGGATGTATGGGAGGGGTTTGGACACGACTGGCCCTGGTGGCGCCAGATGGCGGTGAAGTTTTTCGCGTGACGGAGAAGCGATGAAAACAATCGGCGTGCTGTATGGAATGGAAGAGTCGTTTCCTCCGGCGCTCGTGGACCGGATCAACGCGATGGGCGTCGGCGATGTTCGCGCCGAACACCTCAAAGTGGGCGGAGTGGAGATGGCGGCCCCTGCTCGTTACGCGGTGATCATCGACCGGATTTCACACGATATTCCCTTCTACCGTTCGTACATGAAGAACGCCGTGCTAGGCGGAACGGAGGTGATCAACGACCCGTTCTGGTGGAGCGCGGACGATAAGTTCTTCAACTACGCGCTGGCCGACAGGTTGGGAGTGGCGGTGCCGCGCACCGTTCTGCTGCCGCATAAATCGCATCCTCCGGGGACCACCGAGCGTTCGATGCGGAACCTCGAATTCCCACTGCCATGGGACCGGATTTTCGGATACGTCGGCTTTCCGGCCTTTCTCAAACCGCACGATGGCGGCGGATGGAAGAATGTTTACAAGGTGAACTCGCCCGAGGAGCTGTTCGCGGCGTACGATCAGACCGGCACGCTGTGCATGACCCTGCAAGCGGCGGTCGAGTTCCAGGAGTATTTCCGTTGCTACGTGGTGAACCGCGAAAAAGTGCACATCATGCGCTATGACCCCGGCCAGCCGCACGCCCTGCGCTACGTTCCCGGAAATCCGCCGCCGGAGCAGGCGCTCGGGCTGCGCATGGAACGCGATGCGCTCAAGCTCTGCCAGGCACTGGGCTACGATCTGAATACCGTGGAGTTTGCGGTGCAGGACGGGATTCCTTGCGCCATCGACTTCATGAATCCCGCACCCGACGCAGGGCTGGAATCCGTGGGCGCCAGCAACTTCCGATGGATTGTGGAAGAAGTGGCCGAAATGGCAGTGCAGAGGGCCTTGGAAGGGCCCCGGCGGCCGTCGTATCACTGGTCGCGATACCTGGAGGACGGCAAATGACTAGTCCCAGCTTCAATATCGGAATCGAAGAAGAGTATCAGACTATCGATCCGAATTCGCGCGATCTGCGGTCGCACATTCACGCGGAAATCGTGCAGAAGGGCAAGACGCTGCTGGCGGAACGCGTGAAGCCGGAGATGCACCAGTCGGTCATCGAGATCGGCACCGGAGTTTGCCGGAATATTCAGGAAGCGCGGCTGGAGATCCAGTCGATACGGCGGCAGATCATCACGCTGGCGCGGGAGAATGGGCTGCGGCTGGCGGCGGCGGGCACGCATCCGTTCGCCCAGTGGCGCACTCAGGAGATTTACCCCGACGAACGGTACCACACCATCGTGGAAGACATGCGCATGGTGGCGCGCGCAAACCTGATTTTCGGGCTGCACGTCCACATCGGAGTCGAGGATCGGGAGACGGCGATCCAGGTGATGAACGGGGCGCGGTATTTCCTGCCCCATATCCTGGCGCTTTCCACGAATTCGCCGTTCTGGCAGGGGATGGAGACGGGGCTGCGGTCGTACCGCTGCAAGGTGTTCGACAAGTTTCCGCGCACCAATATCCCCGATCTGTACAGCAGTTGGTCGGAGTTCGAGAACTATGTGAACCTGCTGATCAAGACGAACAGCATCGATAACGCGAAGAAGATCTGGTGGGATATCCGGCCGCATCCGCACTTCCCCACGCTGGAGTTCCGCATCTGCGATATCCCCATGCGCGTGGACGAGACGATCGCGATCGCGGCGCTGTGCCAGGCCGTGATCGCCAAGCTCTACCGGCTCCACGAGCAGAACCTGAGCTTTCGCCACTACAGCCGGGCGCTGATCATGGAGAACAAATGGCGCGCCTCGCGCTATGGGCTCGACGGGCGCCTGATCGATTTCGGCAAGCAGGCGGAGGTCCCCGTGCGCGATCTGATCCACGAGATTCTGGAATTCGTCAGCGATGTGGCGGGCGAAC